>SKRR01000240.1 GCA_007118345.1 Microthrixaceae bacterium | reverse complement strand
CTTCGCCGAGGCCTCCTTGGCCCCGGCGCGTCGGTCCGCGACCCGCAGCTCGTCCCTGAGCCGCAGGACCTCGAGCTCGAGACGCTGCTGGCGGGGCGACAGCGCGGTGCCCCCGACGGTGTCGTCCTCGAGCTGAGCGAGCTGGCGCTGCAGCTGCAGGATGCCCTGGCGGGTCTCGCGGATCTCGCGGAGCTGGTACCAGTGCACCCGGTCGTAGTCCTCGATGACCTGCACGGTGCTGCGGCGGTTCCGGACGTACAGCACCGCCCACGGTGCGATGAACGAGGCGTCGAAGGTCACGTCCCGCACGAAGCCGCGGGTGTACATCTCAGCGGTCCACCGCTCGGGTTGCTTGATGTTGACGTGGGTCGGGTCGTCGTAGTGGTACGGAGTGCTCGACATCAGGATGCGGTCGGTCGCGCCACAGATGTGGTCGAGGGCGACCTGCAGCTCGTCCTCCTCGATGTGCTCGAGCACCTCGATGCTGACGATCAGGTCGTAGCGGGCCGGCAGCGGCTCGGCCAGACTCCCCTGCCAGCAGTGCTCACGCACGTCCTCGGCGACCTGGGAGATCGCGTACTCGGAGATGTCGACGCCGCTGGCGTCCACGCCTCGCGCACGCAGCGACTCGACGAGCAGACCGATCGCACATCCGGCATCGAGCACCGTGGACGGCTGCAGGCGCTCCACGATGACACGAGCGAGTCGGTCGAACTCCGACAACCAGTGCTCGGACCGGCGGTAGCTGCCACCGTCGTAGTGCTCGTAGTAGTAGCGCCCGTAGTCGACGTCGGCCGGACCGGCTTCCGGGGGATCGAGCATGCGGCGCATGCTAGGTCGCGCCGTCGCGGGGTGTCACAACCCCTCGGCGGCGAGGTCGACGCCGAGGGCGGCGTGCACTCCGGCGAGGTTCTCGTCCCAGTCGTCGTGCGCCGCGGCCACCGCAGCGACCCCGCCGTCGGCGAGTCGACGCCGCAACGCTGCATCCTGGACGAGCCTCGAGATCCGAGCCTCGAGGCTGTCGACGGTGCGCCGGGCGAGCAGGCAGTTCTCCCCGTCGCGCAGGATCCAGTACCCGGCCGGCAGATCGAACGCGACGACCGGCACCCCGCAGGCCATGAGCTCGAGCGGAAGGTAGGAAGGGTGCTCCGACACCGTGAGCGACACCGCGATGTCGCAGCGACGGTAGAGCTCACCGGTGTCGGCGTAGTCGAGGAGCCCGAGGTGGTCGATGCCGAGGGCGAGGTCGGTCGGTGACGCCCATGCGCCCGCGGTCACGATCCGCACGTCGCTGCCGTACCTGCGCTTGATCGCGAGCAGGGCCGGTTCGACCAGCTCCCAACAGTTCCGCCAGTGCCCCGGCCGGGCGTAGACGAAGACGTTGAGCGGCTCGCCCTGCTGGCGCTCACGACGACCCTCGGCGTGGAAGACCGCTCGGTCGACCGCTGGCACGAATGCCACGCCGCGAGCGTCGTAGCGGCTCCGGTACAGGTCGAGCAGGTGCGGGGTGTTGCAGAGCCCGAGCAGTCCGAGCTTGTAGGTCTCCTCGGCGAGCGCGTAGAGCGTGCCCGCTGGATGGAACATCGGCTCGAAATCCTGAACGAGGTACCACTTGCGGCGCGTGTGGGGGAAGTGGGCCACCTGGTAGGCGGTCTGCCACTGGGTGGCGATGCTGACATCGGCCGGAGGGAGATCGTGGACCTCGGCCGCACCGATACGTGGCCGGAAGACCGTGTCGGAGGACTCGAGTCCGGGGAAGACCGCTGCGAGACCCGATGAGAACCACGCTTCGTTCTCCTCGCCCCAGACCACGAAGCGGTTCTCCACGTCGTGGTGACGCCGGAGATGGTCGGCGATCCGGAAGATCGTCGCGAGCCCTCCGTAGAACGGGTTGTCGAATGCCGGCACGAACCAGTTCACCGACCTGACGTCGAAGCCGTCCCGGTTCCGGGCATGGAGCTCCCGAACCGATGCGACCGTGTCGTCGTCGGCCCTGCACGATGCTCCGAAGAACCGGGCCTCCTCGACGGTCGCCGTCTGGTGGAACACGCCACCGAACTGACGTCCGAGCGACGGACCGACGCGCTCGAGCGCCGTGGGCTCGTCGGGTGCCCGCAGACCGGGGTCACGACTCATGAGGCTCACGTTGGGGTTGTGGTACGGATCGCCCGAGCGCAGGAAGCGGGCGTACCTCCAGTAGCTGGCGAACACGTCGCCGGCAGGCACCTCCGTGCTCCGCGTGGCCGACTCGAGGTGATCCACCCTGATCGCCGGAGTGCACACGTTGCGCAGCCCGCGGCGTCGGACGTCGAGACCGAGCACCACATCGGAGCCGCACAGCAGGAAGCGCTCGTCGAGGCCTCCGACGTCCTCCCAGAGCTTCCGGCGGAGCGCCACGCACGCACCGGTGTTCGCCACCGAGTCCCAGTACCAGTCGGTCTCGCCGATGATGGTGCTGCTGTGGGGCGGGAGTCCCTGGAACCGGTGGTCGGCGAGTCCGGCGGCACCGATGATGGCGCCACCGTGCTGGATGAGGCCCGCAGGATCGCGGAGCTGGACCCCGACGGTCCCCACACCAGGGACCTCGAGCCATCCGACCAGTTCGTCCAGCCAGCCGGCGGAGCGGATGAGCGTGTCGTCGTTGAGCAGGACCACCACCTCGCCACGGGCCTCGGCTGCCGCAGCGTTGTTGACCGCGCCGTAGTTGAACGGTCGGTCCCACCAGATCACACGGTGCTGGATGCCGGCAGCACGCTCCGCGTAGAAGCGTTCGTTCTCCTCGGTCCGCCCACCGTTGTCGACGACGACGAGCTCCCAGTCGGGGTACTCGGTCAGACGGAGCGTGTCGATCAGCGGCCCGATGAGCGCCCGGTTGTGACGGGTCGGTACGAGCAGGCTGACCGTCGGCCGTCGGCGCGGCGTCCACCGGATGTGCACCGAGTCACCGACGACGCGCGGCTCGCCCTCGAGCCCGAGGCGCCCGAGGTGCTCGGTCACCACCTCGGTCCCGGCGGGTCCGACCGAAGGCGCCCGTTCGCAGAGATGGCCGAGCACCCTCGGGACGTGCGCCACGTGTTCCTCGTCGAGCCCCATCCGCAGCAGCAGGTCCCACACCGCGTCCACGCCGAGATCCGTACGCAACCCCCCGGCGGCTCGTACCGCATCTGGCCGAAGGGCCAGGGATCGCCCGTAGGGGTTCGCCGACAGGAGCAGGTCGGCAGAGAAGGTGAGGGGCCGGAAGCGCGGGTCGTCGTTGTGCCGCCCCGAACGGACATCGTCGTCCCAGGTCACCACACGCGCCCGAGGGTCCGCGTCGGCGCGATCCAGCACACGGAGCAGGGCGTCGGGCTCGAGGACGTCGCCGGCGCGCAGCACCACGACGAACTCGCCGTCGGGCGCAGCCGCGAGGTGTTCGGCAACCGCGGGCAGGCCGTCGTCGTCGGCGGCCCGGAGATCCTCGACACGCTCAGCGGGTCGGAGCTGGGAGCGAAGGGACCGGAGGGTGTCCTCAGCAGAGCCGGGGCCGGGGACCACCACGACCGAACACGACCACGAGCGCGGTTCGTAGTCGAGGATGCTCATCCTGTTGCGCATCGCCGCGAGCTCTGTGGCCGTCGAAGCTGTCGCACGGAACCATCTGGGGTACGTGTAGGGCAGCGCCGTCGACACCAAGCCGGTTCGGCGGGTCTCCGCCAGTTCGGCCCCGGCCCGCCTGACCTCCCGGTAGGCCGCGAGCGCAAACGTCCCGGCCTTCCGCTGCTGGGTACCGTGGGGCAGGAGTTGGTCGAACCTGCGTCGCAGGGAGGCGCGGAATCCTCCGGGAAGGGAGGGTTCCACTAGGACGCCTCGAGCCGGGTGATCAGTTCGGCGAGCGGCTCGCGGAACTCCCGGCTGGGCTCGAAACCGTGCAGCCGCCACGCCATGTTGTCGAGCACCGAATTCGCCGGACGCGGCGCCGGACGCGGCGGATCCAGATCGGCGGTGGTGATCCGCGAGACGCGTTCGGGGTCGTGGCCCGCCGCTGCGAAGACCTCACGGGCGAACTCGTACCAGCTGACCGCACCCTGGTTGGTCGTGTGGAACACCCCGGGGACCCGCTCGACACCGAGCCGGACGACCATGTCGGCGAGGTCACCGGCGAACGTGGGGTGGCCGATCTGGTCGTCGACGAACGACACCGTGTCACGCTCGTCGGCGAGTCGGAGCAGCGTCTTGACCATGTTGTTGCCGTGGAACCCGCACACCCACGACGTCCGGGCGATCGTCCATCCCGGGTCGAGCTCCGACTCGCCGCCGAGCTTGGTGCGGCCGTACACCGACTGTGGGTTCGGGGCGTCCCACTCCACGTACGGCGTGTCCTTCGTCCCGTCGAAGACGTAGTCGGTGGAGACGTACACGAGGTGCGCACCGACCCGGCGTGCCCCGTCCGCGACGAAACGGGTGCCGAGGCAGTTCACGCGGTACGCAGTCTCGACCTCGGCCTCGCATCGGTCGACCGCGGTGAACGCAGCACCGTGCAGCACGATGTCCGGGCGCCACTCGGTGATCACGCCCAGCACGTGTGAGCGGTCGGTGAGGTCGTGGTCGGGCAGATCCAGCCCGAGCACCTCGTGACGGTCGGCGACCGCAAGGCGCGCCATGATCTCGGTGCCCAGCTGCCCCTCGGAGCCGGTGACGAGGATTCGCATGTGGGACCTCAGCGGTTCTTCACTCGGGCGACCAGTGGCTCCCACCAGTCGCGTCGTTCGGCGTAGAAGCGAACGGTCTGCTCGAGACCGTCCTCGAAGGTCGTCGTCGGTGTCCACCCGAGCGCACCGACCTTGGCCGAGGTGATGGAGTACCGCCGGTCGTGACCCTTGCGGTCCTCGACGTACTCGACGGCCGACTCGTCCTTGCCGAGCAGGGCGAGGAGCAGGTTGGTGACCTCGCGGTTGGTCCGCTCGTTGCCGGCCCCGATGTTGTAGATCTCGCCGACCTCCCCACCACGGAGCACGAGGTCGACCGCTGCGCAGTTGTCGCGGACGAAGAGCCAGTCCCGCACGTTCAGGCCGTCGCCGTACAGGGGCACCCGCTTGTCGTCGATGAGGCTCGTCACGAAGTACGGGATCAGCTTCTCGGGGAACTGATACGGCCCGTACTGATTGGACGAGCGTGTGACGAGCACGGGGAGGTGATGCGTCTCGTGGTAGGCGAGCGCGATCAGGTCGGAGCCCGCCTTCGCCGCCGAGTAGGGCGACCGCGGAGCCAGGACCGCGTCCTCGCTGAACGAACCCTCCTCGATCGAGCCGTAGACCTCGTCGGTGGAGATGTGGACGAACCGGTCGACACCAACCGAGGTCGCGACGTCGCACAGCACGTTCGTCCCGAGGCAGTTCGTCCGCACGAACACGTCGGGGTCGAGCAACGAGCGGTCCACGTGGCTCTCCGCGGCGAAGTGCACCACCGCGTCGTGTCCCGGCAGCGCTGCGGCCACCGCGTCGCGATCGCAGATGTCGCCGTGCACGAACGAGAAGCGGGGGTCCTCCTCGAGGCCCGCGAGGTTCTCGCGGTTGCCGGCGTAGGTGAGCGCGTCGAACACGGTCACCCGGTCGTCGGTCGACGCCAGCACGTGGTGCACGTAGTTCGAGCCGATGAAACCGGCGCCGCCGGTCACGAAGAGTCGCATGGCTGGAGATTCTCCTGGATCGCGGCCGGACTCAGGTCCGGAGTGAAGGGTGCGGCTGCCACTGCAGCCCGATGTCGGCGCGCCGGGGATTGTTCCTGTCGCGCTCCGACAGCACCGGATCGGTCAGGCCCCAGTCGGCGCCGATCTCCGGGTCGTCCCACGCCACGCCGAGCTCGTCGGCAGGGTTGTAGTAGCTGTCGACCAGGTAGGTGATCGCCATGTCGGACATCGACGCGAACCCGTGGGCGACGCCCGGCGGGATGTACACGCCGAGGTGGTTGTTCTCCTCGCCGTCGATCTCACCGAGGTCGAGCATCTGCGTGGCGCCATCGGTCGGACCACCGGCTCGCAGATCGTGCAGCACCACTCGGGCGTGGCCGAACGGCACGTACCAGTAGTCGGACTGGTGCAGGTGGTAGTGCAGACCGACCACGCAGCCAGCCACCCGGTTCCCCCGGTTGCCCTGGACCATCTCGCGGCCCTTCGGGAACCACTCGCGCCGATACGTCTCGATGAAGTAGCCCCGCTCGTCACCGAACTTCTTGGGTTCGACGAGGTGGACACCCTCGATGACCTCCGAGGGGATGACCGTTGCCATGGGTGGGTCCTATTCGATGTCGATGGAACAGTGGTCGCCGATCATCAGCCGCGTCGCCCGGGGTCGCTGCCCGGTGCGCCGCACCTGGGTGTCCCTTCCGATGAGGGAATCGGTGAGTCGCGGAACGCCCGAGATGCTCGTGCGTTCGAGGATGACCGAATGCTCGACCTCGCAATCGAACAGATCACAGCCCTCGGCGATGGCCGTGAACGGACCGACGTAGGTGTTCTCGAGCCGCGTGCCGCTCCCGACGATCGCCGGACCCCGCACGTGCGAGTTGATGAGCACGGCGCCGGCCTCGATGACGACCCGCCCGTCGACCTGTGAGCGATCGTCGAGATCACCCTCGACCCGCGGCTCGAGCACCTCGAGCACCCGCCGGTTCGACTCGAGCAACGGGTCCTTCTTGCCGGTGTCCAGCCACCAGCCGCTCAGCAGATCATGGCGTACGAGGTAGTCGTGGCTGATCAGCCATTGAATGGCGTCGGTGATCTCGAGCTCGCCGCGCTCCGACGGCTCGATCGATGCGACCGCCTCGTGGATCGCCGGGGTGAACAGGTAGACACCGACGAGCGCCAGGTCGGACGGCGGATCCTCGGGCTTCTCGACCAGACGCACCACGTGTCCGTGCTCGTCCACCTCGGCCACGCCGAAGCGGTGAGGGTCGGGAACGGGACACAACAGGATCTGGGCCGCGGGGGCCCGGTGCGCCCCGTCGAGGGTGAGCGCGTCGGCTCGCTCCCGCTCGGCTTCGAACCGACCCACGAACTCGCTCAGGCCCTGCTGCAGCATGTTGTCGCCGAGGTACATGACGAAATCGTCGTCGCCGAGGAAGTCGCGGGCGATCAGGACGCAGTGCGCCAGCCCCAGCGGCTCGGCCTGAGGGATGTAGGTGATCTTCGCCCCGAAGCGGGCGCCGTCGCCGACCGCCTCGATCACCTCGGGACCGGTCTCTCCGGTGATGATCCCGATCTCGGTGATGCCTGCCTCGACCATGTCCTCGAGGCCGTAGAACAGAATCGGCTTGTTCGCCACCGGCACCAGTTGCTTGGCGCTGGTGTGGGTGATCGGACGCAACCGCGTGCCGGCTCCGCCGGAGAGGATTAAGCCCTTCACGGCGACGTTTCTAGCATGCCGTCGTGGAAGGCCCGGACGGCGTCGCGCTATTTCACCACCACGTCGCGGCACCCGAGGGTGGTGTTCGCGGCCTGTGGGCCGTCGCCCAGCGCGTAGGCGCAGACACGGTGTTCGCCGGGTGGGATCCCCGAGTGGGTGACCCGGAAGCCGGTGCGATCGCCGAACGCCGGGTGGACCCGGGCCACGTCGAGGCGCAAGCCGTTCGCCGCGGTGATCCGCCACCGCGGGCCGACGTAGGTCTGGACCGACACCGGCAACGCTGAAGTGGGTGAACCCGCCCACCCTGCGATCGTCACCCTGTCCCCGTTGACGCTGACGACATCGAGATGACCACGTGGCGAGTTCGACGTGACGAACCATGCGTTCGACCGGCTCCGGATCGTTCCCAGCCGATCGTAGAGCGATCCCGGGCAACTGGTCGCACCGACGTCGCGGTGCCCCACCACACGCGGCAGCGTGACGGTGCGTCCCCTCGGGATCGTGTTCGAACCGAGGGAGGTGTAGGTGCCGGAACCGGTGGGAGCGATGCCGGCCGACGCCAAGCGCCAGCCGATCACCCGGGAGACGCCCTCGACCGCCGGCGACGACGGCGAGGTACCGACGTAGTTCCCGATGACGCTCACGCCGACCGAGCCGGTGTTGAAGCCAGCGGCGTGGGCCCCGATCACGGCGCGGTTCCGACTCCCCGATCGCGCCTCCCAGATCCTGCCGAAGCGGTCGACGACGAAGTTGTACCCGATGTCACTCCAGCCCAGCTGGTCCATGTGGTACGCCTGCATGCTGCGGATGATCGCCGGCACCTGCGCGCTCGAGTAGTTGTTCGACGTCGCGGTGTGGTGAACGACGGCCAACTGCACCGAGCTCGCGGCGGACAACCTCGGGTTGCCCCGTGCGTTCTACGACGATCGCGGCTGCATCGCGAAGG
>SKRR01000140.1 GCA_007118345.1 Microthrixaceae bacterium | reverse complement strand
GATTTGTCGAACTCGATGATCCCCAGATCGTCGAGTTTCGGCAGGTGTGTCTGTCGCAACGCAGTGTAGACGGACTTGCGTTCGCGATACTCGACTTCACCGGCCGCGCCCTGTGCGGCATGGACCTCTTCTGAACCAGACCACGAACCACGAACGACAGGATCAACACCTTGACCACGAACCAGGAGCTCCTCGTCGGGGCGGTGGCCTACACGGCGAACGTCGTGCCGATCTGGGAGGGCATCCGCGACTACTTCGGCGATAGCGACACACCGATGGACTTCGTGCTCTTCTCGAACTACGAACGCCAGGTCGAGGCACTGCTCGCGGGCCACATCGACATCGCCTGGAACACCAACGTCGCGTGGATCCGCACGCTGCGTCGGTCGGGCGGGACCGCCGTCGCCCTCGCCACGAGAGACACCGACCTCGTGTTCCAGACCCTGATGGTCGCCCGCGCGGGCTCCGGACTGTCGGGCCTCGACTCGCTGCCCGGCCAGCGGGTCGCGCTGGGCTCGCGTGACTCCGGGCAGGCCCGGATCCTGCCGCTGCACTTCATGGCCGAGGCAGGGGTCGGCGCCGACGACGTGACGCTGGTGATCTTCGACTCCGACGTCGGCAAGCACGGCGACACCGGCCGTTCCGACCTGGACTCGCTGCGAGCCGTGCTCGACGACGACGCCGACGTCGCTGCGGTCGGCATCAACACCTGGCAGGCGCTGACCGCTGCCGGTGACGACACCGTGTCGGACCTCGAGGTCATCTGGGAGTCGCCGCACTACAGCCACTGCAACTTCTCGGCGCTGCCCAGCCTCGACCCCCAGCTGGCCGAGGCGTGGGTGTCGACGCTGCTCGGTATGGACTGGGGCAACGCCGAGCACCGTCGGATCCTCGAGCTGGAGGGACTCCGGGAGTGGAAGCGGCCCGAGCTGTCGGGCTACGACTCGCTCGTGGCGGCCATGGACGCCCAAGGGATCTCGGACCACTGGTGAGCGCACCGCGATGAGCCTCCGACTCACACTGCGCCTCGTCGAACAGGTCGGCTCGCTCGCCGCGGGCAGCACCGCGCTGGTCGACGTCGAGGGTCCCGACGACGTCGAGATCGTGCGCCGATGGGCCGAGGCGACCGGCAACACGGTCATCAGCGTCCACCCCGACGCCGTCGAGGTGCTGCGGGGACGGATGGACGACCCGATCGGGGCGCTCCCGCCGGACCGGCGGCCGGGCCACCGGTTGTGGGTGTACACCAACTTCCACTGCAACCTGGCGTGTGACTACTGCTGCGTCGAGTCGTCACCCTCAGCTGTGCCACGGGTGATCGACCTCGAGCAGTTCGGGCGTCTGATGGACGAGGCGTCCGGCGCCGGTGTCGAGGAGCTCTACCTCACCGGCGGTGAGCCGTTCATGCTGCTCGACCTCGACGAGCGACTCGCCGTTGCGACCGCCATCCTGCCCACGACGGTCCTGACGAACGCCATGGTGTGGACCGGCGAGCGCCGTCGGCGCCTCGAGGCGCTGCCGAGGGAGGGGCTGACGCTCCAGATCAGTCTCGATGCCGCAACCGCGGAGTTGCACGACCTGCACCGCGGCGCGGGGAGCTTCGACCGGGCGATCGCCGGTATCCGTCTGGCGATGGAGCTCGGGTTCCGGGTGCGGATCGCGGCGACGCTCGGTCGCGACTCGATCGATGCCGAAAAGGAGCTCGACACGCTCTTCGACGACCTCGACCTCGACGAGGACCAACGGGTCGTGCGCCGCATCGCACGCCAGGGAGCGGCAAACGACGGGCTGTCGGTGTCGAGGACGTCGTTGATCCCCGAGGTGTGCGTGACCGCCGAGGGGGTCTGGTGGCACCCGGTCGCCGCGATCGACCCGACGATGAAGGTCCGTGACGACTGGTCCCCTCTGGAGCTCGCGATCGAGGAGATCCGTGACGAGTACCGCATGCACCGTCTGACCAGCGACGTGCTGGCGTCGACCTTCCCCTGTGCCTGAGGAGACCTGATGGACGCCGCTCGCCTCACTGCCCGCGTCGACATCCTGAGTTCGCGCTGGGTGCCGTCCGTGCTGCGCTGGACCGCGGCGCTGCTGTGGCTGGCCAACGTCAACTGGAAGATCCCACCGAACTTCGGTCGTTCCGACGAGGCTTGTCGACAGCTCTGCGCGTTCGTCCAGATGGGCGTCGAGTCGCCGGTGGCGCCCGGGTCCGGCTGGTTCTTCGAACAGGTCGTGAGTCCCAACCTCGCCGCGTTCGGGTGGGTGGTGCTCCTCACCGAGTTCGCGCTCGCCGTGCTCTTCATCGCAGGGCGCTACCTGCGGGTCGCGTCGGTGCTCGGTGTGGCCATGAGCCTCGGCATCGCCCTGGCGGTGGCCAACCACCCGAGCGAGTGGTACTGGTCCTACGTCCTGATGATCGTCCTGCACCTCGGGGTGCTCGCGACGACCAGGACCGAGCGTGGGCAGACGGCGGGGACCATGGCGGTCGTGACCGTGGCGTACGGCCTCCTCGTCGCGGTCGCGAACGCCGGCGCCGGGTTCACCGGCGACGGTGACTGGCACCTGCTCGCCAGGGACAACCCGAACGTTCCCGCCGACTGGGGAGTCGCGACCTTCCCAGGTTCGATCGCGGTGGGGCTCCTCGTCGCGCTGGTCGGCGCGGGTGGGTGGTTCGCCCACCGCCGGCTCGACGGCACCACCCGCCGCTGGGTCGGATGGGGAACGGTCGCGATCGCGGGGATCCTGGTGCTGACCTACCGCGCCGGCGACCTGGTGATCGGGCTCGGTTCCGTTCCGGGCAACGTCGCCGTGGTCGCCGCACTCGGCCTGGGACTCGCCGTGACCCCACCACCTGGCGACGGCGCAGCGGGTGAGGGCGACACTCCGGGCAGCGACCACGCCGGAACGGCACGAGCGCCGCACGGCGACGGTCGAGCGACCACGACGTCGTGAACGCCACCTCGTCGAGGTGGCAGCTGCGTCACGGGGCGGGGCCCCCATCGAGCTCCGTCGTGACGCGGCGCACCGTCGGGGCGAAGCGACCGGCATGACATTCGTGCGCCACGGACACGGCATCCTCGAAGGTGTCGACGTCGCGGAGTGTGCGGGTCGTGGCAACCCTCAGGCCGAGCTGTGCCAGTCGCTCCGCCTGCTGGTCGTGGGTGCCCGCGACGCTCATGGTGACGCCGTCGAACACGCCGGGAACGGCTCGGTCGAGTCCGATGACCCAGTAGCCGCCGTCCTCGGCGGGACCGAGCACGGCATCCACATCGGGTCGGTGCAACTCGTCGACGACGGTCCGCAGGTCGTCGACGGTCACCTGCGGGGTGTCCATGCCGATGATCACCACCGGTCCGCCCAGGTCCGCGACCGCACCGGCGAGGCGCTCACCGAGCCCCCCTTCGCGTTGGCGAACGACCTCGATCCCGGCAGGCAGCCACGCCCCGGGCGCCCCCGCGAGCACCAGCACCGGTCGAGCACCCTCCACCCTGGTGATGGTGCCGAGGGTGTCAGAGAGTGAGGCCTCCGCGAGGAGCGCCGCCTGCTGCGGTGTACAGGGCGGGCACAGCCGGGTCTTCACCGTGCCCGCCTCGGGTGCCTTCGCCATCACCGCCACGCGCGTGGCGCTCACGCGCGGGCGTCCTCGGCGAGGATGCGCGACATGTCACCGATCGCCCGGGCGGTGCCGCGGACGGTGCCGGTCACCTTCGACCGACCGACCCTCGGTCGGTACGCGACGGGTACCTCACCGATCCGCCAGCCGGCGCGGTGGGCGCGCAGCACCATCTCGAGCGGCCACCCCGATCGGCGGTCGACCAGGCCGAGCGCGAGGAGTTGCTCGCGGCGGGCCGCGCGCATCGGTCCCAGGTCGCGCAGCTGGACGCCGGTCCGCCGGCGCAGTTCGGCCGCGAGGATCCGGTTGGCGACACGAGCGTGCACCGGCCAGGCGCCCGCTCGGCCGGACCGGGCACCCAGGCACAGGTCGAGCTCGCCCCGGTCGACCGGGTCCGCGACCCGGGGGAGCTCGGTCGGGTCGAAGCTCGCGTCGGCGTCCATGAAACAGACCACCTCGGCGTCGGCGGTGCACAGTCCGGTCCAGCAGGCGGCCCCGAACCCTCGCGTCGGCTCGTGGACGACGACTGCGCCGTGCGCCTCGGCCACCTCGGCGGTCCGGTCGGTGGATCCGTTGTCCACGACGATCGCCCGGTATCCCTCCGGCATGCGTCCGAGGACCCACGGCAACGCCGACTCCTCGTCCAGGGATGGCAGGATCACGTCGTGCACGGCGTTCATGTTGTCAGTCGGCGGGTCCCGGGAGGGAACCCGTGAGGGTCGTGGTGACCGGCGGCGCCGGCTTCATCGGATCCCACGTCGTCGACCGGCTCTGCTCGTTCGACCATGACGTGGTGGTCGTCGACTCGCTCGACCCGGCGGCCCACAGCGGCCCACCGGACCACCTGAACCCGATGGCGACCTACCTCTGGCGCGACGTCCGCGACGCCGAGGTGTGGCGCGAGGTGTTGCCGGGTGCCGACGCGGTGACGCACCAGGCGGCGAAGGTGGGCCTCGGGGTGGACCTCGATGACGTCGAGCAGTACGTCGGTTCGAACGACGTGGGGACCGCGACGATGCTGCGTGCCATGCACCGCCAGGGGTGGCACGGTCGCCTGGTCCTCGCCTCGAGCATGGTGGTCTACGGCGAGGGCCGTTACGACTGCGACCGCCACGGCCGGGTCCGCCCGGGTCCGCGACGCCCGGTGGATCTCGACGCCGGTCGGTTCGAACCCCGTTGCCCCGACTGCGACGCCGAGCTGCGCCCCGCCGAGGTGGCCGAGGACGCACCGGTCGACCCCCGCAACGTGTACGCGGCGACCAAGCTCCATCAGGAGCACCTCTGTGCGGCGTGGGCCCGTGAGGCGGGCACCGCGGTGTGTTCGCTGCGCTACCACAACGTGTACGGCGCGCGGATGCCGCGCGACACCCCCTATGCGGGTGTGGCATCGATCTTCCGCAGCTCACTCGCTGCCGGCGTGTCGCCGAAGGTGTTCGAGGACGGCGCGCAACGTCGCGACTTCGTCCACGTCGACGACGTGGCCCGGGCCAACGTGCTCGCGCTGTGCGAGCGACCCGACGTCGCGGGGGCGGTGAACGTCGCCTCGGGTCACCCGGCCACGCTGCTCGAGATGGCCCGGGTGCTCTGCGCAGCGGACGGACGAGGGATCCAGCCAGAGGTGGTCGGCGGGTACCGGCTCGGCGACGTCCGCCACGTCGTCGGTGACCCGATCCGGGCACGGCAGGAGCTCGGCTTCGTGGCGGCGATCGAACCGCAGGAGGGGCTGACCCGCTTCGCCGACGAGCCGTTGCGGGCCCCCACCTCGTCGTGACGGCGGACGGACCAGCGCCGCACCGATGGCTCGACCGGTCCTCTCCGGTGGCGCCGTCCGGGGCGCAGCGGTGGGGCCTCGTCGCCGTGGCCGTCGCCGTCGTCGCCTTCGTGGGGGTGCAGCAGTGGGGGGCCCACCTGCTGGAGCAGGGGGTCCGACTGGCGTTGAACGCACCCCCGTTCCTCGCACGATGGCGCGTCGAGTGGCCCCCGGGGATGTGGTGGGCGCTGACGGCCGCAGTGGTGCTGGCGATCGTGTGGGTGCCGCTCACCGAACGGCTCCCGTGGCGCGCGGTGCTGCTCGGTTCCGGCGCGGTGGCGCTGGTGTGGCCGGCGCTGCTGCAGGGGTCGGATGGGTGGGACTCGCTGTACACGATCCTCGCCGATCCGCTGGCCTACCTGCCGACGGCACAGGCGATCGACTCGCCCGCGGAGTTCCTCCGGACCTACGTCGACCGGCTGCCCGACCACCCCACGCACGTGAAGGGCCACCCGCCCGGGGCGACGCTCGCCCACTGGCTGGTCGACCTGGTCGGCGGGGGCCGCAGCGACGTGCTCACGGCCACGTTCCTCGTGATCGCCGCCTCGGCGGCCCCCGCCTCGCTCATCGCACTCGACCGCGTCGCCGGACGCGACGCCGCGCGACGGGCGGCACCGTTCGCCGGGCTCGCGCCCGCCGTCATCTGGATCGCCACCTCTCCCGACGCCATGTTCATGGGCGTCATCGCCTGGGCGGTCGCACTCGGAGCGGTGGCCATCACCGCACCACCGCGGTGGGGCCTGGTGGCGGGGTTCGGCGCGGGGCTGCTCGCCGGTGCCGCGCTGTCGTTGTCGTACGGGTCGATGCTGCTGCTCGGCCCGCTCTGGGCGCTCGCCATCCTCGCCGGCGTGTCGCGACGCTGGCAGCCGCTCGTTCCAGCTGCCGTCGGTTTCGCAGTGATCCCGCTGTGGTTCATGGCGCTCGGGTTCGACTGGTTCGCCGGGCTCGCGGCCACCAACGAGGCCTACCAGGCAGGTGTGGCGCCGAACCGGCCGGCGTACTACTTCCTCGTGTCGAACCTGGCGGTGTTCGCCGTGACGATCGGTCCGGCTGCGGTGGCGGGTCTCGCCCGACTGCGCGACGCCAGGGTGTGGTGGCTGGTCGGCGGCGGTGTGGCGGCGGTCCTCAGCGCCAACATCTCGTTGTTGTCCAAGGGAGAGGTGGAGCGGATCTGGCTGCCGGCGGTGCCGTTCGTGCTGCTCGCGGTGGTGGCGGTCGAGCGCCGCTGGGAACGCCACGTGTGGTTGGCGTTGCAGCTCGCCGTGGCGATCGCCCTGCAGGTCTACGTCGCGTCGCCCTGGTGACGGTGGGTGGTTGGCACCAGCCGGGCCAACTCGTCGCGTTGTGGTTGCCCATCAACCGCAACGCGACGAGTTGGCGAACCGACCTGCTGTTCAGACCCGGTCGAGGACCTCGTGGTCTCGGATCGCGGCGCACGAGCGGGTGGCCATGGCCAGGAACATCTCGTCACCCCGCTCGGTGACCTCGCCGTAGGCCGCGCCGACGATGGTGATGAGCGGTCCCTGCAGCATGCCGAAGCAGTAGTCGTCCCAGCACTCCTCCATCGGGTGGTCGCGCACGCCGTGACCGAGCAGCGTCGCGTGGTAGGCCTCGACGAGCTCGCGCTCGTGGCGTCGACGGAGCTCGGGCGCCAGCCCGGTACTGAGGAAGTAGGCGACGTCGCGGCCGGGCAGTCCGAGGGTGACGGTCTGCCAGTCGACCGCAGCGACGGGGTCCGGACCCTCGCCGAAGAGCAGGTTGTCGAGCCGGTAGTCGCCGTGCAGCGGTGCGAACCGGTCGTCGCGGGCCAGGATCCAGCTGGCGAGCTTGGCGGGGATCGCGTCGAGCAGGTGACGATCGGCGGCGTCGAGCCGGTCGTGGTAGCGCCCGAGGAACCGGTCGGTGGCGTCCCGGGTGATCATCGCGACCATTTCGGCGCCGTCGCCGCGCACGATCGTCATCCAGTCGGCTTCGAGCGTCGGGTCACACCAGCGCGGACCATGCAGGCCGGCCAGGTTCTCGACCGCGCGCCGGGACTGCTCGACGTCGCAGCCGAGGATCTGGTCGCCCTGCCGGCGGGGGGCGAGGTCCTCGAGCAGCAGCACGAACCGGTGCCAGTCCGAGGAGAGATCGGAGTACCAGAGACGGGGCGTGCGCACGGCGAGCGTCGGCGCGAGCTCGCGGTAGAAGCTCACCTCGGTCCGGTAGATGCCGGCGACCATCGCGCGCTTGGTCTCGTCGGGGGAGGGGAGCTTGGCGACGAGCGTGTCGGGGACGTCGTGGTCGCCCTCGGTGCTCATCCGCACCCGCACGCTGGTGCCCATCTGCCCCGTGCCGACCTGCTCGCGTTCGACCGCGGTCACGTGGATGTCGTGGCCGGCGCTGCGCAGCGCCGCGGTCAGCCACTCGGGCGTCAGGAGGTCGGGCCGGTCGACCAGTTCGGGCCGAGCGGTCGCTCCCCCGTCGTCGGTTCCGGTCGTGCTCACGTGCGGGACCTTCCGGGGTTGGCGGGCTCGGCGTCGAAGCGGCCCTCGGGACGGATGGTGCGGTAGGCCTCGAGCACCGGTGCGAGCTCGGTGGGGGTGGCGCCGTGGAGGATCACCCCGTCGGCACCCAGGTCGAACTGGCCGAGTGCCCGTTGCGCGCACTGCTCGGCGGTGCCGGTGGCCGACGCAGCGAGCCACTCGTCAGGCAGCAACCGGGCGACGTGCTGCAGGTCGTCGGTGGTGCCGATCGCGTCGATCGCGCCGCCGATGTTGCGCACCCGCTCGTCGGCGCGGAACCGCTCCAACACCGCTGGGTCCCAGTCGTTGACCCGGACCATCAGGTCGCCGTAGCCCTGCAGGTAGGTGGCGAGGCGTCCGACCAGCTTCTTGAGCCGCAGCTCCTCGTCGAGGTGGTCGCCGACGGT
>SKRR01000221.1 GCA_007118345.1 Microthrixaceae bacterium | reverse complement strand
GTTCACGGCCGTGGTCGGCAAAGCGGCGAAGGACGCCGGCGAGCGACTCTGGCCGCTGCCGCTGCCGCCGGACTACCGGCGCCACCTCGACTCGTCGGTCGCGGACCTCAAGAACATCGGTGGGGGGCGGTACGGCGGTGCGCTGACCGCGGGGTTGTTCCTGAAGGAGTTCGTGCCCGAGGGCACGCCGTGGGCCCACATCGACATCGCCGGGCCGGCGTTCCTCTCTGAGGTCGACGGCGAGCACCCCAAGGGTGGCACCGGTTTCGGGGTCCGCACACTGCTGCGGCTGCTCGAGGACTGGCAGGGCGCCGACGGCGCTCCCGGCGACCTCGACCCGACCGAGTTGTTCGAGCTGGAGTTCACCGAATCAGCGCCGTGAACCGCGCACGATCATTCATGCGGCCGGGGGCGGTGTCGCGTCGTGCTGACGGATCCAGTGGTCGTGTGCGCCGCGCACGACGGTCGGGAGTCGCGCGAGCTGGCGAGCGTTGAGCCGCGGGAGCTCACGCCGCACCTCGTAGCGGTCGTGGGCGGTGCGGCGCATCGTCGAGAACATGCAGGCGCGCTCGAGCGTGCGGTTCATCGGTGAGTTCCGAGCGGTGCTGGACCCCAGACCGATGGCGCGAGCGGTGTCGGCCACGTCGATCACGTAGCCACCGGGGTGGTGGTCGAAGCCGCGGGCGAGTCGCCGTAGCAGCAGCGTCACCGAGGGTCCCAGCACGCCCAACCAGAACCGCTCGACGTACTCGCTGCGGAGCTCGTGCGCGGGGCCGCGTGCTTCGGGGCCGCTCCAGGGGTGCACGATGATCCGTGGCGGAGGTCCGCCCGACGGTGGTGGTTCGCCCCGGCCACCCTCCTCGGACCGGGCGCCCGGAGTGGAGGGGACCGGCCGCAGGTGTGACCGGGATTCGGCGGGACGGGTGGTCGACATCGGGCGGCTCCAGCATCGAGTGGTGTTCGCCCTCGAACCTAAGGAGCTGCTTCGGCCGTGTCAGCGGTGCACAGGGCCCGGTCAGGGTGCTCAGCAGCGTCCGTAGTCGTCGTCCAGCCGCTCGATGTCGTCCTCACCGAAGTAGGACCCGTGTTGGACCTCGATGAAGACCAGGGGGGTGTCGGCACTGGGGTTCTGGATGCGGTGGGCGGCCCCGAGCGGGATGTCGATGCTGCAGCCGGCGGAGAGCTCCGTGGCGACGTCGTCCAGTTCGACCACGGCGTGGCCCGACACGACGAACCAGTGCTCGGCGCGCCGGAAGTGCCGTTGATAGCTGAGCCGTCTCCCGGGCCGGACCTCGATGCGTTTCACCTTGTGGTCGTCGGCGTCCGAGAGCACCGTGTAGGACCCCCAGGGTCGCTGCGATTCGTCCGCCGTGATGCCCTCCATGGCGCCATCATGGTCGATCGGGTGTCGACCGGGACGAACCGGAGCCTCGATGCGGTGCAGCAGCCCTGTGTGCGCGACAGACTCGAACGGATGGATCTCGAAGCGACCGGGTCGGCAGCGGCGTTGGTGGACAGCTCGCGGCGAATCGTGGTGCTCACCGGTGCCGGTGTCTCGACCGACTCGGGCATCCCGGACTTCCGTGGTCCCGACGGGCTCTGGACCCGGGACCCCGACGCGGAGAAGTACTCCTCGATCGCGTACTACCTGGCTGATCCCGAGATCCGACGGCGGGCCTGGCAGCACCGTCTGACGAATCCGGCGTGGACGGCCACACCCAACCCCGGCCACGACGCCCTCGTCGATCTGGAGCGCAGTGGCCGCCTGGAGCTCCTGGTCACCCAGAACATCGACGGGTTGCACGTGCGCGCCGGCAACGACCCGTCCGGCGTCGTCGAGGTCCACGGGACGATCCGCTCCGCCCGGTGCGTCTCGTGCGACTGGCGAGGGCCGATGGCCGACGTGCTCGATCGTGTCCGGGCGGGCGAACCCGACCCGTCGTGCGAGGTGTGCGGCGGGGTCGTGAAGTCAGCCACCGTGTTCTTCGGCGAGTCGCTCGACCCCGAGGACCTGCGCCGCAGCTTCGACGCCGCTGCGCGCTGCGACCTGCTGGTGTGCATCGGGACGAGCCTGCAGGTGTACCCGGTTGCCGACATGGTGCCGACGGCGCTGCGGTCCGGCGCACGCCTGATCATCGTGAACGCCGAGGTCACGCCCTACGACGACGCAGCCGATGTCGTGGTCCGAGGGTCGATCAGCGAGGTCCTGCCGAAGTTGTTCGCCTGAGCTCCGGGTGCCGGTTACCCGGTCGCCCGGTTGCCCGATTGCCCGGTCGCCCCGTTGGAATCGGCGGGCGGGTCGGTAGCGTGAGCCGATGCTGGCAGGTGTACGTCGCAGCACGTCGCGCACGGACGTCGGCCGGCGGGCCGAGGCCGGCCGGAAAGTGCTCGAGTACGGCGTCGTCGGAACGGTCGCCGCGCTCCTCGGGTGCCTGTTCACGCGACCGTGGGCCGGCGGATGGTCGAACCCGATCGTGTACGGCAACGACACCATCGGCACGTTGACGATGGTCGAGGGGGCCGGGTGGACCGGCACGGCCCGGGGTGTCGCCGAGCTCGGAGCACCCCACGGGACGACCTGGGTTGATTTCCCCCTCGGGCCCGATCGGCTCCATCTGGCGGGGATCCGATTCGTCCGGCTCCTCACCGACGATCCGATGCTGGTCGTCAACATCTGGTTGCTGCTGGGGTTCGTGCTCGTGGCCTGGGCGGCGTTCGGGGTGCTGCGACACCTGGCGGTCGGGGCATTGCTCGCAGGGTCGCTCGCAGTGGTGTTCTCCCTGGCCCCGTACCACTTCGAGACGATAGCCGCCGGACACCTCTTCCTGGCGACGTACTACGCGGTGCCCCTCGGCGTGCTCCTGGCGCTCTGGGCCAACGATGGTTCGCTCCGCCCGCAGCGCTCACCCCATGACGACGGCGCTGTCCGCGGCGCGGCGCAGTGGCGCCGGCGGCTCGGGTGGACGGTGTTGTGGGTCCTCGTCGTCGGGTCGGCCAGCGCCTACTACGCAGCGTTCGCCGTCGTCGGGATCGTGGCGGTGGGACTGGTCCGCTCGTTGCGTCGCCGCGAGGTCCGACTGCTCACCGTCCCGATGATCGTCGCTGCCGCCCTCATGGCCGTGGTCGTGGCGAACGTCGCCGGTGACCTGGTCCAGGCGGCGTCATCCGGGACGAATCAGGAGGCGTCACAACGCGCGTCGATCGAGACCGACAGCTACGGACTCCGCCCGGCGGCGCTGGCCGTGCCGCCGCCGGGGCACCGCCTCGGTGTGGCGGCCTCGGTGGGGCAGCGGTACGCCGACGCGGTGCCGAGGCGTGGCGGCGACTACCTCGGACTCGTCGCCCTCGCCGGCCTCGCGCTGGTGGTGCTGCGGTGCGTACGGGACGCCGGCCGATCGGACCCGCCCGGTGGGCGCGTCGAGCAGGGCCTGTTCGAGCGGTTGGGCGTGATCGCCGGAGCGTCGTTGGCGGCCGGATCGGTCGGAGGAGGTGGGCTCCTGATCGCGTTGACCGGGTTCGGCCAGATCCGGGTGTGGAGCCGGATCTCCGTCGTGGTTACCTTCGTCGGGCTCGTCGCGCTCGGGTTGGTCCTCGAGCGACGGACCCGCGCGTTCGGTGCGCGCGTCATGCCGAGTGTGCTGATCGCCGTGGGACTGGTCGCGGTCGCGACGGTCGACCAGGTCGCGAACGGCGCGGTTCCCGACCCCGGAGAGGTGGCTGCCGCGAGGGCGGTCGACGAGGAGGTCGCCGAGCAACTGCTGGGAGGTCTCGACGACGGCGACGACGTCTTCGTGTTCCCACCCATGGTCTTTCCCAGCGGCGTCGTCGACCGCGGTGCCCCGATGCACTCCACGCTCGCGGTCTGGTCCGCGGCCGACGGCCGACTGAGCTGGAGCGCGGGCGCGATCGCGGGACGCAGCGGCGACTGGCGGTTCTCGTGGGCGGCGCAGGAGCCCGGCCCCCTCGCCGTCGGCCTGGCGGCGGCCGGTTTCGAGGCGGTACTGGTCGATGTGCGCGTCGAGGCGCCCCACAGTCTCCGACCCGAGGGAACCGCACCTTCGTCGGGCGCCGCCGCTGCGGATGACCTTGCGGCGGTCCTCGGGCCGCCGGCGGGGGTGAGCAGCGACGGGACCCGGCAGTGGTTCGACCTGCGCCCGCTGCGTTCGCAGTTGGTCGCGACCCACGGTGAGGAGCGGGTCGCCCGCTGGGGGCGGTCGGTGACCCGCCCGGTCGGGGTGACCTTCGCCGGTGCGGCGACGTCGACCACGACGGGCCGGGAGGGCGTGCGCCTCCTCGGACCCGAGGCGTCGTTCACGCTGCGCCATACCGACCACGATCCGTCGCCGGTTGACGTGGAGTTCCTCCTCTCGGGTGAGCACGGGGCGACCGTGGTCGTCAGGTGGCCCGACGGCGACCAGCGGGTGACGCTCGGCGACCGGCCGTCGGTGCTGACACGACAGATCCACCTCGAGGAGCGCGACACGGTCGTCGAGATCTCGACCGACGCCGGAGCGATGACGGGCGCACCGGCTGCGGCGGGCGATGTACGGGTTGCACTGGGTGACCTCTCGGTCCGCGACGCGACGCTCGAGGGGTTCGGCACCGCCACCCTCGGACCGGCTGCTGTCGGAATGTTGACCAACTGAGTAGGGTTTCGGTCGGTGCGCACCCGTCACGGGTGACCACCACGACGACGACCCACCGATGAGGCAATGACAGATGGGCAACTTCAGAGACCTGCTGCAGCACACCAAGGCGGAGATCCGGGAGGTCGACACCGCGACCGCCGAGTCGCTGCTCGACGACGGAGCGACCCTGCTCGACGTCCGCGAGGCCGACGAGTTCGAACAGGGAGCGGTCCCTGACTCGGTCTTCATCCCGCGTGGCCACCTCGAGGCCCAGGTCGAGGGGCGACTGAACGACAAGGCCGCACCAGTGGTCGTGATGTGCGCCGGAGGGGTCCGATCTGCCTTCGCTGCGAAGACCCTCGGCGAGCTCGGCTACACCGACGTCGTGTCGATGGCCGGCGGCTTCAACCGCTGGAAGGACGAGGGACGCAGCTGGAAGCGGCCCGAGGTCCTCGACCCGGATCAGCGCAACCGTTACAGCCGTCACCTCCTGCTGCCCGAGGTCGGCGAGGAGGGCCAGCTGAAGCTGCTCGACGCCAAGGTCCTGCTGCTCGGTGCCGGCGGACTCGGTTCGCCGGCTGCGTTGTACCTGGCTGCTGCCGGCGTCGGCACGCTCGGCATCGTCGACATGGACGTCGTCGACGAGTCCAACCTGCAGCGCCAGATCCTCCACAACATGGATCGCCTCGGTGACCGAAAGGTGGACTCGGCGAAGAAGACGCTGACGCTGCTGAATCCCGACGTGAACGTCATCACCCACGACGTCCGCCTCGATGCGTCGAACATGGAGTCCGTCATCTCGGGCTACGACATCGTGGTCGACGGTGCGGACAACTTCCCCGTCCGCTACATGCTCAACGACGCATCGGTGAAGCTCGGCATCCCGGTCGTGCACGGGTCGATCTTCCGGTTCGAGGGCCAGGTCACCGTGTTCGACCCCCGCAACGGCCCGACCTACCGCGACATGCTGCCGGAGCCTCCGCCGCCCGAACTCGCGCCGAGCTGCTCCGAGGCCGGTGTGCTCGGTGTGCTGCCGGGCATCGTGGGGAGCATCCAGGCCATCGAGACGATCAAGTTGATCCTCGGGCTCGGCGATTCGCTGGTGGGTCGGTACCTCACCTTCGATGCCGCCGACATGGAGTTCCGCGAGTTCAAGTTGCGACAGGACCCGTCCAACCAGGTCACGTGGGACAACCGCGAGCAGATCGAGGTCGTCGAGCTCGACGGACTGTGCCAACCGGCGCCCCTGAGGGCACCCTCCGGCGACTAGACCTCGGGGATGAGACCACCGACGTCCGAGGTCGTCGTCGACGACCGGACCCACCGCGTGGCGGCGTCGTGACGACCGTGCGGGCCGTGGTGGTGAACTGGAACTCCTGGTGGTTCACCCGGCGATGTGTCGCATCCCTGCTCGCATCCGAGACCTCGTTCGGCGAACTCGAGATCGTCGTGGTCGACAACGGGTCGGTGGACGGTTCGCTGGAACGCCTCCGGCACGAGTTCGGCGACTCGGTGCGCTTCTTGGACAACGGCAAGAACCTGGGGTTCGCCGAGGCATGCAATCGGGGGATCGGGGACCTGCGTGGTGTCGACCATGTGGCGCTGGTGAACAACGACGCCATCGTGGAGCCCAGCTGCATCACCGAGCTGGTGGGAGTCCTGACCGAACGCCGCGATGCCGGTGCGGCGGCGGCGAGGATGGTGCTCGAGCCCTCCTTCGCCGCGCTCGACCTCGTGGTCGACGGCCGTTGCACCCTCGAGCGGGTCGAGGTGGACGGCGTGGACGCCACGGACCGGGTCCAGTCCGCGGACCTGACTCTGCACGGGAACCCGGAGTGGCCACTCGAGCTGTGGCGGGAGGCGGTCGGTTCGGTGCGCCTGCTGGTGCCCACCGGCGACGGCCGGCGGGTCTCGATGACCGTCAGCGGTGAAGGCTCGATGACGGTCGCCACGGGGGCGGGCGTCGCCGAAACGGCACTGGGGCACCGGCCACGAACGCTCGACGTCGTGGTGGACGACGTGCGCGTGGAGTTGCTCAACGGACTGGGCACCGAGTGGAACCCCGACCTCGAGAGTTTCGACCGACGATTCGGCGAGGTCGCCGACCCCGTCTCGGTCCCCGAGCTCGCGGGTGGACCCCGAGAGGTCGCCGGATTCTGCGGCGGCGGCGTGCTGCTGCGGGCGCGCATGCTGGATGAGGTCGGAGCGTTCGACCCGTGCTTCTTCGCCTACTACGAGGACACCGACCTCGCTCGACGTGCCGAACGCTCCGGCTGGGCCACGGTGAGCGCGCCGTCCGCAGTGGTGCGTCACGCGTTCGGGGGGTCCGGTGGAGCGCGCGCACCGGGATTCTTCTTCCTCAACTATCGCAACTGGCTGCTGGCGAGCCTGCGGGACCCCACCCCCGCGCAGCGTCGTGTGGTCCGGGCGGCGCTGACCGAGCGTGTCCGAATCGCCGTGAGGTCGAACATCCTGAGCCGGCTGCGACACCGCCGTCTGCCGAGCCTGACCCTGCCCCTGGCATGGCTGCGTGTGCTCGCCGGTTTCGCCACCGCACGTCTCGTCAGCCGCCTCCGGCGCAGGGGTCGTCCGCTCGGGCGGCGACCGGCACGATTCGTCCGACTTCCGTTCCAACCGAGGTTCCCTCCGCGCGCGCCCGGGCCGCGTCCGGGAGGTCCGGTGGTGGTCCACCTGGAGCTCGACCCGACTGCCGGCGGTGACCTCGGGACGGGGTCCGACCCGCTCACCCGACGGCTGCTGGTTCCACCGGCCGAGGTCGCGAACCACCTCGAGGTCCTGCCGGTGGTCGCCACCTCGGACGCGGTTCGCATGGCGACGCCCGCCGAGGTCGCCCGAGCGCTGGGTGGGCCACCCACGGCTCCACGACCGATCGCCCCACTCGTCCCGGCTCGGGCGGCGCCCAGAACCGTGACGGTCAGGGTGGACCCCCACGGGTGGACCGCGTGCGTCGCCGGTCAGGGCGACCGGTCGGTCCGAAGGTTCGTGTGGCGAGCCGACCAACGAGGTGTGGCGTTCGAGGACCTCACCGCGGGCGAGCTCGGCTCCTTGGTGGATGCGGTCTCGTCGCTCGTTGCTCCGGATCGGCAATGACGGGCGACGCAAACGGGGACGGACCACGTACGCTGATGTCGATGCCTCGAATGACCCGTGCCAGTCTCCGAGGGCCGAGGATGGTTGCTGCCATCGTTGTCCTCGGGGTGATCTTCGCTCTTCTGCCCACCCCACAGTTCCAGGTGCTCGACCTGCCCTTCGGGGTGCGCGTCGAACTGCCCGAGACGCGACCCGCTGTGGCGTCCGAGCTCGCCGCCCAGGCGGCGGCCGCCGAGGAGCCGCTCGTCGGGGACCGGGTGGTCGCGGCCGCCGAGGAGCCGGACTCCTTCTCGATGATCGGCGTCGCGTTCGACCGGGCGCCATCCGAGCCCGTCCTGGCAAGGGTCCGTGAGGATGACGGGACCTGGTCCGAGTGGAACGAACTCGAACAGAGCCTCGACGACGGTCCCGATCCGGGCACGGGTGAGGGCGAGGGCCTGATCGCGACGGAGCCGTTGTGGGTCGGCTCGGCGACGGAGTACGAGCTGAGCCTCGCGGCGGCCGACGAGTCGATCGCCGAGGTGGCGCTCATCAAGGAGCGTGCCGAGCGCGTGGTGACCGAGTCGGTGTCGATGGCAGAGGCGTCGATTCCCGCGCCCTTC
>SKRR01000130.1 GCA_007118345.1 Microthrixaceae bacterium | reverse complement strand
GTTTTAAGAGCGGGCTTCGTGTTACCCGACCTATCCATCGGTTTTCAACTTACAACGTCTTGACGAGGCTCTCAGGCGGCCTCTCGAGGCTGCTAGCGGCATTCGGGTCGTTATTAGACCGACTTCGAGAGGGAGCAGCGGCGGCGGTGTGTTGTTTGCCTCGGTCGGTATGGTAATGGGCAGCCACGTCGGAGTGGCGGGGATCAGCAAGAACGCACTGCTCGAAATACCCACAGCGGGCGTCGGCTTCTCGGAGCAGGCAGGGTTCGCCTTCGGTGCCGACGGTGGCGAGTTTGCCGAGCCGGGGTACGGGGATGGGGAATCCGGCGCAGCCGCCCCCGTAGTGATTGGAACACTCGCGTCGGGCTAGAGCGTAAGGGTTTTTTATGTTCGGCATCAATAGATCCTCCAACTAATCTAAGTATAACACATCTATGGCGGATTACAAGTCTTTTAAAGAGAAAGATTGTAAAGGGTTGTAATCTAAGCAGAAATCGACGTAAGTCAGCTAAAAGAGACCACAAAAGTAAGCCAGAAGAGAGGTTCACAATAAATCAATTCACAAGGAGGTTAACAATTTGTGACTTATCATATTCCCTAGACACACAATGTCTTCTTGTACTCTTCTTTTTACTCTTAAAATATTAGTAGTATAGGCTGTATACTACTATTATAGTACAGACCAGAAATAGAGATAAGTATTCTGGTCTGTGGTCTGTAAAAAGAGAAGGGACCTAAATACCTGTCTGTATTTCTGGTCTGTACTAAAAGCGTGTTACAGGCCCTCTCGTTGCCATATATTAGGACTTGTAGAGAAGGGGACAAGAATACAAGAAATAAGACAGGAAAAACGGTAAAAAGCAGTATTAGGCAGTATTAGGTAGTAGAACTTTTCTGTGAACTTTTTGCCCTTTTTGCTTGCTTTTTAAAGAAAAATAGCTTATTATACTTATTAGACTTACGTCGGCGTTAAAAATCCGCTCTCTGATAAAAAAGGGCTTTAAAATGCGAAAATTCAATAAAATCCAGCCCGTCCAGTCCTCCGGGACGCGGGCGTTAACCCTCTCGCAGATTAATGAACTTAGATTAGACCTCCCCTGTATTATAGATGCCGAGACCCGCGACTATACGCTTGAGGTGCTCGCTCGGCTCCGGTTAATGGCCGTTTCCTGGGCTGATATCAGTAAAATTACGGGTAAAAGCCCTTCTACATTAGCAGAATACACCACTAAATACCCGGACGAGTGGTCGGGGTGTATAAAAAGACTATCTATTAACATCCTGAACGACTATTACATCGATTCCCTCCATACTTTATCGAATTTATTGGCCGACGAGTCCTCTAACGTGCGTTTTAAGGCGGCTCGGGCTTTAATTGATCTTTACAGTCACGTATTAGGGGACGGGGCGGACCTTACTATAGAGCACACGCACAGGCACGCCGCTATAGTAAGCTTAATCGAGGATAAAGCGCGTAGAAATCGTATATTGGACATCCTGGACGTAAAAGGCTCGGAACAACCTATAGACCAGGGGGGGTTGGACGGGGCGGACACGCCAGAGGAGGGGCCAGATGACGAAGAATAGTGATATTTTACAGAATTTATGGACTTTAACGCCCGGTTTGATGGGGGAGGTGGTATTTAATAGGTTTTACAAGCGGTTCGACTGGATAAAATACCTGGACCGGCGGTTAATAGACAAAATACAAGAGGGCAACGCGAGGGTTATAGTGAATGTGCCCCCAAGGCACGGTAAAAGTTTGTATATTTCGGTGCTTTTACCGCTCTGGTATTTAGAGCATTACCCCGACCGGCACGTTATTATTACATCTTACGGGGCCAACCTCTCGCAACGGTGGGGAAGGATGATTAGAGACGTTTTACAGGATGAATCTAAAGGGTTGAGCACTCAATTAGACCCGTCTTCCCGTTCTGTAAAGGAATTTCACACCACAGAGGGCGGTAGAGTCCTCTGTTCATCCACAGGCGGGGCGGTTACAGGCTCCGGAGGACACCTTGTTATCGTAGATGATCCAATTAAAGGCTGGGCAGAGGCTCATTCGCCTACAGTTACAGAGGCGTGTTACGAATGGTTTAGAAATACACTTAGAACTCGCGTAGAGCCGGGCGGAAACCTCGTTATTTTAATGACACGTTGGAGCTCCGAGGACCTTACAGGCAAGTTATTACAGGACTTCCCCGGCGAATGGGATACAATTAACCTTCCTGCTTTTGCTTTAGAGGAAGACCCGCTTGAAAGACCCTACGGACAGCCGCTTTGTCCTGAAAGATGGGGGGTTACTGCATTAAATGCTCTTAAAAACGAACTATCGGAGCCCGCCTTCCTCGCTGAATTCCAACAAATCCCCCGAAAGGGGCTGTTCGGGGCCGCATACACTGGTTTTACAGAGGATTTAGTGCGCCCACAGACCTATAACCCTTCCGAACCTCTGCATATCTCTTTTGATTTTAATATCTCGCCCGGTATGAATGCCGTCTTAGGGCAGTCTTACGGCGGCAAGAGCCGGGCTCTCGCTGACTTTCATGGGGAGGGGTGGGACATCCCCCGCATTATAGATAATATCGCCTTATACGCCGCCTCAGGGAGTCTACGAGCCGATACTATTTATATTTACGGCGATACCTCCGGAAATGCCCGCTCCCACCAGACCTCTAAAACCTCCTACGACCAGGTTCGGTTCTATTTAAGGGAGCATTTTGGGAATAATATCAAGATTTTCACCGCTGTCCCTAAAAAAGCCCCTCCTTTAGTGGGTTCTATAGACGTTTTTAACACGGTTATGTCCAGAGGGCTTTACGAAATTGATCCCCGGTGTAAGGTCCTGTTAAGAGATCTACGAGAATTAAAACGGGACCCTAATGGGGGTATTATCAAGTCCTCTATAAACCTTTCTCACGCCTCCGACGCCGAAAGATACCGTATTTACCAGTTAAAGTTTACTATGTTCCACGAAGACCGTAAAAAGGCGTCCGGCAGGGTCCTTACGGTCAGCCCGCCCCACTAAGGAGTAAAAAAATGTTAAAAAAGTGCTCAGTTTGCCGTAAAATGAAGGACAAAAGCGAGTTCTATACTGCCGACCCCTACTACTGTAAATCGTGTCGAAGTATGTATATGAAGGCTTATTACAAGAAAAAGAAGATGGGTTATGGTGAATACGTCCGAACCGTATGCCCCGAAACCGGGGAAATTACTATAGAAATCGTTGAACACGGTCAACAAGCTCCACTCCCCGGGGCTAAACCGCGTAAATGTCTTTATTGCGATGAAATGTTTGACTCCTGCGGCCCCGGAAACCGTATATGCTCCGCCTGCGAGCAATGTATAGAAAGAAAAAAGGGCGAACATTACAGGAAGCCCTGTAAACTAGGAGGAATTAAAGATTTTTCATAATAAAGTTGTTTTATTTGTAAAAAAATGCTATACTATCGATAGACTGAGTTCCTTGTGAGGGGTTCCATGCCTGAATCTAAGACGAAAAAGCAGTTAATGGGGCGAGTTATCCCGGTTAGCCCCGGTATTCAGATGTTCGGACCGCCTCCAAACCCAGGTTTTAATACTTGGGCGAAGATGAGGGCTAACCCGGTTATTGCTTTAGTCCGCCTCGCCGCTACGTTTCCCATTCGAAGGATGGAACTTGTAGTAGAGGCGACCGACGACGCACCTGCCGGGGCGGAAGAATTTATAGAAGAAACGATTACTCCCCACCTCCGCGTGCTGATTAAAGAGGCTTTGCGGGCTTTAGACTACGGATTTGCTCCGTTCGAGCTGGTTTACGCCCAGGAAAAAGGATCAATTGTAATAAAACGTATAAAAGCTCTTTCTCCAGCCCAGACTATTATTAAACAGGACGAAAACGGGCTTTTTTCGGGTCTTAAACAGGGGGTAGTTGAACTTACGAGGGATGAATCCCTGCTTTATACCTACGACAGGGAGTATGACGACCTTTACGGGCGACCGAGGCACGAGAATATACGGGTTATATGGCATCACTGGAACAGTTTACTCGGTTCTTACGCTAATTATGCTACAAAAGTATCATCTATCATCCCTGTTTTACGTTTTCCGGGCGAGGAAACGAGAATTATAGACGGCCAGGAGGTCTCTACAGAGGAAATTGCCCAAGAGGTCCTTAATAACCTGGCTTCGGCGAAGGGTGTGGGGATAGAGTCGTCCCCAATCGACCGATCTGTAGAGACGATGCAGGAATATGGCGTTAACCCTGAATCTTTTGCCGCCTGGAGTTTAACTTTTGTTGAGGCCAGCTCCTCACACGGACAAGATTTGCTTAATGCTATAGAACACTACGAGAAGTTAATGGTTCGTGGCTGGTTAATGCCCGAAAGGTCGATTTTAGAGGGTCATCACGGGACAAAAGCGGAGGCGGCTACGCATACTGACCTTGGAATTGCTGCCAGCTCAGAGATCCAGCATGATCTTCTTAACCTGATTAACAACCAAGTTCTTAACCGCATGTTAAACCTCAACTACGGTCCGGACGCGGTTGATACATTAAAATATAGTGTTATCTCGGTTTCGCCGCGAGAAAGGGATTTTATGTTCCAGACCGCCCGGGAGATTTACAGAACGTTAGCGTCGAAAGATGGGTTGGCGGGTATTCAGGACCTTGTAGACCTCGCTGCCCTCGCAGAACAGACCGGATTACCTGTAGGAGAAGAGTAATATGAATATTTACTTCGACAAGACCAACGAAGCGGAGCCTGTCGGTGTAGAGGTGCAGCAAGAAGCGGTGCCTCGGAAACGATTTGTTAAAGACCTGGTTAAAACAGGTGTTTACCGGCAGGGAGACAAGGAATTCACTATTACAAAAGAACATTTTGATAAATGGGTGGAATCCTTTGAAAAATGCCCCCTGCTTACCGACCATACAGGGGGAACGAAGGAGCAATTAGGCTCTGTTAACCGTCTTTATTACGAAGACGATACCCTCTACGGCGAGCTGGAAGCCGTTGGTTCTGAAGCAATTGCCACTGTTTACAGGACCGGGGATGTCTCGATTGGGGCTGACGACGAAAATATGGACCATGTAGCCCTTACGCCCTTCCCTGTTTATAAAGGACAGGAGGCTCCGCAGGAGATATTCTTTTCAGAACGCGTGGAGTTTGAAGATAAAATTGTGGCTCCGGAGCCACAATTACGAAATGAAGAAGAGGACACCGAAAGTGAAACCGAGGAAGTGAACAAGGAATCTATCCAATTCACTGCCGAGCGTAAACTTGCTGGCATCCTTTTCGAGCGTCTTGAGTCCAGCGGGACCTGCACCCCCGCCGCAATCAAGGACCTTAAGCCGCTTTTACTGTCAGAAGAGGCAATTAAACTGGACGAAAACGGCGAATCACTGCTATCCAAGGTGGTTTCAGCTCTCGAAAAGAACGAGCAGGTCGTCCGGTTCGGCGAGAAAACGAAAGGGCAGGAGTCTATAAAGCCTTCTTCTAACCCTGTTTTGGATGTAGTTAACAAGAAATATGGAGATAAAAATGAGTTTAGCACATCAGCCTAATTATCTCGGCGACGTTATCCTGCTTATGGTTGACGGTCGGTATAATCTTGAGAAGATTAACGTAAAGGGCCGTGGAGCACAGTCCGGCGTTGCTCACGCGGCAGGCGACGTTATGGTTACTGTCGATACAACCAAGCACCAGAAGATTGGTGCGGCGGACGGAGCCAACGCCTCGGCAATCCTTCTCGAACCGCTGACCGCCGCAGAGAACGACGCGGACATCGAAAAGTTGGCTATTGTTCGAGGTCCTGCGGTCGTTAACGCAAGTCAACTTGTATGGGCCAACGAAACCCAGAAATCGCAGGCAGAAGCGGCGTTGACAGCCCTATTAATCCTTCAGCGAAGCGAACCCACCTCTTCGGTTCAGCAAACTTAATAGGAGGTTATTAATATGGCTACTCACGAACGCAAACGACTCGGCGATGTTGTTCTTTACCAACTCGACCACCGCTACTGTTGCCAGTTGCGGACTGTCGAGGGGGCAGGTGCGGGTTCAGGCATCGCTTTACAGGTCGGCGAGGTCCTTGTGGACGGGACGGGTGCGAAGGTCACGCCCGTCGGCGCCGAAGACGGGGCCGATTGGGAGGCAATCCTTCTGGAGCCTGTAAAAGCATCCGATAACGAGGTAGACCAGGACCGCCTTTGTCTTGTTAGAGGACCCGCCGTGTTGAACGGCAGCCAACTTACTTACCAGGACGAGACCGAAAAAGCAGAAGCAATCACGGCTATGAAGACCGCTCTGGTAATCGTTAGAGATGAACCGACTTCTTCGGTTCAGCAAACTTAAGGAGATAAAAATGGCTAACCTTGCAGACGTTTTCGACCCGGATGAATTCGGGCTTGTGCATTTAACAGACGCAGTGAACAAAATCCCGGCTCAGCCCACCACTATTGCTCAGCTTGGTATTTTTGAGGGCGAACCCACCTCTCAGACGAAGGTGGCCGTCGAGGAGTTCCGTGGGCGGCTGTTCCTTGTCCCTACCACAAAGCGGATGGGTCCCGGTGTTCAATCCCCGCCCGAGAAAAGGGCTATCGTTGCCCTTAACGTGCCGCATATTCAGGTTGATGACAGCCTGGGAGCCGACGACGTTCTTAACGTTCGAAGGCTCGGCGGAACCGATACCGAGGCTGTTGGCTCTGTGGTAGAGCGGAAACTTGCCCTTATGCGGCGTTCGGTTGATGTTACCAACGAATACCTGCGGTGGGGAGCCCTTAACGGGCTGGTAACCTACCCTACCAATTCGGTTGACGCTAACGTTAACCTTTACACTGTTTTTGAGGACAACTCGGAGCAGAACGTCGAGTTTACTCTCGACACGGCAACCACCGATGTCGTAGAGTCCATAATCCCGGAGGTCTTCGACAAGATCGAGACGGCCCTGGGCGGAACGCCTTTTACCGGTGTTTACGCTCTGGTTGGCCGGTCGTTCTTCAGGAAGCTGATCGCACACGACCGCGTTCGGGACCTTTACGAACAGCAGTCCGCTCGCCTGATGGAAGCCTTTATGGGGCAGGTAGATATGCCTCGGATGAACCGGCGTAGAGTGGCTCTTGGCGGGATGGTCTTTGAGGAATATCACGGCGTGGTCAGCGGCACTACTTTCCCGACCACTACGCAGGGCAGGGCTTTCCCGATTGGGGCTGGTATTTTCAAGTCCTTCTGGGCACCTGCCGACCTGCCGGAGGTTGTGGGGACGCTTGGCGAGCCGCTGTATGCACGCCAGTATTCCAGCCCGGACGGCAAGATGGTTAATCTTGAGGTGCAGAGCAACCCGCTCCACATCTGCACCCGTCCGCAGGCGTGTATTAAGCTATACGAGCACACCGCGTAATAACCGGTTGGTTAGGGGCGGGCAATAAAGCTCGCCCCTGACCCCAAAACAGGAGTATCAAAATGGATTTTAAGACGATAAGATCGCACCCTGTGGTGGTCCAGTCCCGGGACGCCTTAGAGGTAGTAGCAGGGCTCAAAAGAGCCGCCGGGACCATTACAATCGAAGACACACCTCCTGACGAGGCCACCCTTACCCTTTTAGGCGTTACCTACGAATGGCACTCGGACCCCGGCGAAATTACCGACGGTCGGACGCATCTTGACCCTGCAGGAACTAAAGCTCAAGTTGCTAATAAACTTGCTGCTGTCCTGGAAGAGCGTAAAGATACCGCCAGTTTTAAGAACACGGGACGCGACCTCCTTTCCATCGAGGTTGATACCGACCCTGATGATCCTGTGCTGTCCCTGACGGTCGTAGAGCCTGGCTCTCATGCTAACGAGGGTATGGTCAGCTCTACCGGTAATGTCACCGTCACGGGGCTCTCAGGCGGCTCTGACGGCGTTGTAGGCGGGCTTCCTGCTCTAGGCACCGACGAAACCGGGCAAAACACCTACGAAAAGGTGGTAGACTGTCCTGACCGGACCTGCGAACATCTTATCGTGTTTGTGGAAACTAACGGGGCGATTATTTCGCTGGATGGAGGGACTACGGACAATATACTCGTTCCCGGCGACACCGGATACGCAATGGATGGGCTTAAAATAGACCCCGAATCAGAAATCCACGCGAAGAATGCGGCAACAGACAGCAACTACGCTAATCTTATTATAATTGTCTGGTAAGGGGGTTAAAGACAATGAGTGGAATTATATTCAAACGAGTTGAAGCAGGAGAAGCAGACTACCCTGACGAATCTGATGTCATCAAGGGCGTCGAGTTTGATGACGGCCAGAAGACGGGGACGTATGTAAACCCCGCAGCGGGCGAGTTTTTGCCGTCCTGTGGAATACAGGACGCTGCTGGTGACGGTTCGG
>SKRR01000177.1 GCA_007118345.1 Microthrixaceae bacterium | reverse complement strand
CTTGCCGTGGTCGACGTGGGCGATGATGGCGACGTTGCGGATGCCCTCGACGGGCACGCGGGTGGGCGCGTCTGGGCGTTGGGTGGAAGTGGTCATTCTCGGTCCGGCTCGGGGGTGGTCGTCCAGTCTGACCGATCCGGCCCCCGGAGGCTCAATGTTCCGATGTGACGTTCGCCGTCAAGCCCCGTCCCGGTGATCGACCGGGAGTCCACGCCGAACCAGCTCGCGACGTGCCTGGGTGGCATCGTCGAACACGAACGCGTCGATCCCGACAGCGATCGCGCCCTCCACGTTGGCGGGGGAGTCGTCGATGAACACCGCACGGTCGGCCGAGGTGCCGGCGCGCTCGAGGGCGATCTCGAAGATCCGCGGATCGGGCTTCACGATGCCGATCTCACCCGAGACGACCGCATCGTCGAGCAGGTCGAAGTGGCGGTAGTGGCCGACGAGGGGGAACGTCTCGGCCGAGAAGTTGGTCACGGCCACCTGGAGCACCGCTGCACGTGCGAGCTCGCCGAGCAGTTCCTCCATGCCATCGACGGGACCACCGATCGTCTCGATCCAGCGGTCACCGATCGCCCGGATCTGGGCTGCGTAGTGAGGGTGCGTGGCGGCGGTGGCCGAGATCACCGAGGCGAACGGTTCGCCGGCGTCGCAGCGCAGATTCTCAGCGGGGGTCCACACCGTGCGGAGGAACCGCTCCATCTCGTCGTGATCGTCGAACACGCTGCGGTAGAGGTTGCGGGGATCCCAGTGCAACAAGACGTTGCCCACGTCCCAGAGCACGACGTCGATCACCGCCTCACCGCCGTTCGAGCCGCCGGCGGATCACGTCGCGGCGTTTCTGGAGCTCGCGGTACGTGATGGCCTCCCCGTCGTCGTCGACGATGCCGATGCTGGCCTTGATGGCCGACGTGTCGACGGTGAAGTCCGTGGGGGACACACCGATCTCGGCGGCGAGTCGATCGCCGTGGGTGGTCGCGAGGTGCGTCGAGAGGGTGGCGATCTCGCCGATCAGGTCCAGATCGGGTGCGAGGTTGGCGATCGCCGCATCGAGGAACACCAGGTTCTTGACGTACAGCATGAGGATCTTCGGAAGGCGGGCGCCCATGCCCAGCAAGGCCTTGATCACTCGTTGGATCTCACCGACGAGCTGCTCCTGGGAGAGCGTCGTCGGGTCGACCAGTTGCTGGTCCAGTCGGAGTTCTCGGATCACGTCGTCGAGGTCGGTGTCCGGCGGCAGGGCGCCGAGATCCCGGAAGGCCGCGATCTGGCCCCGGATGTCACCCATCGCGCCGGTGATCATCAGGCGGAGGAAGGCGGTTCGCTGCAGGTCGGTCATCCGGGCCGTGATGCCGAAGTCCATCAGGGCGATCCGTCCGTCGGCGGTGATGAAGAGGTTGCCGCCGTGCAGGTCGCCGTGGAACAGGCCGTGGACCATGCAGCCCTCGGTGAACGCCGTCATCCCCGTCCGCAGCACCTCATGGGTGTCGATCCCGGCCGCCTGCATGCTCTCGAGGTCGTCGAAGCCGAAGCCCGAGAGTCGTTCCATGACGAGCACGCGCCGGGTGACGAGCTCGGGGTGGGGCCGGGCGATGATCACGCCGCGCTGGCCGAGCTCTGCGGTGGAGCGCGCCACGTCGAGCATGTTCTGGGCCTCGAGCCGGAAGTCGAGCTCCTCGGAGATGGTCTCGGCGAAGAGCTCGACGAGCGCGGGCGGGTTCGCGAGCGCCGCGATCGGGATCCGCCCCACCAGGAAGGGTGCCAGCCACGCCATGACCTTCAGATCCGACTGCACCTGCTGGCGGATCGTCGGGCGCTGGACCTTGACCACGACCTCTGCGCCCTCGGTCGCGCCGGCGACCGGGTGGAGTCGGGCGGAATGGACCTGCGCGATCGACGCAGCGGCGATCGGGACGTGCTCGAAGTGTTCGAAGACGTCGTCGATCGGCCGGCCGAGGTCCTCCTCGACGACCCGACGCACGTCGTCGAAGGACTCGGCGGGCACCTGGTCGCGGCAGGCCTTGAACTCCTCGACGAGCTCGGCGGGGAAGAGGCCCTCGCCGCTCGAGATGATCTGCCCGAGCTTGATGTAGGTGGGTCCGAGCACCTCGGCGGCGTGGCGCAACCTGCGCGAGATGCCGGCGCGCGACGTGCTGGCGTCCGAGCGACGCTCGCGCAGCGCCCATCCGCCGAGTGCCGAGCCCAGCCGTCCACCGACCACAGCGAGCCGCACCGGTGGCGGAAGGGTGCGCCGGGCGGTCAGGAGCGGGACCTGCCGACGGGTGGTGGCGCGAAGCACGCCGATGCCGCGTGACCAGGTGCACTCGTCCTCGCGCACGACCCACGGGCCGTGGTCGGTGAACGCATGGTGCTCGACGTCGGGGCTCTGCTCGGTCTCCACCGCGCAGGGTCTACCGCACCGATGCTCGGCGGCGCAGTCCCGAATCCGTTGACATCGATCCTGCTCAGCCGAGCAGCCGGAGCACCTGCGGCGCGTGCTCGGGTCGGCACACGAGCAGATCGGGCAGGTACGGGTCGTCGCGGTCGTAGACGAGTGGTGAACCATCGAGCCGCGAGCAGTGCAGGCCGGCAGCGGTCGCGACGGCCACAGGGGCTGCGGAGTCCCACTCGTACTGCCCGCCGGAGTGGGCGTAGACGTCGGCTTCGCCGCGCACGACCGCCATCGTCTTGGCCCCCGCCGAGCCCATCTCGACCAGTTCGGCGCCGAGCCCCTCGGCGATCGCGAGCGCCTCGGCAGGGGGCCGGCTCCGGCTGACGATCACCCGCAAGCGCCCGGGGGGTGCAGGGACGGACACGGGTTCGCCGGTGTGCAGCACGGTGGGGAGCGCCGGCAGCGCCACGGCCCCGGCAACCGGTCGTCGATCGTGCACCAGCGCCACGTGGACCGCCCAGTCCTCACGTCCTTCGCCGTACTCGCGCGTGCCGTCGAGCGGGTCGATGATCCACACACGGGCTGCGTCCGGCGGACCGGTGTCGTGCCCGTCGTCGTCGCGTGACTCCTCGCTGAGTATCCGGTCCCCGGGACGCTCGGCGCGCAGTTCGGCCATGAGCCAGTCATGGGCGACCCGGTCCCCCTCGTCCTTGATGGTGTGCTGATCGGCGCCCTCGGCGGCGAGTCGCCGGCGGAGCTCGACCAGACGAGCACCCGCCGTCTCGGCCAGGCGGGCAGCAAGGGCGTGGTCGTCGAGGTGCTGGTCGTCGGACACCGGCGAAGGGTAGTCCGGGCCGGCGCGAGAAAGTTGACCTTGCGAGTCGGGATTCGCCGGTCGTAGGGTCCCCCTCCGTCCGATGAACTACGAACTCTCACACCTCAGGGCCCTCGAGGCCGAGTCGATCCACATCATCCGTGAGGTCGCCGCCGAGTTCGAACGGCCGGTGCTGCTCTTCTCCGGTGGCAAGGACTCGATCGTCATGCTGCGGCTGGCCGAGAAGGCGTTCTGGCCGGCGCGCATCCCGTTCCCGGTGATGCACGTGGACACGGGGCACAACTTCGACGAGGTCTACGACTACCGGGACCGCAGGGTCGCCGAACTCGGGATCCGACTGGTGGTCGCGTCGGTGCAGGAGTCGATCGACGGTGGACGAGTGACCGAGCAGACCGGGCCACGCGCAAGTCGCAACCAGCTCCAGACCGTGACGCTGCTCGATGCCATCGAGCGCCACGAGTTCGACGCGGCGTTCGGTGGCGCCCGACGGGACGAGGAGAAGGCAAGGGCCAAGGAGCGCGTGTACTCCTTCCGCGACGACTTCGGCCAGTGGGACCCCAAGAACCAGCGCCCCGAGCTGTGGCACCTCTACAACGGCCGTCACCGCCGGGGCGAGCACATCAGGGTCTTCCCGCTCAGCAACTGGACCGAGTTGGACATCTGGCAGTACATCGCAGCGGATGGCATCGAGGTCCCGTCGATCTACTTCGCGCACGAGCGCGAGGTGTTCCGACGCGACGGCATGTGGCTGGCGGTCACCCCGTTCGTCACGGTTCTCGAGGGAGAGCGTCCCGAGGTCCGCACCGTCCGGTTCCGCACCGTGGGTGACGCATCGTGCACCGGTGCGGTCGACTCGCCCGCGGCGACCGTGGAGCAGATCATCGACGAGGTCGCGGCGACCCGCCTCACCGAGCGCGGCGCGACCCGTGCGGACGACCGTGCTTCCGAGGCGGCGATGGAGGACAGGAAGCGCGAGGGGTACTTCTGATGGCCGAGCTCCTTCGGTTCGCCACGGCCGGTTCGGTCGACGACGGCAAGTCGACGCTCATCGGGCGGCTCCTCTTCGACTCCAAGTCGATCTTCGAGGACCAGCTCGCATCGATGGCGGACGCGAGTCAACGGATGGGCCTCGGTGGCACCAACCTGGCGCTCCTCACCGACGGTCTGCGCGCCGAGCGCGAGCAGGGCATCACGATCGACGTGGCCTACCGCTACTTCGCCACTCCACGCCGCAAGTTCATCATCGCCGACACGCCCGGGCACGTGCAGTACACGCGCAACATGGTGACAGGAGCTTCGACGGCCGACCTGGCCATCGTGCTGATCGACGCCCGAAAGGGGGTCCTCGAGCAGTCGCGTCGCCACGCCTTCATCGCGTCGCTGCTGCGGATCCCGCACTTGGTTCTCGCGGTCAACAAGATGGACCTGGTCGACTACGACCAGGGCCGCTTCGAGGAGATCGTCGACGAGTTCCGTTCGTTCGCTGCGAAGCTGGACGTCACCGACCTGACCTTCATCCCCTTGTCGGCACTCGAGGGGGACAACGTCGTGACCCGCTCGGCCAACATGGACTGGTACGAGGGATCGTCGTTGCTGCACCACCTGGAGTCGGTGCACATCGCCTCGGATCGCAATCTCATCGACGCCCGGTTCCCGGTGCAGTACGTGCTGCGCCCCCACAGCGAGGAGTTCCACGACTACCGCGGCTATGCCGGACGCGTGGCTGCCGGTGTCTTCAAGCCGGGTGACGAGGTGATGGTGCTGCCCTCGGGCTTCGGGTCGACCATCGCGTCGATCGACACCTTCGACGGACCCGTCGACGAGGCATTCGCTCCGATGTCGGTCACGATCCGCCTGACCGATGAGATCGACGTCTCGCGCGGCGACATGATCTGCCGACCGCAGAACCAGCCGATCGCGTCACAGGATCTCGAGGCGATGGTCTGCTGGCTCACGGAGGCATCGTCGCTCACGCCACGTACGAAGCTGGGCATCAAGCACACGACCCGCAGCGCCCGGGCGATGGTGACCGGCATCCACTACCGGCTCGACATCAACACCCTGCATCGTGATGAGAGCGTCGCGACCCTCTCGCTCAACGAGATCGGCCGTGTCAGCCTTCGGACCACCCAGCCGCTGTTCTTCGACGAGTACCGCCGCAGCCGCGAGACCGGCTCGTTCATCCTGATCGACGAGGCGACCAACGCCACTGTCGGTGCCGGCATGATCCTGGGGGAGTCGTGAGGGATCGCCACTCCGGCGCGACGCGATGAACCGGTCCTCGGGTGTGGTCTGGCACGAGGGTGCGGTCGACCGGGACGACCGGTCACGGGTGACGGGCGGACCCGGCGTGGTCGTGTGGTTCACCGGACTCTCGGGGTCGGGCAAGTCGTCCGTGGCGGTCGAGGTGGAGCAGCGACTCGTCGCGGCCGGTCGGGCCACGTACCTGCTCGACGGTGACAACCTCCGGCACGGGTTGAACGCCGACCTGGGGTTCTCCGCTGCGGACCGCGACGAGAACGTGCGGCGAGTCGGCGAGGTCGCCACGTTGTTCGCTGACGCGGGGCTCATTGCACTGGTGCCGCTCGTGTCGCCGTACCGGGCGGCGCGCGACGCCGTACGGGCGCGCGTGACCTCGAGCGGGCTCACGTTCCTCGAGGTCTTCGTCGACACGCCACTCGAGGAGTGTGAGGCGAGGGACCCCAAGGGGTTGTACGCGCGGGCCCGAGCAGGTGAGCTGAGCGGAATGACCGGGATCGACGACCCCTATGAGCCGCCCTCCGACCCGGAGCTGGTGCTGCGGCCCGTTGACGGTGACGCGGCGGCCCAGGCGGCGGCGGTGATCGCCGCCATCCGTCCGCCGCACTGACGCACACCCTCCGCGAGCTGACCGACCACGTCAGCGATCCGGCGTGCGGGTGTCGGCTTCGCGCCAGCACCACCAGGCGACGACCGACCGGTACGGCGCGTAGGCCTGGCCGAGTTCCTCGGTCTCGGCGGGATCGGGGGCGTCACTGCGGCCGAGCGCCCGCCCGAGGCCGATGCGGACCCCCAGATCGCCCGTGGGCCAGACGTCGAGTCGACGCAGCTCGAACAGCAGGAACATCTGCGCGGTCCAGGGCCCCACTCCGCGGACCACGATGAGGTGCTGGATCACGTCGTCGTCCTCGAGCCGGGCGAGATGGCCCAGCGGGACCGTGCCGTCGTGCACCTTGGTCGCCAGGTCGGTCACGGCGGCGGTCTTCGCGCCCGACAGCCCGGCGGCCCGCAACGAGGTCGGTGGCGTGTCGAGCAGCGCCTTCGGGGTGAAGGGCTGACCGACGGCGGACAGGACGCGATCCCAGATCGTGGCCGCAGCGGCTCCGGCGAGCTGCTGGTGGACGATCGCACGCGTCAGCGCCTCGAACCGGTGCGCGGGTCGTGCACCCGGTCCGATCCGCGGAACGCCGTGGCGGGCGTGGAGCCGCGCGGCGAGTTCGTCGCGGGCGGCGAGTGTCGCGGCAGCTTCGGCCCAGCGGGGTCTCGTGGCCTGGCCCGGCATCAGCGGTTGCGGAAGGCCGGTGGACGCTTCGACAGAAAGGCATCGACGGCCTCGGCGGTGTCCTCGGTGAACGAGGTCAGGACCTGGGTCCGGTTCTCGAGGTCGATCCCGGCCTGGAGGCTGCCGGTCTCGAGGTTGGACCACATGACTTCCTTGGTCATCCAGATCCCCAGCGGCGAGTTGGCGCAGATCGCCGCCGCCGTAGCGAGCGCCTCGGCGATCAGCTCGTCGTCCTCGACCACGCGGGTCACCAGCCCGATGCGGTCGGCCTCGTCGGACTCGACGATGCGTCCGGTGAGCATCAGCTCGAACGCACGAGAGGCGCCGATCCAACGAGGCAGCAGCCACGAGACGCCGATGTCGCAGCCGGACAACCCGATCCGGACGAACGCGACGTTGAAGCGTGCGGAGCGCCCGGCGATGCGAACGTCGCTGGCCAGCGCCAGCGCCAGACCGCCCCCCGCCGCGGCGCCGTTGACCGCTGCGACGACCGGGATCCGCAGGCCGCGAAGCCTCGGCACGAGGGTGGCGATGCGTTGTTGCAACGCGAGCCCACGCTGCACCCGCCCCGGCCCGGTTCCGCCGGACGCCTCGCGCTCGGAGCCGTCGCCGCTCGGCGCGAGGTCCACGAGGTCGAGCCCGGCGCAGAACCCGCGGCCCGCCCCGGTGAGCACCAGCACCCGGGCGTCGGGGTCCTCGTCGACTGCGTCCAGCGCCCGATGCAGCTCGTCGATCAGGCTGACACTCATTGCGTTCAACCGCTCCGGACGATCGAGGGTCAGGAGTCGGACCCCGTCGGCGGCACCCTCGGGTTCGTGCTCGAGGTGGATCGTGGTGAACTCGTGCGCGGACATCCTCCGAGCCTGCCACGCTCACCTGTCGCGTGTGACGCCCGCGTCGCGTCGGCTGATCGCGGCGACCGGCCAGGGTGGTCCTGTTGTCGGGGACGATGCGTTCGTCAGGCCGACCGGGCGGTCGCTGCCGGTCCGGTGCCCGCGTTGTCGCGCGCAGGAGCGCTTCGACGCGCCTTGACCACGGGGGTGGTGTCGACCGGGCCGTGGGGACTTCCAGCCGTGTCGTAGCAGCCGGAGTGGTAGTGCTCGACACGCATCCACCGGCCGTCCTCGTAGACGTTGCAGATCACCTGCTTGTGCCGGATCTTCGCCTGGAACTTCACACGCTCACCGCACTCGATGCAGTCGACCGTGCTTCCCGGCTCCACGTCCCTCAGCACGGCACGGCTGCGGGTGGCGATCTTGCTGGATGTCGTGGTGCTCCCCATGCACCTGGGTATCGGGACACTTGCGGAGCACCCTGAGAACTCTCCGGTCGCCGGAACGCGGAGGGGCCGGGGCTGGCTCAGCGCGTGAGCGGCTTGTACTTGATCCGGTGGGGTTGGGCAGCGTCGGCGCCAAGCTCCTTGCGTCGGACCGTCTCGTATTCGCTGAAATTGCCCTCGAACCACCGCACCTGGGAGTTGCCCTCGAACGCCAGGATGTGGGTGGCGATCCGGTCGAGGAACCAACGGTCGTGCGAGATCACCACGGCGCAACCGGGGAAGGAGTCGAGGGCGCCCTCGAGCGCCCGCAGCGTGTCCACGTCGAGGTCATTGGTGGGTTCGTCGAGGAGGAGCACATTGCCCCCCGAACGCAGGAGCGTCGCGAGGTGAACCCGGTTTCGTTCGCCGCCCGAGAGGTCCCCGACCTTCTTCTGCTGGTCGGGCCCTCGGAAGTTGAAGCTTGCGCAGT
>SKRR01000296.1 GCA_007118345.1 Microthrixaceae bacterium | reverse complement strand
GGCGCCACCTGCGAGGGATGACGTTGGTCGAGCGCTGCGGCCGAACTGCCGTACGCCACCCGCTGTGTCAGCCAGGACCGAAGGTCGCCACGTACCTCGTGGCGCACGACCGACGTGGGCTCGTACCGGGCGCGGTGCCCATCGGCGGTGAGTCGCCACACCAGGTCGACGTCCTCACCGACCCGCATCGATTCTTCGAACCCGCCGAGCGACTCGAACACCGAACGCCGCACCACGACCGCAGCGCTCGGCACGTACGACACCCGCGTCCCCGCCGCCACCCGAGCGGGCGTCGTGCCCAGGTCGAGCGGGCTGTGGTCGACCTCGTAGGCCCGGATCAGCTCCGACGACCCGGCAGCACAATTGCCCGCCGGCGCGACACGAGGAGCAACGAGGGCGACGGACGGATCGGCGAGGTGACCGAGCAGTGGCACGAGCCAGCACTCGGTCACGACGCAGTCGGCGTCGACGAAGGCGACGAACTCGGTGTCGGCCGACCGGGCGCCGAGATTGCGTGCAGCAGCCGGGCCGCCCGCGACCTGACGTCGCAGACGGCGCAGCGGAGGACCCGCCGGAACCGCCCGGGCCGCGGCGTCGATCGCGTCGTCCACCTGCCGGGGAAGCACCGAGGCGTCATCGACCACCACGATGCCCGCCGCTGCACAGGGGTCACTGCGCAGCGAGGTCAGCAACCGGCCCAGCTCGGAGGCGTGGTCGCGTACGGGGACGACCACCGTCACGTCGCCGCTCGTCCAGGAACCGACCACCGGCGTCGAGCTCGGGACAGGATGCAGCGCTCCGGCGTCCACCAGTCGATCGAGCAGCGCGTCCACCGGCGGGGTCGACACCACTCCCCCGCCGAGCGCCCGGTCGAGCGACCTCGCTCCGCCGCTGGTCAGCCGGAACAGCCGCAGCGGTGAGCCGCCCACCAGCAGCTTGCCTCCGGGACCGTGCCGACGCAGGGTCGGATCCGCCACGACACGTCGCCGGATCCCGGCGGTGTTCACCCGACCGGACCGAAACGTTCTCGCGCCGCTGTGACCAGCTCGGCGGAGAGGGTTTCGATCAGTCGTTCGCCCTCCTCGGCAGTGGCCGGACGCGGATCGCCGAGCACGCCGTTGGGGGTGACTGCTGCGAGCCCCTCGGAGCGCAGCACGTCGCCGATCTCGCGCCACCGAGCGGTGGCACCGACCTCGAGACGGTCGAGTCGCACCACCTCGGGAGCGAGGTGCAACAGCAGCGAGGTCTCGGTCCGGCCGGCGTGGGAGTCGCCGTCGCGCACCACCGGATGCCACACCAGCACGTCGCGACCCTCCTCGGCGAGCTGGCGGGCGGCGGCCGACGCGGCGTCGATGTTGCCACCGTGGCCGTTGACCACCACCACACCGCGGAACGGCGCCGGGCGACCGAGGCCCGCCTCGGGCAACGCCGAGCGGATCAGCTCGACGAGCACCATTCGCAAGGCCTCGGTCCCGATCGAGAGCGTTCCCGGGAAGGACTGGTGCTCACCCGACGCACCGATGGTGATCGATGGCGCCAGCACCGCATCGCGACGTTCGTCGACGAGACACCCGGCCAGGTGCTCCGCGATGCGCAGGTCGGTGTCCATGGGCAGGTGGGGGCCGTGTTGCTCACAGCTGCCGGTCGCCACGACGAGCAGCGACCCGTCGGGCACATCGGGCCAGGTGAGCGCGGCGAGCCGTCGCCGCCCGTTCATGTCGCTGCAGTGGCGCATGTCGCGAGGTCGCCCGGCACTCGGAGCGTCACCCGAGCAGCGGCGGCGTGTCGCTGCGCTCGACGGCGTCGGGCGTCGGCGCGTCGGTCGTACCGGGGCGTTCGTCGTCGACGTACCCCCACACGGCGAGTTGGTCGAGGATCGCCTGCGCCGCCTCGGCCGGCGGCAGTTCGATCGTTCGCGGCGGCGTTCGTTCGACCAGGGCGCCGGTGAGCGCGACGATCCGGTCCAACGCGTGCTCCCCCTGCGGCGCCGGCACCACGCGGGAGCGTGGGCGCCACGGACGCTGACGGGCCGGCTCGAGGTGGACGGTGCTGCCACCGGGCACGACCTCGATGTCGCCAGGTCGCGCGGCGAGCAGCGCCGCGAGCGGTGCGCGTCGAAGGTCGGCGACCCCACCCTCCACCGACACCACGGCCGGCAGCTGGAGCGAGACCACCTCGCGCCGCGCGCCGTCCAACCGACGGACCACCCGCAGCGACCCTGGCACCTCGACCTCGATCTCGATGAGCCCCAATGCCTGCGCCATCCCCAACTCGTGGGCGAGGAACGCCGGCACCGATCCCGACCCGCCGTCCGAGCTGTAGTCACCACACACGACCGCGACCGCGTCGATGCGACGGTCGTGCAGCGCCGAGGCGATGAGCCCCGCGACCGTCGCGCTCGGCGCGCCCTCTGTGTCGACACGGACCGCACGAGCCACGCCGGTGGCCAGCAGTTCGACGAGTGAGGGGTCCGCGTCGGCGCCTCCGACGCTCACGGCCACCACCGGTACACCGTGGTCAACGCCGAGCCGCAACGCGACCTCGACCGCGGCGAGATCGGACTCGCTCAGCCCCGCTCGCCGAACGTCCGGGTCGACTCCTCCGTCGAGGGGGTCGACCTCGGGCAGGATCGTGGTGAACTTCACGCACGCGACGACGGCCCGGGTCGGCCGCACGGTGGTCGAGGGATCCACCGTGGTCGACGGGTCCGGGGCACTCATGAGCGGTGGAAGACCACGCCGTGGCCGCCATCGGGGTAGGTCCAGGTGATGGCACCCTCTTCGTTGCAGACCATGTAGCAGGTCCCGCACTCGAAGCACTGCTCGTAGTTGAACAGGATGCCGCCATCGGCGGTCGGCACGAACAGGTTCGCCGGACACGCGGTGATGCACCCGCGAACGCTGCAGTCGACGCACTTGCGGTCGTCCAAGGTGATGTGCGGCCGCTCGTGGATGCGGAAGTCGACGGTACCCATCCGGGCCTCGAAGCTCATCTCCGGATACGACTCTGCACTCATTGGACTGCCCCGCTCATCCGACTGCCCTACTCATCCGACTGCCCCGCTCATCCGAAGGTCCTCAGTGCGCGCCACCCCTGTGCCGCCGCGTCGCGCAGCTTGACGCCGTTGCGCTTCATCTCCCCACGCACGATCCGCCGCAGTCCCGGCTTCGGGACGGGGTTGCCGACGGTGAAGAGCTGCTCGACCACACCGCACGCGAGTGCCGGCAGCCGCTGCTGGGCCAGGTCGCTCATGACCAGGTGCGGAGCGTCGCGCAGCTTGCGATGATCGGCCAACACGAAGCTCGACTCCAGCCGGGCCCTGTAGCCCTCGAGTCCGGTCGCGCTGGTGTCGCCGTGGCGTACCGCCACTGCGGCGGCTCGACCGGCTGCGGCGCCCGAGCCGATCGCGAAGTTCACTCCTTCGAGCCAGATCCCTGCGGCCAGGCACATCGCTGCGGCATCACCGGCGACGAGCAGCCCGTCGGCGATCAGCTCGGGCATCATGTCGAACCCCGCCTCGGGGATCACGTGGGCCGAGTACTCCTTGACCTCGCCACCCTCGACGAGTGGTGCGATGGCGGGATGCGCCTTGAGCTGCGCGATGCGCTCCTCGGGCCGCAGCCCGCTCGCCGCCAACGCAGGCAGCGACAGCACCAACCCCACGGCGAGGCTCTCGGCGTTGGTGTAGAGGAACCCACCGCCTGGAACATCGGGTGACGCACCGAGCATCTCGATGTCGACCCCGTGGTCGCCGCGGACGTTGAAGCGCTCGTCGATCACGTCGCGCGGCAGTGCAATGGTCTCCTTGACGCCGAGGGTGTAGTTCTCGGCCCCGTCGTGGTGGTACAGCCCCGCCTCCTTCGCGAGGAAAGAGTTCACCCCGTCGCACGCGATCACCACGTGCGCGGTCAGGTCGCCGTCGGGGCGGTCGGTGCGCACACCCACCACACGGTTGCCGTCGCGCAGCAGGCCGGTCACCGTCGTCGAGTTGATCAGGTTCGCCCCGGCGTCGACGGCACGTTCTGCGAACCAGGCGTCGAAGTCAGGCCGGAACGTCGTGGCGCCGTTGTAGGGCGGTCGCCCCCAGTTCTCGGTGCGGTAGTCGACGGTGAGTGCCTGGTCGTCGGTGAGGATCATCGTCTGGCGACGGGTCACCCAACGCTGGATCGGCATCTGCTCCCACCACTGCGGGACCAGGTCGTCGAGGATCCGACCGTAGACGACCCCGCCGTACATGTTCTTCGAACCGGGGAACGGACCGCGCTCGATGAGCACCACCGATCGCCCTGCCCGGGCGGCCTCGAGCGCTGCGGCGGCGCCGGCGGGGCCCGCACCCACGACGATGACGTCGACGTCAGGCACCTCGCACCCCCGTGCCGTCGGAGCGGGCCTGCTCCCGGGCGCCGAGCAGTTCCGCCAACGCCTCGAGAGTGGCGTCGGCGTCGGCGACCACGGCCAGATCGGCGAGCTCCATCATCGGGCAGTGCGGATCGGTGTTGACGCTGACGATGTGGTCGGGAGCGCCCAGACCTGCGGTGTGCTGCACCGCACCGGAGATGCCGAACGCGAGGTACAGGTCGGGGTCGACGACCACCCCGGTGGTCCCGATCTGGCGGGCGTGGCCGACCCATCCGCGGTCGGTGATGACGCGGGTGGCGCCCATCGACGCGTCGAGCTCGCCGGCGACCCACGCGAGTCGGTCGAACTGCTCCGCCGAGCCGAGGCCCGCGCCCCCTCCGAGGATCCGGGGCGCTTCGGAGAGGTCCATGGTCGAGACGTCAGGTGGCAACACCTCGTCGAGCGCTGCCTCGGCGATCGCGGCATCGAGCTCGACGTCGAGGTGGTGCGGCGACGGGGGTCCGTCGGAGTGCAGATCGACGCCGCGCACGTTGGGCTGGAGCGTGACGACCGCGGCGCCACCCACCTGGTGCTCGACGAGCACACGACCACCGTGGCGGATCGTCACCACCCGGTCCTCGTGCAGCTCCATGGCCGCGGCGAACAGCGGCCGTTCCAGCACCGCGGCCAACCGCGGGGCGAGGTCGCGACCGTCGGGCGACGCGGGGAGGACCAGCAGGCGTTCCCCCGCCACGTGCGGTGCGAGCGCCATGGCCCAGCGCCCCGGAGCGAACGGGCCGACCTCGACGAGGGTCACCTCGGTTGCCACAGCATCGAGGGCGTCTGCTGCGACCTCGGTTCCGTCACCGACGAGCAGGACCCGGCCGCCGGCCTCGGCGGTCGCCTCGGCCCCGCCGGCGGGCAGCACGCCGGCACGGACCGGCACGACGGCGAGCAGCGACGACATGGCTGCACGGTACCGCCCAGCGAGCGGCCCGCCCCAACGCGGCCCGGCGCCGACTCAGGCCGGGGTACGCACCCGTTCTGCTGCGGGAACGGCGGCTCCGACACGTTCCCCGTCGATCACCGCAGCATGTGCGCGCCGTGGCGCGATCGCGTCCCCGGCCCGCTCGACCTCGACCTCCCGCGCCCGCAGCTCGAGGTACAACGCCTCGGCGGGCGCCGACGGCACGGCGAGCACGATCCAGTCCGGCGCACGGGTCACGTCGGTTCCCGTCGGATGGTGCTGGAGCTGCAGGATGGTGCCGTCGATGCCCATCGGGACGCAGTCGGTGGTCTGCACGATTCCCTTCGCACTCGCTCGGATCCACCAGTTCTCCATGTCGAGGGTGATGCCGAGGTCCTGGCCGACCACCATGCCGGGTGTGATGACCTCGACGTCGCACCCGCGGTCGGCGAGCAGCTCGGCGACCGACGTGGCGTGATGGAACCCGATCTCGTCGATGACCACGATGCTGCCGGTCGGGTGGACCGTGCCGCCGAGCACGTCGCGCACGTCGACGACGTGCTCGGCCTCCGGCGGCGCCCACCACGGCCGGGCCGCGTCGGAACCGGTGGCGACGACGACGGTGTCGGCGTTGCGGCGCTCGACCTCGTCGGCGGTCGCCTCGACGCCGAACTCGAACTCGACACCGAGTCGCCGGCACTCGGTGACCTGATTGCGGACCAGGTCACCGAACTCCGCACGATTCGGCACACTCGCCGCGAGGCGGACCTGGCCGCCCGGGGCGTCGTCGCGTTCGAGCACCGTGACCTGGTGGCCGTTGCGTGCGGCGGCGATCGCCGCCTGCATGCCGGCCGGGCCGGCGCCGACCACCAGCACCCGGCGGCCGATGGACACGGGGCGGGCCTCGCCGACGCCGAGCGACTCACGCCCGGTGCGCGGGTTCTCGATGCAGCCCAACCACCGGTTGAGCCCCATCCGCCCGACACACTCCTGGTTGCAGGACAGGCACAGACGGGTGTCGTCGGTGTGACCCGACCGGGCCTTGCGGACGAAATCCGCGTCGGCGATCTGGCCACGCACCACACCGACCAGGTCGCACTGGCCCTCGGCGAGCGCCCGCTCGGCCTGCAGCGGGTCCTTGAACCGACCGACCCCCACCACCGGCAGCGCGACCGCCGAACGGATGGCGGCGGGGATGAACATTGCGTAGCCGGGCGGGACGTGCATCGACGCCTCGATCATGAACAGCGATGCCGTCGCGACGCCGATCGAGGTGTTGATGTAGTCGACCTGCCCGGTGGCCTCGACCATCCGGGCCACCTCGACCGCCTCGTCGATGGTCGTCCCGCCCTCGATGAGCTCGTCGCCACAGAGCCGGACCCCGAGGGCGAGCCCGCCGCCCAGCTCGGAGCGAACCGCGTGGACGATCTCGAGGAGCAGACGTGCACGGTTCTCGAGCGACCCGCCGTAGTCGTCGGTGCGCAGGTTGGTCGCGGGCGACAGGAATCCCCGGACGATCGAGCTGTGGGAGCACTGCAGCTCGACCCCATCGAAGCCACCCTCGGCGCAGTGTGCGGCGACCATGGCGTAGGAGTCGACGATCTCGGAGATCTCGTGGTGGTCGACGGCCTTGGGGACCTCGCGGAACAGCGGGTCGGCCACCGGCGACGGCGCCCACACCGGCAGACGCGAGTACATCGACGACGCCTGGCCGCCGTTGTGGTTGATCTGGGCGAGGATCGGCGTGCGGTGCCGGTGCACGGCCTCGGTGATGCGCCGGTAGCCCGAGATGACCTCACGGTGGAACCCGTGGATCAACTTCTCGTAGGGCCAGTCGGTCGGATGGGTCGAGTGCTCCTCGGTGATGATGAGGCCGACACCGCCGGCGGCGCGCTCCGCGTAGTAGGCCGCGTGCTGCTCGGTCGGCAACCCGTCCTCGGCGAAGTTCGTCAGGTGCGCCGAGAACACGATGCGGTTGCGCACCGTGACCGGTCCCAGCTGCATCGGCGACCAGAGCAGTTCGGTCATGACCCCAAGCTACGAGCAGCCGATGCCTGCGCCGAATCGGGATCGTGCGGTCGGGAACTCAGCTGTGGCCGTGGCGACGACGACCCAGCAGCAGGGCGGTGGTGACACCGGCGACGGACGAGACGGCGGCAGCGGAACCGCCGGCGACCGCAGCGACCCGGCCCCACAGGACGCGGCCCTTGTCGCCGTCGAGCAGCTTGACGACCTTGCGGTTGGTGTCGACGAGCACGTCGCCGACCGGCTCCAGCCCGAAGCCCACCAGTCGTCCCTTGTGGACGTGACCGTAGAGGCCACCCGGCAGCACGACCGCCACGTCGTCGTGAGTACGGAAGGCGGTGTTCGCCGACTTGGCCATCTCGACAGCGTTCTTGATCGTCAGATCGAGCACGGCGTTGGCCGTCGAGATCGGCTCCGTGAGTGGGTTGCCCAGTGTGGTGGTCGGCATCGACGTCGCCTCCGTGTACTGCGGTCCGCCCGGTCGACCCGCGACCGTCCGCTGTGCCTCAGGGTACCCATCGCGGGGCCGGGGTCAACGGTCGGAACCCGACGGTCGTCTCAGCCGAGCGCCATCGCGGTGCGGCGACCCTCGAGGATGGCCTCGTGGATGCTGCGCGGCGCGACGCAGTCACCCGCGCGCTGGACGTGCAGATCGGGATGGTCGCACAGCGCGTCCCACAGCTCCTCGTCGGGCAGTCGGTGGCCCGCGTCGACGACGGATGCGACCGCGAGTTCCCGCCGAACCGCGGTGAAGCGGTCCTCGACGACCGCAACGCCTTTCTTCACCGAACGCAGCACGCTGCGGCGGTGCAGCTCCACGCCGGCTTGTTGGAGCCGGGCGTTCGCCGGCGCCAGGTCGCCCGACCGGGCCAGTTCGTTGCCGACGATGTTGTCGGGTGTGATCAGTTGCACCGACGTCCCCGACCCAGCGAGCAACTCTGCGACGGCCACGGCGACGGGGCCACCGACGGGGTCCCACACAGCGACGGCCCCGCCGCCGACCAGGGCGGGGTCGTCGAGCACGTCGGGCGCGTCGTGCACCACCGCGGCCCGGGTGGCGGTGTAGTCGCGGCGCCCCGGACGTGCGCCCGTCGCGATGATCAGGTGCCCGCCGGTGTCGGACAGGTCGGCGGGCTCGGCACGTTCGCCGGTGCGCAGCTCCACCCCCAGGCGTCGACACTCGCCCTCGAGCCAGTCGACGAGG
>SKRR01000083.1 GCA_007118345.1 Microthrixaceae bacterium | reverse complement strand
CGCCTCCTCGGCGCTGCCGTGGGCGAGGACGCCGAGCGCCTCACCCAACGAGGTGAGCGCACGTTCACGCACCCGTACCGGTGCCGCCACGCTCAGGCCGACCAGATCGCGTACCTCGTCGAGCGCGTCCGCATCGGCCCCCAGGCGATCGAGATCCACCACCAGTCCCCCGCCGTCGGTTGCGTCCGCGGTCCCGAGCACTGCACGTGCAGCCTCGGGGCCCTCCGACGGAGTTCCCTCGGCGGTGATCATCACCACGGTCGTGTCCGTCAGTCGGCCGGCCAGCAGCGCGGAGTCCTCCTCGACCAGCGCGGCGACATCGCGGTCCTGCTGCTCGATCCGGGACCGCAACGAGTCGATCTCGTCGCCGCGTTCGCGGTAGTTCGTCTCGAGCTGGTCCAGCCGACCGCGCATCGTCTCGACGGTCGCCCTGTCGATGAAGGACGCCCCCATGGCGACGCCGACGCCGAGGGCGAGGAACACTGCGACGACGCTCACCAGGTGGAACCGGAAGTTGATCATGTGAGCACCCCGGTCATCTCGGCCATCGGCGGAATCCAGCCGCTGAGCAGAACCCAGTTGGCACGGATGAGCAGCCTGATCGGCTCGCTGATGATGATGACCACCACCATCACGAACAGTGCCGCCAGCACGAGCAACAGCAGGTCCCGCTTGCGAACCCGGGACTGATAGAGCCGGCTGACCCCCTTCGCGTCGACCAGGATCGGCCCGACCTTCATGCGGACCAGCACCGTCGATGCCATGCCCGACCGGCCCTTGTCGAGGAAGTCCACCATCGACGAGTGGGTCCCGACCGCCACGATCAGCTCGGCGCCGAGCTCGTACGCCATGAGCATCGCGATGTCCTCACTCGTACCTGACGCCGGGAACAGGTGGTGTTCGAGGCCGAGTCGTTCCAGTCGGATCGCGCCCGGTGCCCGACCGTCCCGATAGGCGTGCACCACCAGGAGCGCGCCGCAGCGAAGGGCCTGCTCCGACACCGAGTCCATGTCGCCGATGATCACGTCGGGGGTCTGTCCGGCTTCGAGCAACGCGTCGGCGCCACCGTCCACAGCGATCAGCACCGGCCGGTTCTCACGGAGGTAGGCAGACCGACGCAGCAGGTCGAGGTCGCGCTTGTAGTCACTGCCGCGCACGACGATCAGGACATGGCGCCCGGTCCAGTCCAGTCCGAGGTCGGGCATGTCGACCGAGTCGTCGATCAGGTCGTGGCTCGCGCCGATGTGTTCGACGGTGTTCTCGATGAACCGGATGAGCTCGCGCGGCATCTGTTCCCGGCTCGCTCGGTGGATCGACTCGATCGAGTCGAGATCCTGGCGCGTGCCGGCCAGGACCGTCTCACCGTTTCGCTGCACCTCCCCACCCAGGATCGTGAGCTGCTCGCCCTCCGCGACCGCGGACATCGCCGAGGGACCCAGACCGTCCACGAGCGGGATCCCCGCGCGGAGCAACAACAGTGGGCCCTCGTTGGGGTAGCGACCGGTGGAGGAGCTCGAGGCGTTCAGCACCGCTGCGGGTCCGGCCTCGACGAGGCCCTCGGCGGCGATCCGGTCGATGTCGGCGTGGTCGATGACCGCGATGTCGTTCGAGCCCAACCGGTGGACGAGGTCCTTCGTCCGCCGGTCGACCCGGGCGGACCCGGACACGGGATCGGTGGTCGGGTTCGGCTCGTCGCGCTCGCTCCGGCGCCGCAGGAACCGTCCCATTCAGCGGCCCCGCGCCCGGGCAGCGACCTCGAGCAGCTCGCTCGCGTGCTCACGGGCCGTTGCCGACGAGGGGCTACCGGAGAGCATGCGGGAGAGCTCGACCACCCGCTCGTCGTCCTCGACCGGCTCCACCGTCGTGACCGTGACCGTGCCGTCGACGTGCTTGGCCACCCTCAGCTGGTGGTCGGCGTGGGCTGCGACCTGGGGCAGGTGGGTCACGACGAGGACCTGGTGGTCGGCGGCGAGCTCAGCCAGACATCGCCCCACTGCCAGCGCCGCCTCGCCGCCCACGCCGGCGTCGATCTCGTCGAACACCATCGTCGGCGGACCACCGGAGAGCACCAGGCGAAGGGCCATCATCACCCGGCTCAGCTCGCCCCCCGACGCCACCCGTTGCAGTGGCCCGGCAGGTGAACCCGGAGCGGCGGCGAGGCGGATCTCGACCGACTCCCCCGCGTGCGGGAACGCCTCGGTGTCCTCGACGACCACCTCGAGCGCCGCATGGGGCATCGCGAGCTCGGCGAGCACGTCACCGACGCGTGCCGCCAGGCGGTCGGTCGCCGTCCGCCGCACGGTCCCGATCCGCCGTCCCTCGGCCTCGAGCCGAACGATCAGCTCGCTGCGTCGGGCCAAGAGTTGCTCGCGGCGGTCGTCGAGCGACTCGAGGACCTCCAGGCGGGCACGAGCGTCATCCGCCGCCGCGATGACATCGACCAGGCGGTCGCCGTACTTCCGCCGCAGCGTCGCCAGCTGGTGACGGCGATGTCGGATCTGTTCGAGGCGCTCGGTGTCCGGCTCGACCGTCTCGGCGATCCCCCGCAGCTCGCTCACGACGTCGTCGAGCTCGATCGCCAGCTCCGAGAGTCGGGTGGCCACCGGGGCGAACACCTCGCGACCCTGCAGCAACGTCGCGGCTGCGGCCAGCTGCTCCGACGCGGCGCCTTCGGAGCCGATGAGCTCCACCGCGCGTTCCCCCGCGGCTCGATGCTCGACGGCGCCGACGAGCAGGTCCTCCTCGGACGCGAGTGCGGCGTCCTCGTCCACCCCGGGAGCCACTCCGTCGATCTCCTCGATCTGGTGGCGGAGCAGTTCGGCCTCACGCCGCACCGCAGCGTCGTCGCCGCCGAGTTCCTCGAGCTCGCGGTCGACCGCTCGGACTGCGTCCCGCAGCGCGAGCAGGTCAGATCGATCGACGCCGCAGAACCGGTCGAGCGCGCGCCGCTGTGACCCCGCGCGCAACAGCTCCTGCTGCGCGTGCTGGCCGTTGAGCTCGACCATCGAGGCGGCCAACTCGCCGAGGCTCGCCGCGGTCACCAGCTCGCCGTCGACGTAGGCGCGGGACCGGCCGGTCGCGGGCACCACTCGTCGCAGGACGTGCTCCTCGTCGCCCGCGGCGAACAACCCCTCGACCGTCGCCTCGTCGGCTCCGTGACGCACCCGCGCCGAGTCGGGCCGTGCACCACTGAGCAGGGCGAGCGCCTCGACGACCATCGTCTTGCCCGCACCGGTCTCGCCGGTGAGTGCGACCAGCCCGTCTCCCAGTGGGATGCGAACGTCGGAGATCACCCCCAGATTCCGGACGCACAGTTCCACCAGCATGACGGGACGAGCGTAGTCAACGGGAGGTCAAGCCGAACTTCGACCTCAGCACGGCGTGGAAGTTGCTCGTGCCGAAGGTGACCAGGAGGGCGGGGCGCTCGCTCCCGGTGCACTCGATCACATCACCGGGCGCCAGCGGGATCCCCGTCCGTCCGTCCACCGACAGACCGGCATGACGATCGCCGCCCACGGTGACCCGAACCGCACAGTCGGGCTGCAGCACGAGCGAGCGGTCGAAGAGCATGTGTGCCGCCACCGGCGACATCAGCACCGCCCGGTGGCGGGGGTCGATGATCGGCCCGCGGACCGAGAAGGCGTAGGCCGTGGATCCGGTCGGCGTCGCAAGAATCAGTCCGTCGCTCACGTAGGAGGTGAAGGGCCGCCCGTCGAGCTCGACCTCGAGGCGGACCGTGTGACCCATCATCGACTTCTCGACGACGACCTCGTTGAGCGCCTCGGTCACGAACGGTTCCTCACCCGGTCGGTGCACCGTCGCAGTGAGCCGCAGACGCTCCTCGATCGAGTACGAACCAGCGAGGAAGCGCTTCAGGGCCATCCGCAGGCCGTCGGGCTCGACCTCGGTGAGGTAGCCGAGCTGTCCGAGGTTGACCCCGAGCACCGGGACCCCCTCGGGTGCGGCCAGGTCGACCGCGCGCAGCATCGTGCCATCGCCCCCCAGGCTCACCACCAGGTCGAGTCCCACCGAGAGGTCGGCCTCGGGAACTCCGAGCGCCGCCCGCCCGATGTGGGTCGCCTCGCCGTCCACGAGGCGGACCTCGTGCCCACGGTCGGTCAACCACTCGACGGCATCGAGCGCGAGTTCGGTCGCCCGCCCCCGGTGGATGACGAGTCCGATCGAGCTCATCAGGTGACCTGCCGGCTGTCAGCGAGCAACTCGGTGCCAGCGTCGACCGCGGCCGCGATCAGCTCGTGCGGGACCCGGCCGGGACCGCCGGTGCTCCCGGGAGCGAGATGCACCAGGAACTCCACGTTTCCCTCGGCCCCCGGCACCGGGGACGGCAAGACGCCCTGGGCTGCCGCACCGTGGTCGTCCGCGGCGTCGAGCACCCGTTCCAGCACGATCCGCCACTGATCGGGATCCCGCACGATCCCTGCGCCCCGGCTCACCTCACGTCGCCCCGCCTCGAACTGCGGCTTCACGAGAAGCACCAGCCAGCCGTCGGGGGCGCAACTCGCGATCAGCGTCCCCATGACGACGGTCAGGGAGATGAAGGACAGGTCGGCCACCACGACGTCGAACGGCCCGAGCGAAGCGGGGTCCACGTGGCGCAGGTTCGTCCGCTCCATGACCCGGACCCGTGGGTCGGCGCGCAGGCGTTCGTGCAACTGGCCGCGGCCGACGTCGAGCGCGACGACCTCGGCGGCACCTCGCTGGAGCAGCACATCGGTGAACCCACCGGTCGACGCCCCGGCGTCGAGCGCCCGTCGACCGTTCGGATCGAGTTCGAAACGGTCGAGAGCGGCCTCGAGCTTGCGGGCGCCACGCCCCACGTATCGATCGGGCTCGCCGAGCACGACGAGGGGCTCGGACGGATCGACCTGACGAGCCGCCTTGGGTGCCGGGGCCCCTGCGACGAGGACACGACCCTCGTCGATCAACGCGCGAGCGACGGTTCTCGACCCGGCCATGCCCCGACGGACCAGTTCAGCGTCCAGACGGCGGCGCACCGCGGCAGCCTACCGGTCCAGCGATGCGACGAGCGTGCCGAGGTCGGGGGCGACGACGTCGGGTGAGGGCGCCACGGGCAGGTCCGACTCAGAGGTCACTCCGCTGAGCACGAGCGCGAACCGCGCACCGAGCGCCACGGCCAACTCACCATCGGTCTCGGGTTTGTCGCCGACGACCATCTCGACAGGACCGTGACGCGACCGGAGCTGATCGACCATCGCCGCCTCGGGCTTCCCGACGAACTCCGCCGCCGCCCCCGCCGCAGTGGCGATCGCGGCGACGAGGGCGCCGTTGCCGGGCAACAGTCGTGCACCGACCGCACCACGGGCCGGATGGGTCGGATCGGCGTTCGTGGCGAGGAGTCGTGCACCGGCTCGGACCCCGTCGGCGGCGAGCCCGATCCGGGAACGGTCCCAGTACGGGGCGGCCCCGACGACGACGACGTCGCAGGGCGGCACCGGACCGTCCTCCGGGAGCTCGAAGACGTCGCAGGTGTCATGGCCGAACGATCGGAAGGTCCCGACGAGGGTCGGGTCCCCCAGGACCAGCACCCGCTCACCGGGTCGACAATTGGCCGCAGCGACTTCGCCTGAAGTCAGCACGGACCCGGGAGCGACGCCCAGCTCGTCCAACCGGGTTCGTTTCGACGCACCCGACATGGCGTGATTCGTGCAGAAGACCAACTCGTGGCCACGCTCGACCAGTTCGAGGGTGGCCAGGACCGCGCCCGGGAGCGCAACACCGCCACACCACACCACACCGTCGAGGTCCAGCACCCAGATACCCACCCGGTCAGCCTAGACAGCGGCGAAGCGTGGCTCTCCGAGTTGGTCGACGCGCGAACGGCTGTGCAACGCTGTTGCGATCCTGAGAGCAAGGAGCCCGAGGATGGACGATCAGATGCTGGCCAAGGTGCGTGACGACGCCGGATTCGTCGCTGCGCTCGACCAGAGTGGTGGCAGCAGCCCGAAGGCGCTCAAGCTCTACGGCATCGACGAGGATGCCTACTCGGGCGAGGAGGAGATGTTCGATCTCATCCACCAGATGCGAACGCGGATCATCACCAGCGACGCCTTCGACGGCAGCCGCATCCTCGGCGCGATCCTCTTCGAGCAGACCATGGACCGTGAGGTCGAGGGCCGCGGCACCGCCGACTATCTCTGGCAGGTCAAGCAGGTGGTCCCCTTCCTCAAGGTCGACAAGGGACTCGCGGACGAGGCTGCGGGCGTCCAGCTCATGAAGCCGATGCCCGACCTCGACGAGCTGTGCGCTCGCGCGGTCGACAAGGGCGTGTTCGGTACCAAGATGCGCTCGGTCATCAAGCTCGCCGACGAGGCCGGCGTCGCCGATGTCGCGGCCCAGCAGTTCGAGGTCGGACGCCAGATCCTGACCCACGGCCTCGTGCCGATCATCGAACCAGAGGTGGACATCAACAGTCCGTCGAAGGCCGCCGCCGAGGAGCTGCTGCAGGCGGCGATCCTGGCGGAGCTCGAGTCGATCCCCGAGTCCCAGCAGGTCATGCTCAAGCTCACGCTGCCCGAGGTGGACGACTTCTACCGTCCGCTGGTCGACCACGCGAAGGTGCTGCGGGTGGTCGCACTGTCGGGTGGGTACACACGCGACGAGGCCAATGCGCGGCTGTCCCGCAATCCCGGCGTGATCGCAAGCTTCTCGAGGGCTCTGACCGAGGGGCTCTCGGCCCAGCAGTCCGATGCCGAGTTCGACGCGGCCCTCGACGCGGCCATCGCCGGGATCTACGAGGCGTCGTCGACCTGAGCGTCTGCTGGCCGGTGGATCAGCGCCCAGCGGCCCGTTCGGCGACGTCGAGATACGTCGGATCCGCCGCCGCGAGCCGGCCGAACAGCGCAGCGGCCTGTGGCACATCGCCGGAGCGCTCGTAGAGATCGGCGAGCGCGTAGCCGCGACGGAGCTGGTGTTCCTGGGGAGAACGTGGGAGCCGGAACCCCTTCGAGAGCAGCCGGACCGCGCTCTGGAGCTCTCCCTGGTCCGCGAGTGAACCGGCCGCCACGATCCGACCTTCGGTGACCAGCTCGCCCGATGGTGACGACTCGCGCAGCTCGTTCCACAGCCGGGTGACCTCTGCGTGCTGACCCAGGGCGCGACGACAGTCGGCCAACACCGGGTGCTGCTCGGTCGAGCCGTTGCTCAGTTCGACGAAGGCGGACAGCTCTCGAGCCGCCTCCTTCCATCGCCCGGAGCGGTACAGCGCCAGCCCGAAGAGCTCACGCGCCTCGACCAGGTCGGGCACCTCACGAACGATCGGAGCCAGCAGCTGCCGAGCCTCGCCGTAGCGCTCGCCGGCGAACGCCTCAGCAGCTTCAGCGAGTCGCCCGCGCAGCCGCTCGGCGCGTTTGGTGCCGACCAGATGCTCCAACCCCTTCGCCTCGACCGAGATCGCAGGGCGCGAAGACCGCCGCTGCTGAGGACGGGCCGAAGACGCGCTCGAGCGGGGATCCACAGGACCCTCGTCGATCCAGACCTCCTCGCCCCGCTCGGTGACCGGCTCCTCGGCATCCCTGGGCGCCGGCCGCTGCCGGCGAGGCGGCGGAGCAGGCACGGGTCGGTCATCACGACGACGCGGGGGGCGTGAGGGACCTCTCCCACTCGGCCGTCGCCCCCCGGGGCCGGACGGCCGGCGTTGGTCGCTGCGCCGAGGACGGTTCCGCGCCGGAGGACGATCCGACGCCGAGCGCCCCGAACCGGCACGCGAGCGGCTGTCACGACCGGGGCGCTCGGCGTCATCATCGGGCGGCGTCGCAGGACCCATTTGGTGTCAACCTGTTCGTCGAGGGGTTTGGCACGCTAGTGCGGCCGTCCAGAGCATGCGAGGCGATCGAACACGTCCACCCGGGAACGCGAAGAAGGGGCCCTTACGGGCCCCTACTTCGTGAGAAATCCGGCGGCGTCCTACTCTCCCAGGGACTCTCGTCCCAAGTACCATCGGCGCTGGAGGACTTAACTTCCGTGTTCGGGATGGGAACGGGTGTGACCCCTCCGCTCTGGCCACCGAAATCTGTTGTCAACTACGAGCGGCGGTCCGGTCGAACCGGACCTGCGGCGTCTCGAGGACTTCATAGCGAGCACGGACATCTGTGTACAAACCCAAGCCCTCGGCCGATTAGTACCGGTCAGCTGAATGCATTGCTGCACGTACACTTCCGGCCTATCAACGTGGTGGTCTGCCACGGGCCTTACCAGGTTGACCCTGTGGGTAGATTCATCTTGGAAGGAGCTTCCCGCTTAGATGCTTTCAGCGGTTATCCCGTCCGTAGGTCGCCAACCAGCCATGCCCTTGGCAGGACAACTGGCACACGAGAGCTACGTCCATCCCGGTCCTCTCGTACTAGGGATAGCTTTCCTCAATCTACCTACGGCTGCAGAGGATAGGGACCGAACTGTCTCACGACGTTCTAAACCCAGCTCGCGTACCGCTTTAATGGGCGAACAGCCCAACCCTTGGGACCTGCTTCAGCCCCAGGATGCGATGAGCCGACATCGAGGTGCCAAACCTTCCCGTCGATATGGACTCTTGGG
>SKRR01000084.1 GCA_007118345.1 Microthrixaceae bacterium | reverse complement strand
TCCCCGACGGCGAGGACTTCTTCGTGCGGTCGGTTCGCCGTTACCGCGACCAGATCGACGATGCGGAGCTGCGCACGCAGGTAGGGGGGTTCATCGGCCAGGAGGCGATCCACGGGCGCGAGCACCGGACGCTCAACGAGCGCTTCGCCGAGCTCGGCTACCCCACGAGGTTCTTCTCAGGCCTCACCCGCCGCAGCCTGGGTCTGCGCACCAAGGTGGCGCCGCCCATCTCGAACCTGGCCGCAACCGCGGCGCTCGAGCACTTCACCGCCACCCTCGGAGAGCTGCTGCTCAGCGACGAGGAGCTGCGTCGGCTGCTCGGCCACCCCGGCGTGCGCGACCTGTTCGTCTGGCACGCGCTCGAGGAGTGCGAACACAAGGCGGTGGCCTTCGACGTCTACCGCGCCGTGGGGGGTGGCGAGCGCCTCCGGGTCATCACGATGAAACTGTTGCGGTACGGATTCCTCGGAGCAGTGGTGACCCAGATGGTGGTGTCGCTGGCCTCTGACCGGGCGACCTATCGCCGAGGGTCGCTCCGCAGCAGCTGGGCCCACGCGCGCCGTTCACCGCTGCTGCGCCGACGCCGGGAGATCTGGGAGCAGCTCAAGGACTACGACCGCCCGGACTTCCACCCCGACGACCGCAACACCGACCCCCTCGTCGACGAGTGGCGCGAACGGCTCTTCGGTGACGACGGTCGCCTGCGTGAACAGCTGGTCGGCCGACCAGCAGTCTGAGAGCGTGTCGAGGTGGAACACGTCGACGTCCTGATCGTCGGCGCCGGGTTGTCGGGGATCGGCGCGGCGCGGCACCTGCAGCAGAAGTGCCCTTGGGCGAGCTTCGCGGTCCTCGAGGGACGCGGCGCGATCGGAGGCACCTGGGACCTGTTCCGCTACCCGGGTGTGCGTTCGGATTCCGACATGCACACGCTCGGCTACGCGTTCCGGCCATGGGACGGCCCGGACTCGATCGCGTCGGGCGGCGACATCCTGAACTACCTGCGCGAGACGGCCGCCGAGACCGGCGTCGACCGACACATCCGGTTCCGGCACCGGGTCGAGCGGGCCGACTGGTCCTCCGAGCTGGGGCGCTGGAAGGTCACCGCACGCCGGACCGACACGGATGAACAGGTCGAGCTGACCTGCGGCTTCCTCTTCTCCTGCAGCGGCTACTACCGCTACGACCGTGGGTATCTGCCCGACTTCCCCGGGATGGAGCAGTACCGGGGGCACCTCGTGCACCCCCAGTCATGGCCCGAGGAGCTCGACGTCGCCGGTCGCCGGATCGTGGTGATCGGTTCGGGCGCGACGGCGGTCACCTTGGTGCCGGCGCTGGCCCGCACCGCTGCGCACGTGACGATGCTGCAGCGCTCGCCCTCGTACGTCGTGTCGATGCCACGTCGCAGTCCGCTGGTTCGCCTCGCCCGTCGGTTCCTGCCAGAGCGGGCCGGGGCCTGGCTGCTGCGCTGGCTGTACGCCCTCGGGACCCAGGCGCTCTACCGGGTGAGCCGTCGACGGCCCGACCGTGTCCGCCGAACGTTGCTGAAGCGGGTGGCGGCCGAGCTGCCGCCGGGCTACGACGTCGCCACCCATTTCACTCCGCACTACGACCCGTGGGACCAGCGCCTGTGTGCCGTCACCGACGGTGACCTCTTCGACGCGATCCGGGTCGGACGCGCCTCGGTGGTGACCGACCACATCGACACGTTCACTCCCTCCGGTCTGCGGCTCCGGTCGGGTGACGAACTCGAGGCCGACATCGTGGTCACCGCCACCGGGCTCGACCTGCTCTTCCTCGGCGGCATCGTGATGACCGTCGACGGGGTCGAGGTCGACCTGCCGGATCGGCTCAGCTACAAGGGGATGATGCTCGAAGGGGTGCCGAACTTCGCGATGGCCATCGGCTACACGAACGCCTCGTGGACCCTCAAGGCCGATCTGACGAGCGACACGGTGTGCCGGGTGTTGAACCGCCTCCGCTCCAAGGGGATGCGACGAGCGGTCCCGGTCAACCGCGGCACACCGTCCACCGGTGAGCCGTTGTTGGGACTCACGTCGGGGTACGTCCAGCGGGCAGCCGGACGCTTCCCGTCACAAGGGGCTGCTGCACCGTGGAAGGTGGAGCAGAGCTATCTGCGCGACGTGCGAGCCATGCGTCTGAGCCTGCTCGAGGACGGTGTGCTCGAGCTCGGCGACCCACGACCTCTCGGCCCGTCGATCGAACCGGCAGCGGCGTCATGAGGCTCGACGGACGCGTCGCCGCGGTCACCGGTGCGGCATCGGGGATCGGACGGTCCCTCGCCCGCGAGCTCGTGCGGCGCGGAGCCCACGTCGCCCTCTGCGACGTCGACGCCGCTGGGCTCGCCGCGACGGTCTCGACGTGTGAGGGGCGCGGCGTGAAGGTCAGCCATCAGATCGTGGACGTCGCCGACGCCGACGCGGTGGCCGCCTGGGCAGATGCGGTCGCCGACACCCATGAACAGGTCAACCTGATCATCAACAACGCCGGCGTCGCCGTCGCCGGCACCCTTGCAGGGATGCCGCGGGCCGACCTCGAGTGGTTGATGGGCGTCAACTTCTGGGGCGTCGTGAACGGCACCACGAGCTTCCTGCCGCACCTCGAGGCGGCGGGTGAAGGTCACGTGGTCAACATCTCGAGCGTCTTCGGGCTGGTCAGCGTGCCGTCGCAGTCGGCCTACAACGCGTCGAAGTTCGCCGTGCGGGGGTACACCGATGCCCTGCGGATGGAGCTCGAGATCGAGCGGAGCCCGGTGTCGTGCACGACGGTGCACCCGGGCGGCATCCGAACCGACATCGCGCGCAACGCCCGGATCAACGACACGGTGGCGGACTCCGTCGGATCTGCCGATGCAGCGCGACGAGGCTTCGACCGCGTGGCTCGAACCTCGCCCGAGCGGGCGGCACGCGCCATTCTGGACGCCGTGGAGCGTGACCGTCGGCGGGTGCTCATCGGGGCCGACGCCAGGGTGATCGATGGGGTGTCGAGGCTGCCGGCGGGGTGGTACCAACGGTTGCTCGTCGCCGGCGCCCGCCGTCGACGCGGGTGAACGGGCCCACCCCGGTCTCACCCAGGACCGCCACGAGCAGCCCCGCGAGGATGATCCCCGCGCCGATCAGCGTCGTGGGCGTGGGACGTTCGTCGAAGACCAGGAGGGCCCAGATGATCGCGAGGACGGTCTCGACCGGAACGAAGAGGCCCACCTGAGCAGCCGGGAGGTGCCGCGGCGCGAGCGCCAGCAGCACCCGTGCCAGTGGACTCGTGATCGCGCCGACGAGCACCAGCAGCACCCAGGCCCGGGTGTCCATCGCACCCGGTTCGATGTTCCATCCCCCGACCCCGACCATGACGAGGCCGCCCAGGCCGATCACGACGGGACGGCTCAGTTCCGGATGGCGGCGGAGCAGCGTCGTCGTCGCCCCGAAGCACACCACCGCGGCAAGCGTCATCACGTCGCCGGCGAGGTTCCCCCCGCCGCCTCCGGCCGAGCCCAGCACCACGACGGTGCTGCCCGCCACGGCTGCGCCGACTCCGACCGCCACCCGTGAGGTGATCCGCTCACCCAGCCACCACCACGCGATGAGGGCGGCGGCGACTGGTGCGCCGGACAACAGCACCACCACGTTGGCCACACTCGTGGTCGACACGGCCGCCACGAAGAACGTGGTGGTCCCTCCCTGCAACAGGCCGGCGGCGGCGAGCGGCCATCCACCACGTCGGAGCACCGTCAGCGGGCCCGAGCGCTGCACCGCCCGGACCCAGCCGAACGCGACGACGACGGTGCAGCAGCCGATCCAGAACACTGCGTCGAGGGCGGTCACACCGGCGAGCCGGATCGTCACCGCCTCGGTGCTCAGCACCGCCATCCCTCCTGCGGCGAGCGCGACGCCGGTGCCCCGTCGATGGTTCACAGCGTGCACGGCGCGACCCTAGACACGTGGACGATGGGGCTCGCCACGAATTCGGATCACTACGATGCCCGCCGATGCACGACCCCACCGCGGCGCAGGGCGCCACGCCGCTCACCGCCGGGCCTGCGAGCCGCCCACCCTCGGCCACCGGATGGTGTGCAGCGAGGGCCGGAGTGGCGGGGAACCCGTCGGACGCGATCGGTGGGGCCGCGGTCGCCGTCCCGGTGCCGATGCTGTCGGCGACCGTGGAGCTCCACGACGCCGACCGTCTGGTCCTGCGACCACTCCACGACGACGGCTGGTCGTCGGTCGACGAGCTCGTGGCCCACACCGACCGCTACGGCCACGAGGGTGCGGGACGTCTCGTCAGCGCAGCGATCGTGAGCCTCGTCCGCTGGTGCCGCGAACGCAGCGTGGACATCGATCCCGCCCCGTTCGAGGTGCGGTGGTCGACCGCTGCGCCGCGTTCGGTCGGGCTCGGTGGCTCCTCGGCGATCGTGATCGCCACGCTGCGGTCGCTCTGTCGCCGGTGGCGGCTCGACGTCGACGCGCCGCAGCTGGCCGCGGTCGCACTCCACGCCGAGGTCGGTGAGCTCGGCGTCGCTGCGGGTTGGATGGATCGCGCGGTGCAGGCGCTCGACGCCCCGACCTTCGTGGACACCCGTGGAGATGGCGAGGTGCCCGAGATGCGGGTCCTGAGGGCTGATCCGCAGCTCGAGCTGCTCGTGGCGTGGGACCCTGCCGGCGCGGCGCCGTCGGGTCGGCTGCACGCCGGCCTTCGTGAGCGGAGCGCAGCTCGGGAACCCACGGTGCTCGCCGCGGTCGGCCGGCTCGTCGACGCTGCACTCGTCGCGGCCGACGCGCTCGAACGGGGCGATCGCGACGAACTCGCCCGTGCGGTCGACCAGACCTGCGACGCTCGGGACCGACTCGGAGCGCTCGACGCGGCGACCCGCCGGATGGTCGGCGTCGCCTCCGCGGCGTCCGCTGCCGCGACGTCGGCGGGCTCAGGTGGTGCGGTGCTCGTCGTGCCCCCGGTCGACGCGACGCAACATGTCGAGCAGCGATTGCGCGCCGCTGGTGCCGGTGTGGTGCGCCTGCAACCCGGACGGGGCCGTTCGGCGCCGTGAGCCCGGGCGGGGCAGCGCGCTCGGCTCAGGTGAGGTCGAACAACGACGCCCTGCCCTCGGCGCCCAGGAGGCGTTGCGCAGGAGTCTGCTTGTCGATGTGGCCGATCAGGTGCCGGTAGGTGCCGAACCCGCACAGCTCGGCCAGACGTGGCTCGAAGCCGCGGACGACGTCGAGTGGGATGCCGAGCTGCTGGTTCTCCTGTTGGCGGATCCACCCGGCGCAGTAGTTCATCGCGAGGCCGTAGCGACGTTCGTCGGTGCGGTTCGCGCCGCCGCCGTGCCACAGCGAACCGTGCCAGATCAGCACGCTGCCGATCGGCATCTCCGCGGCCACCGAGTCGTGGTCGCGGCCGTAGTCCGGTGCGTGGTCCCAGCGGTGTGAGCCCGGGACCACGCGCGTCGCGCCGTTCTCCTCGGTGAAGTCGGTGAGCGCCCACATGGTGTTGCAGACGGTGGCCACGTGTGGCCGCTCGAGCGGGATGACCTGATCGTCGGCGTGCAGTGGCTGGGGGGACTCGCCGGGTCCGATCGCGATGGACGAGAGCGAGGAGATGAGACAGCCCTCGTCGAGCACGCCCTCGACGACCGGAAGGACCGACGGATCGACGGGGATCCGACGGAACGCGTCACCGCGAGCGAGGAGGTTGTAGATCCGCACCGTCGATCGCCCCTCGAACGTGTTCGACGCCGGCGTGATGCCGAGGTCGACCTCGAGGCGCTCGAGCTCCTGGATGAGCTGCGCCGCCCATGACCTGTCGAACACGTCGGGCACCACGGTGAAGCCCTGGTCCTCGATACGTCGCAGGTGCTGTTCGGGCGTGTCGGCGGCCGGACGAGCTGATTCCATCAGGACGATCGTACCGGTGCCCGAATCGGCCGACTCGGGATTGACCCGTCGGGCCGGCGGGTACGGGAGTCGCGAGCCGAAACAGGAGAACCGTTGTGAGCAGCAAGAACTCCCCCAACGAGGTCGTCGCGTGGTTCGAGTCCCTCGACGACGTGCGTGCCGCGCAGGTGCAGCTGGAACGACGGGGGATCGACGCCGTCAACATCCGGGTCGCGGGGAACTCCACCGTTCCCGACCGCCGTCGCGCCGATCGCCGGTTCGGCGGCTGGTTGGGCAAACGTGCGCTCGTCGGTGCCGTCCTCGGCGCCGCGATCGGGGCGGTCGTCGGTGTGGGCGTCGGGGCCCTGCTCGGTGCCGAGGCCGGCGCGCTGGCCGCGTACGCGATGGGCGGGGCGATCTTCGGTGTCGCTCCCGGGTTCTTCTACACCGTCGGAACTCGCCTGCCGGCGTCGCCCGACGCCTTCGACACGTTCGGGGACGATCCGTCGGGCGACACGTGGCTGGCGGTGACCGGACCCGCCGAGGTCCAACGGGAGGCAGCCGAGATCCTCAGCGAACTCGGCCCGACCCGTCTCGTCGAGGCCTGACCGCGCGAGCATGGCGCCATGAGCGCCCGGATCGCCCACCTCCCGTCCGACACGACCGCCGATCAGATCGCCGCAGGGCTCCGGAGCGACGGCGTGGTGATCATCGATCAGCTCGTCGCGGAGGAGGCCTGCGACCGGGTCGCCTCGGAGCTGGAGCCCCACTTGGAGGCCGTACGGCCCGGCCGGGACGCGTTCGAAGGATCGCGCACGCGACGTCCCGGCGCGCTGCTGGGCCGGAGCCCTTCCTCGGTCGAGCTGATCGCCCACGAGCTGGTCCTCGCGGCCGTCGACCAGGTCTTGTGGCCCCAGAAGACGACGTTCCAGCTCCACCTCACCCAGGCGATCGCCATCGGTCCGGGCGAGACCGAGCAGCTGCTGCACCGGGACCAGTGGGCGTTCGACTTCTTCGAGTTCCCTCCCGAGGTCGAGGTCGAGGTGTCCACGATCTGGGCGCTCACCGACTTCACCGAGGAGAACGGCGCGACCCGCGTCGTGCCGGGGTCACATCGGCTCCCCGACGAAGAGGTGCGGTCACTCGGACCCGATGACACGGTCCCCGCCGAGATGTCGCGGGGATCCGTCGTGCTCTACACCGGTCGAACGGTCCACGGCGGGGGAGCGAACCGGACCGACACCGACCGGGTCGGGATCAACGTCGACTACGCGCTCGGGTGGTTGCGCCAGGAGGAGAACCAGTACCTGTCGGTGCCCCGAGAGGTCGCAGCAGCGCTCCCGGAGCGGGTGCAGCGCCTCATGGGGTACCAGATGGGCGCGTACGCCCTCGGGTACATGGACGATCTCCGCGATCCCATCCGGGCGTTGGGACACGGTGGAGCGGACGCCGACGGGGCGCCCACCTTCTCGACCCACCGTTGACCGATCGAGTTCGTGGTGGTCAGCCCTCGTCGTGTGACACGAGGACCTCGGCGAGGAACGGGTCGATGCGCTCTGGGGTGAGGCACCGGAGGCTGTGACCACACGTGTCGTCGATCACCACTCGGTGCACCGAGGGATCGCCGTGTTCCTCGACGCGCGCGGCCAGCAGCTCGGCCTGGCGAACCGCGACGATGCTGTCGTTGCGGGCGTGCACGTGCAGCAACCGTGGGTCGTCGGCGTCGAGGTGGGGCACCGTCGATGCGTCGAGCTGACGGGCCGTGCTCGGGTTGATTCCCAGGAGGGCGATGGCCGCGTCGCGATCGAGCCGCTCCGGCCAGTACGTCCCGCCCGCGACCGAGACCCCGGCGTCGAAGACCGGTCCGTCCTCGCGCACCGTCGCCCACTCGGAGAGGTGGCCGCCGGCGGACCAGCCCAGTCCGACCAGCGGAGCGGAAGGGGCACCCCACCGTGCGGCACCCGTGGTCCGCCACCACTGGATCGCCCGACGTACGTCGGACCCTTGTGCCGGCCACTGGTACAGGGGAGCCAGCCGGTAGTCGACGATCAGAACGACCCATCCCTGGTCCCGTAGGCGGCGAACGTTGGGATCGTGGACCATGCCGCGCTGCAGCTCGGTGTAACCCCCGCCGGGCAGGAACATGATCGTGCCGACCGCCTCGTCGGTGCAGGCGGGGAGGAGTTCGGCCACCTGCGCCACATGCGGTCCGTAGCTGATCCCGCTCGTGCCCATCAGGCTGGGACTGCCGACGTCGGCGCAGTCGGACTGACGCTCTCGTTGTGCACCGGGCGGGGCGGCGCATCCCAGCGCCAACACCACCAGCATGGCGCCGACGAGCCATCGTGTCGAACGTGCTCCCATGATCCACCCTCCCCGGAAGAGACCGAGAACGTAGCGTGTCGGACCGACGAAGTGGTGCTGCGTGGGCCGACCATGTCGGCGCTGGGTAGCGTCGGCGTCGTGCCGCCAGCCGCCGTGACCCGACCCAACGTGCTCGTGCTCGGCGCCGGAGCCGCAGGACTCAGCGCCGCAGAGCGGATGCGCGGGTGGGCGGAGGTCCTGGTGGTCGACAAGGGTCGGGGGGTCGGGGGCCGCCTGGCGACCCGGCGCATCGGCGACGCGACCCTCGACCACGGAGCGCAGTTCCTCACGACCCACGACGACCCGTTCCGTTCCTTCATCGCCGATCTC
>SKRR01000167.1 GCA_007118345.1 Microthrixaceae bacterium | reverse complement strand
TCCGGCCGGTTGAGCGGATCGATCTCGAGACCCCAGGGAAGGTCCGTCGGGCGGCCGAACAGTTCTTGGTTGAACCAGTTCCCGAGCCGACCGATGGCCTGGCCCACCGGGAGTGCGGGCGCAGCCGCATCACCCACCTGACGCCAGTCGATCCCCATGACACGGCACGCGATGATCACCGCGATCGCACCACCGAGGACCGCTCCAGGAATGCCCAGGCCCCCCTGCCACACGAAGAAGGCGTCGGGCCACCAGCGCCCGTCGGAGTACTTGTCACCGAAGTCGGTGATGACGTGGTACAGCCGTGCGCCGACGAGTCCGGCGGGCACGGCGATGATCGCGAGCGTGACGACGTCCTCGGGGTCACCGCCTCGGGCGGCGAATCGGCGGCGGGCGATCGCGACGCCGGCGATGACCGCCAGCGCTATCGCCAGACCGTACATGCGGAACGACAGCGGTCCGACCCCCACATCCTGGAAGGGGGGGCTCGGCAGTGACGCGACGATCACCGGAAGTGGTGCGGGCATTGGTTCCTCGCGGTCTCAGGGGATGGTCGTGGTGGTGGTCCGGTCCCCGACGTAGGGAGACCGCTCGACGCCGGGCGGCGCGTCGGCATCGATGACCAGGTCGTCCTGCGGGAGACGGAGGTCGGGCCAGTTGAAGGCATCCTCCGGGATGCAGATCGCGGACTGGACCAACAGCGTGGTGGCGAACCCGGAATCATCGGCGAACGGGTCGATCGGTGTCCCGCCGATCACCGCGACGGCCAGGGGTCGCAGCTGCTCGGTGTTCGCGAGCCCGTCCGCGACACATGTCGCGACCGTCGGAGGGAGCCGTCCGTCGCCGTAGAACAGCTGTGCCGCCGCTTCTCGGAGGTCGACGCAGTCGACGACGACGTCGGTCACCTCTGACCGTTCCGCGTCGTCGAAGTCGAGGTCCCCGAGTGCTGCACCGGGGGTCCCCGGGCGATACCCGAGACCGGCGAGCCGTTCGCCACCGACCCGCTCCACGATGCCCTCGGCGACGCAGGTCGCCTCATCGAGCGGCGCGGTCCAGAACGACAGATCGTCGGGCGCGGACGCGAGGTCGGCCACGAGGCCGCTGACGAGATCGTCGCGGGACGGATCAGCACCGAGCTCGGGCACGGGCAGATCATCTGCAGGCCGGTCCAGCTGGCTGACGTCGCCGCGTTGCTCGGGGATGCAGGCCGCGGCGACGAGCAGGACCGGCACGACGACGAGCAGCAGCACGCGGCTCCGGCTGACGCCACGGGGACGCCGACTGCCGACACGTCGGCGGGGGCGTTCGCCCGAGTGCTCCATCGACCGCAGCGTAGCGGGCACCTCAGCGGGAGCGGGTCACACAACTGGCGAGCAGCTCCCGCCACGTCGCCGCATCGATCGGCTCGGTCAGGCGGACCACTCCGGGGCCCCCGGTGTCGGTGCCGGACCCGACCGGCGCGACCACGACGAGCAGATCGACACCTTCCCCGGGGAGCGGATCGGAGTCGGGCTCGTCGTGGTCCGTCGGGAGCACGACGACCACCGGGGGGCGACCCGCACGACGCCGGGTTCGGCGCACGAGTGCGCCCGGGGCGTGCACCAGCGTCACGTCGGCCCAGCGCGACTCCCGGTCGAGGACACGACGGATCGTCCAGGACCTGCGCGTGGGGGCCATCACCGGCACTGCGTCGTCGAGGCCACCGCGCCGCCCCGGCGCCAACGCGAGGGTCCGCACCTCGACGTCGACATCCGCGAGCTCGCGGTGCAGCGCGACCGCCGCCAGGTTCGTCGCGGACGGATCGGTGTCGCCGATCAGCTGGAGCACCCGCAAGGGGTGGGGCTCGGCGGCCACCTGGATCGGGTCAGTCGACGGGAGCGAGCTGGGCCTCGACCCGCTCGAGCGCATCGTCCTCGCTGACGTCGAGCGCGAAGCTCAGCTCCGAGACCAGCACACTGCGGGCCTTGACGAACATGGACTTCTCGCCAGCGGAGAGCCCCTTGGACTGGTCCCGAAGCGCCAGGTTCCGCACGACCTCGGCCACCTGGTACACGTCGCCCGACTTCAGCTTCTCCTGGTGGTTCTTGAAGCGCCGGCTCCAGTTCGCCGGCTCCCGGATGTCCTTCTTGCCGAGGAGCTCGAAGAGGTCCTGGACCTCGTCCGAGCCGATGGGGGGACGCATGCCCACGTCGTCGGCCTTGTCCACGGGAACCGAGAGGGTCAGCTCGCCGTGTGCCATCTGGAGCACGAGGTACTCGAGGGTCTCCCCGTCGAACTTGCGCTTCTCACGCTTGACGATCACGGCAGCGCCGTGGTGGGGGTAGACGACTCGGTCGCCGACGTCGAAGGCCACGTTGGGTTCCTCGCAGGGATGGTCGGTGCAGTAGGGGTGGCCGTCGCCCGTCTGGGGCCGACGGCAGGCCTTCGGTGACGCAGCGGTCCGATCGGCCGGTTGGCGATGCTACCAGATCACCCGTCGTCGCCCCCATCGGCAGCGTCCACTCACGTCGCGAAGAGCAGCGGCTGTCGCAACAGGGCCGCTGGATCGTCGGAGCGCTGAGGGAACCGCCCATTGGAATCAGGCCAGGTCAGCTGCATCGACGCCGGCCAGCGCAGGCCGAGTTCTGCGAGGACCTGCCTGCCGAGGTTGAACCAGTCGCCCTGCGCGCACCAGATGGGATCGATGCGACGAGCACGCAGCTCCAGACCGCCGTCGAACCCCACCACGGTCTCCGCAGCGATGTCGCGCCCCTCGGCCACCCCCGTGCCGATCAGCTCGAGCACGGCGCCGGCGACCGGCGCATCGAGGCCGGCGATCAGCAGCTCCGGGTGGGCGAAGTTGTGTCCGAGGCCGATCGTGTAGGCCCAGTCACACCCATGGTCGTCCCCGACGATGGCAACGACCGTGAAGCCGCCCGCAGCGACCTCCTCGTAGCATTCTCGCACCACGTCCTTCATCTCCACGGCGAGCATGGTCCACGGCGATGCCACCTGACCACAATGGGCCGCGCGGTCCATGTGGCCTGCTCGCTGGAGGTTCTCTCAGCCCGATCCACGGTCAGCTGCTCGGGTCAGGAGCAGCCGCTGGTGGTGCCGCACTCGGCGCAGACGTAGCACGAGCCCGCCCGGGCCATCTGGATGCCGCACTGCATGCACAGCGGCGCATCGACCGCGACCCCCGGTCCCGCGCCGACATCGGCGCTGAACGGCGCTCGTGCATCCGCCGGCCTCGGCGAGAACGGCGATCGCAGCTCGCTGGAGCCGAGCGACGGCGTGGCAGCCTCCTCGACGCCGGGCAGCGTCGGCTGCAGCCGCTCCGAGGTCCCGAAGATGCCGAGGTCGGCCCGATCGTCGTAGGGCAGGTACTCGAGGGCCAGTCGGCGGAAGAGGTAGTCGATGATGCTGCTGGCGATCCGGACCTCGGGATCGTCGGTCATGCCCGCGGGCTCGAAGCGCATCCCGACGAACGTGTGGACGAACGCGTCGAGCGGCACGCCGTACTGGAGTCCGTGACTGACCGAGATGGCGAACGCGTCCATGATTCCCGCCAGGGTCGATCCCTGCTTGGAGACGCGGATGAACAACTCCCCCGGCCGACCGTCGTCGTACTCCCCGACGGTCACGAACCCCTTGCAGTCGGCCACGCGGAACTCGAGGGTGCGTGACCGGCGCGAGCGCGGCAGGCGTTCCCGGGCGGGTCGAGCGGTCGCTTCGACCAGGGTCGCGACGGCGCTGCCCGGATCTGCCGAGGCAGCGGTCGTGACCTTCCTACCCGTACTGAGTGGCTGGCCCACCTTGCAGTTGTCCCGATAGATCGCCACGCACTTGATGCCCAGCTCCCACGCGTCGATCAGCAGCTGTTGGACCTGGTCGATCGTGGTCGACTCGGGCAGGTTGACGGTCTTGGACATGGCGCCCGAGAAGAATGGCTGGATCGCCGCCATCATCCGGAGGTGACCGTGGTGGTCGATGGTGTGGTCACCCATGGCGCAGGCGAACACATCGAGATGCTGCGCCTGCAAGTGCGGCGCGCCGAGCACCGAGTGGTGCTCGGCGATGTACTCGACGATCGCCTCGACCTGGTCGGCGTCGTAGCCGAGACGATGCAGTGCTCGCGGCACGGTGCCGTTGACGATCTGCATCGTGCCGCCACCGACGAGCTTCTTGGTCTTCACCAGACCCAGATCCGGTTCGATGCCGGTGGTGTCGGCACCCAACATGAAGCTGATGGTGCCGGTCGGCGCTGCGACGGTGAGCTCGGCGTTCCTGGCGCCGTGGACCTGCACCGCGCCGACTGCCTCGTCCCACAGCGTCAGGAGCAGCTCGTTCATCTCGGGCTGCGCGGCGACAGGATCGACGCGAGCAGCGGCATCGCGGTGCAGCTCGTAGACGTTCGTCCAGGCGTCGCGGTCGTCCTCGAACAAGGGCGCCGGGCCGATTCGTTCGGCCAGGCGCGTCGAACGCACGGCGGCGGCTCCGGTGAGCACCCCGGTGACCGCCGCCGCCCAGGCGCGGCCCTCGTCGGAGTCGTAGGCCAACCCGAGCGCCATCAGACAGGCGCCAAGGTTGGTGTACCCCAGGCCGATGTCACGGCTCGACGCGGTCATCTCGGCGATCGCGTCCGTCGGATAGTCCGCCGAGCCCACGAGGATGTCCTGGGCCACCACGAGCACGTCGACGGCCTGCCGGAATCCGGCCAGGTCGAACTGGCCCTCCTCGTCGAGGAACCGCAGCAGGTTGATCGAGGCGAGGTTGCACGCGCTGTCTTTCAGACGAAGGTGCTCACTGCAAGGATTGCTCGCCTCGATGCGCCCGGCGTTCGGCGTGGTGTTCCAGCGGTTGATGGTGGTGTCGAACTGCACGCCCGGGTCGGCGCACTCCCAGGAGGCAGCGGCGATGTCGCGCAAGAGGTCGGCGGCGGGCACCCGATCGAGGACCTCACCGGTGGTGCGCGCGGTCAGTGCCCATTCCCGGCCGTCGCTCACGGCCTGCATGAAGTCGTCGCTCAACCGCACGGAGTTGTTGGCGTTCTGGTACTGGATCGAGATCGAGTCGCTGCCGTCGAGGTCCATCTCGAACCCGGCGTCGCGCAGGACGCGCGCCTTTCGCTCCTCGATCGCCTTGCACCAGATGAACTCCGACACGTCGGGATGGTCGGCATCGAGGATCACCATCTTCGCGGCGCGACGGGTCGTGCCGCCGCTCTTGATGGTGCCGGCGGAGGCATCGGCGCCACGCATGAAGCTCACCGGTCCCGACGGGACCCCACCACCGCTGAGACGCTCACGCGACGAACGGATCTTCGAGAGGTTCGCCCCAGCGCCGGATCCACCGCGGAAGATCACGCCCTCCTCGGAGTACCAGTTCAGGATGGACTCGAGGTCGTCCTCGACGTCGAGGATGAAACATGCCGAGGCCTGCTGTGCCACGCCCGGCACGCCGATGTTGAACCAGACCGGGGAGTTGAACGCCGCACGCTGGTGCACCAGCAGATGGGCGAGCTCGTCGGCGAACGCCGCCGCTTCCTCGTCGTCGCCGAAGTACCCCTCGCGCTGACCGGCGTCGCGGATCGCGCCGACGACACGCTCGATCACCTGCCGCAAGGACGACTCCCGGCCCGCTGCGACCTCGGTGACCCGGAAGTACTTCTGGGCGACGATGTTCGAGGCGGTGACCGACCAGGTGACGGGGAACTCGACCCCCAGTTGCTCGAACGCCACGGAGCCGTCGCGGTGGTCGGTCAGCCGAGCGTCGCGGCGATGCCACTCGACGTGGTCGAGCGGCGATCCATGGCCGTCGGTGAAGTGTCGCGTGAGCCTGCGCGTGCGCGGGTCGGAGATCATCGACATGGGGGTCCTCCTGGGTCGGCTCCCTCGAAGTGGCGGGTTCCGTCGGGACGGTGCGGGCACGGACGACCGGGCAAAGGCCAGTCGGAGCTTCGGCGACCTCCGGAGAGGTCCCGGGGCTCCGACCCCCAGGAGATGCCGACCCGGCGAACCGTACCGACACCAGCCACCATTCCGGTCGCCCGCGCCGCGACCCGCACGACGCACCCTAGGGACCGGGCCCTGTGGGACAAAAGAGGGAAACCATGTGGATATCGGCGATCTTTCCCACAGGACGTTGCTCCAGCCTGTGGACACCCTGGGCGTAGGCTGCTCGGGTGCGTCAGCTGCTTCCTGCGACCTCGTCCGGCGATCCGGTGGATCTGTCGGTGCTCACCGAGCGCAGCGACCGGACGCCACCACCCGGGCGGTCCTGGCTCATGGCGAACATGGTGATGAGCATCGACGGTGCCTACGCAGTCGATCAGCGCTCGGGCGGTCTGAGCAGTGAGGCGGACCGTCAGGTCTTCCGATGGTTGCGGGCGAGCGCCGACATCGTGCTCGTCGCGGCGGGCACCGCCCGCGCCGAACGCTACGGACGAGCTTCCCTGCCCGAGGAGTTGCGCGCCCATCGCGCCGCCACAGGACGTGCCGAGGTGCCGCGGTTGTGCCTCGTCAGCCGATCGCTGGAACTGCCCGGCGACCTGCCCTTGCTCGAGGGTGACGGACCGACGCCGCTGGTCGCCCACCCGGCGGACGTCTCGGCGCGTGAGCTGCCTCCGGGGGTCGAGCCCCTTCCCGTGCCCGGCCCGCCGGGTGAGGTGGACCTGTCGGCGCTCCTCGAACTGCTGGCGTCGGAGCAACAGGCAGACGTCGTGCTGTGCGAAGGAGGGCCGAGCCTCCTCGGCGCCTTCCACCGCGCTGATCTGATCGACGAACTGTTCGTGAGCGTTGCACCGCGCATGGTCGGCGGTGACCGCTTGGGCCTGCTCGGTGGCACCGAGCCGATCAACCGGCCGTTGCGGCTGCACCGCTTGATGACCGACGACGACATGCTCTTCTGCACCTACCGACGGCGCGACTGACCCCTGCTCGCGTCGGTGCGGGGAGGACCGGGATTCAGGAGCCGGTCGAGGCAGCGGGATCGGGACCGCCCAGAAGTTGGATCTCGCGTTCGAAGTCGGTCGGATCCTCGAACGACTTGTAGACGCTCGCGAAGCGGAGCGCCGCCACAGGGTCCAGCCGGCGGAGCCGCTCGAGGACCGCCTCACCGATCTGTGCCGCGTCGACCACTCCCCCGTGCGACGGGAGGCCGTCCTCGACCGCCACGAGGAGCGCCGCCACCTCGCTCGCGTCGACCGGTCGACCTTTGCAGGCCGCCGCCACCCCGGCCTCGACCTTCTCGCGGTCGAACGGTTGGCGCCGCCCGTCGCGTTTGACCACGACCGGCAGCGCCGCCTCGAGCCGCTCGAAGGTCGTGAAGCGTGTCGCGCAGGACTCACATTGGCGTCGACGTCGGATCGAGGAGCCGTCGTCGGCAGCACGCGAGTCGACCACCCGGTCCTCGAGGGCCCCACAGGCAGGACATCGCATGCCGTCGAAGCTACTGCCCGGGGTCGGCCACCGCACCCCGCGGGTCTGTGCGCCACGGGCTCGGGGTCATCCACCGGGCAGGAGCACCCGCTGTCCGACCTGGAGACCACCCGGGTCCACGGGAACGCCGGCCCGGTCGTTGAGGACCATGATCTCGTCGACCACCACGCGTGGGTCTGCATCAGGATCGAGCGAGGTCGCCAGACTCCACAGCGTGTCGCCCCCGCTGACCACATGGGTGCGAGCCCCGAACGCTGGATCGACGGGGTCGGCGTGCAGGACCGGCGCTGCAACTCCGACGACGACCGTCACGACGGCGGACAGCGCCAACAGCACTGCGAGACGGCGCAACAGGTAGGGCGGGTGTGGCCGTCGGCGGGGGGCGGACCCGACGTCGCCAGAGGTGGGGACGAGGTGCAGATGGCGCCGGCGCGACGTCGCCTCGCCAGGGTGGTCATCGGCGCCCCGGTAGGGGGTGCGGAGCGCCGTCGAGCTGGTCATGAGTGCTGCCATGACTGCATCCTCCAGAAGGGGTGTGACATCGCCGACCGGGGAACGGTCGAACAGTTGTTCGTCACGCACCTTCGCCGAACAGCCGTTCGATGTCAAGCGTCGGAGCGAACAACTGTTCCACCACTCTGGAGCGCCGCGGTGCTAGGGTCGACAAACACCTGTTCGATCCGAGACCCGGGGGACGCATGTCCGAACAACACCTCACCCAGCGCCAACAGGACATCATCGTCTTCATCGAGAAGACCGTGGGCGAGCGCGGCTATCCCCCGTCGGTCCGTGAGATCGGCGAGGCCGTCGGCCTGGCGTCACCCTCGACGGTGCACAGCCACCTCCACACGCTCCAGAAGCTCGGGTACCTCCGCCGGGATCCCACCAAGCCTCGGGCGATCGAGGTGACCGCCGACACCGCCAGCGGGACCACCGCCGAACGGCGGCCCACCCGCCACGTCCCCCTCGTCGGCGACGTGGCTGCCGGCGTGGGCGTGCTCGCTCAGGAGCAGGTCGAGGAGCTGGTCCCGTTGCCGGCCGATCTCACCGGTGACGGCGAGCTCTTCATGCTGCGGGTCCGGGGCGACTCGATGATCGACGCCGGCATCCTCGACGGCGATTTCATCGTCGCCCGGGTCGAGACCCGCGTCGGGGACGGCGACGTGGTGGTCGCAGGCATCCCCGGCGACGAGGCGACGGTGAAGACCTACCGACGCGGTGATGCCGGCAACGTGACCCTCGAGCCCGCCAATTC
>SKRR01000129.1 GCA_007118345.1 Microthrixaceae bacterium | reverse complement strand
TCTACACCACCAGCCTGCCCAAACCCCTGGTACCCATCGGCGACGAGTACGCCATCCTCGAGATCGTCCTGCGGCAACTGCGCGCCGCCGGGTTCCGCTCGACGACCATCGCGATCGGTCACCTGGGCCAACTGATCCGTGCCTACTGCGGCGACGGCTCCCAGTGGGGACTCGAGATCCGCTACTGGGACGAGGACACACCACTCGGCACGATGGGGCCGATCGTGGCGAACCTCGACGACGTACCCGAACACTTCCTGGTGATGAACGGCGACGTGCTGACCGACCTCGACTACACCGGGTTGCTCCGGGGCCACGTCGACTCGGGTGCACCGCTCACGGTCTCGACCTACGAGCGGACCGTGAAGATCGACTTCGGCGTGCTCGAGATCGGCGACCCGGGCGGCGACGAACACATCGCGGCGTTCCGCGAGAAGCCGGTGGAGTCGTTCTCGGTCTCGATGGGCATCTACGCGCTCAGCCGGGAGACCCTGCGCCCCTACCCCGCCGGCGAGGCGCTCGGGTTCGACGAGCTGGTGCTCGACCTGCTGGGAACGCCCACGCCGCCGCGGGTGCACCGCTTCGATGGGTACTGGCTCGACATCGGCCGACCCGATGACTACGACATCGCCAACGAGGAGTGGGAGGGCCTTCGGTCCCGCCTGCTCCCCGACGCCTGAGCGTCGGCCCGGCCCCGATGAACGGCTCCCCCTCGTGAACCGCAGCGCGGTCGATCTGCCCGAACTGTCGCTCGTGGTGTACTCCGACGCCGAACAGCGCGGCGGCGCCGAGGTCACCCTCACCCACCTCCTCGCCGGGCTCCCCGAACAGATCCGGGTGACCGTCGTCGGCGTCGACGACGACGTGGTCGGCTGGCTGGCAGCACAGCGCGACAGCGACGGTGTCGTGCTGGCGCCGATCAGGTCGCGACGCGACCTCGCTGCCATGCGTCACCACGCCCGCACGTTCCGCCGACTCGACGCCGACCTGGTGCAGTTCAACTTGTCGATGTCGTCGTCGTGTCAGTGGGCGGCGTTCATGGCGAACCTCACGCGGCAGCGGACCGTGCTGGTCGAGAACTCCTCGATGGGCGCCTGGTCGGCGACGTCGCGTCGCCTGAAGCGGTTCAACTCGGCTCGATCCGCAGTACACGTCGCGGTCGGCGAACGCACCGCACGCCTCATCGAGGACGACGCCGGCCTGCGGTCGGGCTCGGTCGGCACGCTGTACCACGGGGTGCCCGACGTCGCCCGGCACGCCCACCGGGACGGTCGCGGTACCCGCCTGGTCAACGTCGCGCGCCACGATCCGGTCAAGGGACTCGATGTGCTGCTCGACGCCATGGCACTGCTGGACGACGACGTGACGCTCACCCAGATCGGGGGTGGACCCGACCGCGATCGACTGGTCCGCCGCCGCGACGAGCTCGGACTGCAGGACCGGGTCGAGTTCGCGCAGCTGCCGTGGGAGGTCCGGGCGGGCGACGAGATCGGCCGCCACGACGTGTTCGTGCTGCCGTCACGGGTCGAGGGCCTGCCCGTGACGATCATGGAGGCGATGCTCGCCCGCGTGGCGATCGTCGCCACCGACGTGGGGTCGGTGCGCGAAGAGCTCGACGACGGCCGCACGGGACGGGTGGTGGCGCCCGAGGATCCCGTTGCGCTCGCTGCGGTCGCGGCGGAGCTCGTCGACGACGGCGAGCAACGTCGACGTCTCGGGGCGGCCGCGCGAGCGGACGCCCTGGAACGGTTCACCGTGGACGCCACGGTGGCCCGCTACGGCTCGATCTACCGCACGGCGCTGGACGCCCGACGGTGAGGAGATCCGCCCGGGCCCAGGGGTGGTACCGCACTGCGCCGCCCCGTACCGTGGGATCCCAGTGACCGACACCGCCACACCCATCGACCACGGCGCCGCGCCCGAGCCCCGTGCGGCGATCATCGACCGACTCGCCGCGGCCGAGGGGCTCGCGCCACTCGGCGCGCCGGACCGACCCGTGGTGGCGGTCCAGGGGTTGGGCTTCGTGGGCGCCGCGATGGCCATCGCCGTCGCCTCCGCGGGGACACCCCGGGGCGCCGGTGCCCCTGCGGGTGGAACGTCACCGCTGTACACGGTCGTGGGCATCGACCTCGGCGACACGGCCGGGCGGCAGCGCATCGACGCGCTCAACGCGGGTCGCTTCCCCTTCGAGACCACCGACGCCGAGCTCACCGCCGCCCTCGACGGCGCACGGGCACGCCACAACCTGATCTGCGTCGAGGATCCCGCCGCCTACTCGGCCGCAGACGTCGTCGTGGTCGACGTGCCGCTCGACATCTCCTGGCGCAGCGACACCCCCGAGCTGCGCCTCACCGGCTTCGAGGCCGCCATCCGAACCATCGGGGCCCACGTGCGCCCCGGCACGCTGGTGCTGGTCGAGACCACGGTGCCGCCAGGTACGACACAGAAGATCGTCGTGCCGACGCTGGCCGAGGAGCTCACCGCCAGGGGGATCGACCCCGACTCGGTGCTCGTGGCCCACTCCTACGAGCGGGTCATGCCCGGCGCGGAGTACTTCCGCTCGATCGTCGACTACTGGCGTGTCTACGCCGGTCACACACCCACCGCGGCCGACGCCGCCGAGCAGTTCCTGCGCAGCGTGATCGACACCTCCGAGCACCCCCTCACCCGGGTGTCCAACACCACCGCGTCCGAGACGGCGAAGGTGCTCGAGAACACCTTCCGGGCGACCACCATCGCCCTCATGGAGGAATGGAGCCGCTTCGCCGAGGCGGTCGGCGTGGACCTCTTCGAGGTCGTCGACGCGATCCGGCTGCGCCCCACCCACGCCAACATGCGGACCCCCGGGTTCGGCGTTGGTGGCTACTGCCTGACCAAGGACCCGCTGTTCGCGAAGCTCGCGGCGCAGCAGCTGTGGGACCTGCCGATGGAGTTCCCCATGTCGACCGCCGCGGTCCGCACCAACGACGAGGCGCCGCTGGCCACCCTGGAACGCGTGAAGGACCTGCTCGGCGGCGAGCTGTCGGGGCGACGCATCGCGCTGCTCGGCATCAGCTACCGCCAGGACGTGGGCGACACCAGGTACTCGCCGTCGGAGACCTTCGTGCGCGCCGCCGAGCTGGCGGGGGCCACCGTGGTCGCACACGACCCGCTCGTCGAGCACTGGGAGGAGTTCGACCGAGCGATCCCCGGTGAGCTGCCCAGCCCCGTCGACGTCGACGCGGTGGTGTTCGCGGTGCCCCACGACGCCTATCGCACGCTCGACCTCGCCGCCTGGCTGGATGACGCCCGCCCGGTGGTGATCGACGCGTTCAGCGTCCTGAGCGCCGACCAGCGCACCCAGCTGCTCGACCTCGGCTGCGCGGTCACCTCGATCGGTCGAGGGACGGTCACTCCGTCCGTCGCCGCGACGACTCCCCCCACCGACCCCGCCCCCATCAACCCTGATCCGGAGACACGATGACACAACGACGGGCCCTGATCACCGGTGGGGCCGGGTTCATCGGCGCACAGCTCGCACGACGCCTGCTCGACGACGGCGCCACCGTCGACCTCGTCGACAACCTCAGTCGCGGGGTCCAAGATGAACTGCTCGCAGAGTTGTCGGCCCGCCCGGGGTTCTCGGTGCACGTCGCCGACCTCCGGGACCCCTCCTCGCTGGGCGTCCTCGGCGACGACTACACCCACGTCTTCCACTTCGCCGCGCTGCTCGGCGTGCAGAACGTGCTGGAACGACCGAACGAGGTGCTGCGCGAGAACGTCACGATGCTGACCGCGATGCTCGACCTCGCCGGCCGACAGCAGGCCCTGGAACGGTTCGTGTTCCCCTCCACCAGCGAGGTGTACGTCGGCACCCAGCAGTTCTTCGAGCTGCCGATCCCCTCGCCCGAGACCACGCCCCTGACCGTCTCGGCGCTCGATCGCCCCCGCACCAGCTACATGCTGTCGAAGATCTACGGCGAGGCGCTGTGCCACCACTCCGGCCTGCCGTTCACCATCGTGCGGCCCCACAACTTCTACGGGCCGCGCATGGGCCTGGCGCACGTCATCCCCCAGGTGCTGCAGCGCATCCACGACTCGGCCGACGGCGACGAGCTCGTCGTCTACTCGATCGACCACCGTCGCACCTTCTGCTTCATCGACGATGCCATCGAGTACCTGGTCCGCCTGCTCGACACCGACGACGCGGTGGGTGGCACGTTCAACCTGGGCGTGCAGTCGCCCGAGGTCACGATGGGTGAGCTCGGCGAGCTGCTCTGCCGGGTCGTCGGCCGGGACCTGAGGATCGTCCCGGGCGAGACCGCGCCGGGGTCGCCCTACCGGCGCTGCCCCGACATGACCCACACGATCGCGACGACCGGCCACCGGCCGGCCGTCGACCTCGAGTCCGGCGCCCGCAGGACGTACGAGTGGTACCGCGGCAACGTCTTCGAGGGGGACGGCATCTCCGCCCGGTGAACCGGTGTCGAACCGGGGTCGTCCCCGGTTCGACGGGACACGGTCGACCTCAGGCGATAAACTAGAACGCGTTCTACTTCTCGCCCTTCGGAGGCACCCATGTCGATGCGATCGCCCTTCCCGATCCCCTACGGATGGTTCCAGGTTGCGTGGCCCGGCGACGTCAAGGTCGGCCAGGTCCTCCCACTGGAGTACTTCGACCGTCACCTCGCGCTGTGGCGTGACGACAACGGCGTCCCGCACGTCAACGACGCGTTCTGTCCGCACCTCGGCGCACACTTCGGCCACGGTGGCTCGGTCGACGGCGAAGAGCTCGTCTGCCCGTTCCACGGCTGGCGGTTCGCCCCCGACGGCACCAACACGAAGATCCCCTACTCGGAGCGCACCAACAAGAAGGCCTGCGTGCGGTCCTATCCGACCGTGGAACGCAACGGCCTGATCATGGCCTGGTACCACCCGGAGGACGCCGCACCCATGTGGGAGGTGCCCGAGGTGCCCGAGTTCAACGACCCCGAGAACTTCACCGAACCGGTCACCCGCGACTACCGCGTCGAGGCGCCCTGGCAGGAGCTGGCCGAGAACGGCGTCGACTCCGCGCACTTCCGCTACGTGCACCACACCGACGAGGTCCCCGAACTCGAGGCCTACGAGATGGACGGCCCGTTCTCGCACATGCGCTCGCGCCAGCGGTTCCCCACACCCCGGGGCGTGGTCGACGGTCGCATCGACGCCGACTCCTACGGTCCCGGATTCAGCGTGATCCACTTCTCGGGCATCGTCGACACGGTCCTGATGGGGTGCAACGTGCCGCTGAGCGACTCGGCATGCCACATGCGCTTCACCTTCTGCGTCCGCAAGCTCGGCGACGACGCCGCGCTGAACTCGACCGTGGGCCAGGCGTTCGTCGACGAGATCCACAAGCAGGTCCAGGAGGACAAGCCCATCTGGGAGAACAAGGCCCACCTGGTGCGCCCCGCGCTCGCCGACACCGACGGCCCGTTCACCAAGTTCCGTCGCTGGGCCGCACAGTTCTACGCAGAGGGAGTCGACGACTCGGCACTGGTGTACGAACCCCAGGGCAGCTACCCCGCCGAGCTCATCGAAACCGCGTCGCGCAAGCACGGCTCGGACCCCTTCGCGAACACCTGACGAGCGGCACCACTCCCGACGCGTTCCGGGCGTGTTCGTGCACATTCCAGCGTGCACGAACGCGCCCGGTTCGTCTCAGTGCTTCGAAGGAGGGACCGTCCAGCCGCCATCGGCGGGCCCGTCGCTCGGGGGCGGCGCCGGTGGCGCCGGCCCGGTCGGTGGGGGCTGCCCACCCGGCTGGGACGCCGGCGGGTGCTGACCCGGTTGGCCGTACCCCGGCGGCGCATACGGACCGGGCTGGCCATACGGACCGGGTTGACCGTAGGGCCCAGATTGACCGTAGGGCCCAGGTTGACCGTAGGGACCTGGCTGACCGTAGGGACCTGGCTGACCGTAGGGCCCAGGTTGGCTGTAGGGACCTGGCTGGCCGGGTGGGCCGTAGGGTCCGGGTTGACCATAGGGACCGGGCGGGTAGGCGCCCGGTCCGGCTCGGTCGCTCTTGGAGCGCTGCACCAGGCCGACGATCAAGAGGATCAGTCCCAGGATGAACAGCAGGCCGGCGACGATCGCCACTCCGATCGCCGCGAACAACCCGCCGAAGACCCCGGTGACGTCGTCGAACGCGAAGGTGCGACCGACGGTGAAGCTCAGTCCGCTCGACATGTCGGCGACCTCGTCGCCGCATCGAGCAGTGTAGGAGCCTGTCGACAGCCCGGCGGTGGCCAGCACCTGGTAACCCGGGTACCGGTTGTTGACGTCGTAGAGCTGCGTGTCGCGCGCGGCCTCGTCCAGCGGAATCTCGGCGCCGTCCTCATCGCGTATCGAGCACTCGGGTGGATCGGTGGGCGAGGAGCTCAACGCCACACCGACGCGCATCGACTCGGACCCACCCAGCTCGGGCACCCTGAAGTCGATCTCTCCCGGCACGAGCCGGTCACCCGACCCGTCGATCACGACGTCGCGTTCGAGCTCGGCGAGATCGATGTTCGACACCGCCAGTGCACCCAGCCCGAACCCGCCGACGAGGGAGGCCACGAGCAGCACGAGACCCGAGATGATCAGCCCGCGGCCACGCCGGCGCGGTGGGACGGACCATGGTGTCACCGGGGTCGGCGCTGGGTGGATCGGATGACTCACGCACTGCTCCCGGACATCGACGGGGATCGTAGAGCCACAGCCTCAGGGGGACCGACACCGTCGACGTCGCCCATGGCGTGGTCGCGTGGACTGGCACCTCGACCACGCCGACCAACGGAAGGCTCCACGCTGCGGGGCCACTACGGGTATCGGTGCGCTGGTCGGGGATCCGACCCGTCATGACCGTCGCCGACCTCGGACCCGGGTTCGCGCCGAACCCGTCGTTGCCCGACGGCCGTCACCCCCACGGCCACTGCTACCTCGCCCCGGACGTCGGGGCACGCTCGGCCGATCGAGGATCAGTGCCTCAGGGCTTGTCGGTCCCGACGATCCACATGGCGTAGAACTGCGCCGCTCCACCGTAGGCGTGGCCCATCGCGAGCTTGGCGCCGTCGACCTGGTGATCACCGGCCTGCCCCCGGACCTGCATCGCTGCCTCTCCGAAGCGGATCATGCCCGAGGCACCAATGGGGTTGGTCGACAGCACGCCGCCGGAGCAGTTGACGGGAAGGTCCCCCGTCATCGCAGTGGCACCGGACTCGGTCATCTTCCAGCCCTCGCCCTCGGGCGCGAACCGCAGGCCCTCCATCCACATGGGCTCGTACCACGAGAACGGCACGTAGATCTCCGCCATGTCGATCTGCGCACGGGGGTCGGTGATGCCGGCCTGCCGGTAGAGATCGTCGACGCAGTCGAGGCTGGCCTGGGGCAGCACCTGGTCCCGGCCCGACGCGGTGGCCGGCTCCGAGCGCATCGCGGTGCCGTGGATCCACGCCGGCGGGATCCCCGACGACGCTGCTGCGGCCTCGGCGGCCTGCTCACCCGCGAGCACGAGAGCGATGGCCCCGTCAGAGGACGGGCAGGTCTCCGCATACCGGATCGGCTCCCAGAGCATGAACGACTCCTTGACGGAGTCGAAGGTGATCTCGGGCTCGTGCAGGTGCGCCAAGGGGTTCTTGAGCGCATTGAGCCGATCCTTGAGCGCAACGAGGATGCCGATGTCCTCCGGTGCGTCCGAACGGCGCATGTACTCGCGGATGAACGGCGCGAAGTAGCCACCGGCACCGGCCACCAGCTGCTGCTGGAACGGGATGGGGAACGACAGCGCCCACATCGCCTCGGAGACCGACTGCTGCTGCCAGGCGATCGTCAGCACCCGGTCGTACACCCCGGACTCCACGTGGGACGCGGCCACGACGGCGGTCGAGCCGCCGACGGAGCCGGCGGTGTGGACACGCAGCAGCGGCTTGCCGACCGCGCCGAGCGCCTCGGCCAGGTACGGCTCGGGCATCATCATGCCCTCGAAGAAGTCCGGCGCCTTGCCGACGACGATGGCGTCGATGTCGTCCATCGTCATATGCGCATCGGCGAGCGCACGGAACACGGCCTCACGCAGGAGCCCCGGCAACGACACGTCGCCGCGCACCGCTGCATACTTGGTCTGGCCGACTCCGACGACGGCCACTCGATTCGCACCCATCACTCACCCTCCAGCACGGCCACGAGGTTCTGTTGCAGCAGCTGGCCGGCGGTGGCGTGCGCCGCCCCCCGGTCGACGCTGCCGTCGATGATCCGGTTCGCCACCTCGACGATGCGGATCAGTCCGGCCGCCATCATCGGGTTGGCGGCCAGCGCCCCGCCCGACGGGTTGACGGCCACGTCATCACCGAGACCCAGCTCGGTCCGCAGGATCTTCTCCTGATGCGTGAACGGCGCGACCAGCTCGGCCACGTCCACGGGCCCGGCACCGACGCCGGCGTGCTCGGCGGCGATCGCCACCGATGGCGCACGGGTCAGGTCACGTGCGCCCAGGTTGTGACTGTCGATGCGGTGGTCGATCCCGCTGATCCACGCCGGACGATCACACCACTCCCGGGCGGCGTCCTCGGCCGCGATCACGACCGCGACCCCGCCGTCGCTGATGGGCGGACAGTCGTGCACTCCGAGGGGGTCGAAGACCCGCTCGGCAGCGAGCAGCTCGTCGACCGAGGGGGAATCCCTCAACTGAGCGTGCGGGTTGTCGGCCGCCGCGGTCCTGCTGCGGTGCGCGACGGCGGCCATCTCCTCGAGGGTGACCGCTCCTGTGTCGAGCAT
>SKRR01000259.1 GCA_007118345.1 Microthrixaceae bacterium | reverse complement strand
TGTGCACCCGTGACCGGCTCAGCCGCCGCCGAGCGCGGCGCTCACCGGTCCGAAGGCGGCGATGTCGGTGAGCAGCCCGGGCAGCACGCCGAACACCAGCGTGGCCACCAGGGCGATCCCCACTGCGCCGGTGAGGCCCACCGGCACCTTGACCGGTGCGACGTCGCCGTCGGGGGCGTCGTCGAACCACATCGTCTTGGCGATGTTCAGGTAGTAGTACGCGGCGATCACGGTGTTGACCGCCATCACGATCGCCATGGCGACACCCAGCGCCGTCTCGGCACCCAGCAACGCCGACCACACGCTGAACTTCGCGTACCACCCGCCGAGCGGCGGGATGCCCGTGAGCGACGCCAGGAAGATCGTCATCGCCACCGTCATGCCGGGCATGTAGCTGAACAGGCCGCCGAGGCTCGTGATCTCGGCGGAGCGGGTCTTGCGCGCGATCGCGATGATCACCGCGAACGCTCCCAGGTTCATCGCCGCGTAGATCACCAGGTAGATGACGACCGCCGAGAGCGCCGAGTCGAAGTTGTCGCCCACCACCACGAACGGCGCCAGCATGAACCCGGCCTGGGCGATGCCCGAGTAGGCGAGCATTCGCACCACGTTGGTCTGGCGGAGCGCGATCAGGTTGCCGACCGTCATCGAGGCGACCGCCAGCACGAAGAACAGCGGCTCGATGATGTCGGGACGCACGTAGAAGCCGTAGAACACCACCTGGATGAGCGCCACGAACCCGGCCGCCTTCGAGGCCACCGCCAGGAACGCGGTCACCGGCGTGGGCGCGCCCTCGTAGGTGTCGGGTGCCCACTGGTGGAACGGCACCGCCGAGACCTTGAACGCGAACCCGACCACGATGAAGACCATCGCCAAGGTCACGATCGGCACCCCCGACTGCATCTCGGGGCGGGCGAGGTTCTCGGCGATCACGTCGAGTCGGGTCGAGCGCCCGACGCCGTACATCAACGACATGCCGTACAGCAGGATGGCCGACGCGAACACGCCCATCAGGTAGTACTTCATTCCGGCCTCGTTGCTGGTCCGGCCACCCTTGCGCCACGCGGCGAGCATGTAGGCGGGGATCGACAGCAGCTCGAGGGCCACGAAGATCATCAGCAGGTCACGCGCCGAGGCCATGACGACCATGCCGAGGATCGACGTGGTCAGCAGCGTGTAGTACTCGCTCTCCCAGTAGTCACCCTCGGCCACGTAGTTCGTCGACAACAGGATCACGACGTAGCCGACGACCAGGAACATCGCCTTCAACAGCAGCGACATCGGGTCGACCACGAACGACCCGCCGAAGAGCGACCTGGTGCTGCCCTCGACCGCGAGGGTCAGGATCGGGATCAGCGTGCCGAGCAGCGTCAGGTTCGCGAGTGCCGGCATCCACGCCTTGGCCCGTTCCAGCTTGATCGCGTCGAGCAGCACGAGCAGTGCACCGCCGGCCGACAGCACGATCTCGGGCGCGAGGCCGTGCCAGTCGATCCGGGGCGTGGAGTACCCCGGATCGGGTGCCAGTTGGGAGAGGGCGGCCAGCAGCGTCGACACAGTGGATCAGTTCCCGCCCACGAGACCGGCGATCGCGGAGATCGTCGGGTCGGTCACGTTGAAGATCAGGCCGGGGAAGAAGCCGAACACGACGATGAGGATGAGGATCGGGGTCCAGGCGACCCACTCGGTGGGGCCCACGTCGGTGATCTCTGGATCCTCGGCGAACTCGTCGGTGGGGGTGCCGAACGCGGTGCGCTGGTACATCCACAGCAGGTAGCCCGCGGCGAACACCGTGCCGATGGCGGCGACGACCATGAGGGTGCGGAACAGCGCCACGTTGAGCCCGACCGCGGGCTGGTACGCCGAGAGAATCGCCGGGAACTCACCCCAGAAGCCCGCCAGGCCCGGCAGGCCGAGCGACGCCATCGTCGCGAGACCGAGGATCCAGCCCATCTTGGGCGCCGAGACCAGCAGACCACCGAGTCGACGCATGTCGAGGGTGTGGTAGCGGTCCTTCATCGAGCCGGCGACGAAGAAGAGCATGCCGGTGATGAGGCCGTGGGCGACCATGCCGAACACGGCGGCGTTCATGCCGAAGTCGGTCAGGGTGGCGATGCCGAGCATCACATAACCCATGTGCGCCACCGACGAGAACGCGATCAGGCGTTTCATGTCGGTCTGGGCGAGACAACCGAGCGCGCCGTAGATGATGCCGATCGCGGCGAGCACACCGATGATCGGTGCCCACCAGCGGGCGCCCTCGGGCAGGATCGGGATGGCGATGCGGATGAAGCCGTACGTACCGAGCTTCAGCAGCACGGCGGCCAGGATCACCGAACCGGCGGTGGGCGCCTGGGTGTGGGCGTCGGGCAGCCAGGTGTGGAACGGGAACATCGGCACCTTGATGCCGAAGCCCATGAACATGCCGCCGAAGATCACGATGGCGGTCGTGCGGGCGATGCCCGACCCGCCGAGGTCCGACAGGATGCGCATGTCGAAGGTGCGCACCGCGTCGCCGGCGGCGTCAGTGGAAAGGAAGTACACCGCGAGGAACGACACGATCATCAGCGCCGAACCGAACAGCGTGTAGAGGAAGAACTTGATCGACGCGTACTTGCGCTCCGGTCCGCCCCACACGCCGATCAGGAAGTACATCGGCAGCAGCACGACCTCGAAGAACACGAAGAACAGGATCAGGTCCTGGGCCAGGAACGACCCGACCATGCCGGTCTCGAGGATGAGGATCAGGGCGAAGAACGCCTTGGGGTTCCCCGGGTCGGGCAGGTGCCCGAGGCTGTAGATGATCACCAGCGGCACGATGCCGAGGGTCAGGGCGAGCAGCGGCAGCGACAGTCCGTCGAGGCCCAGGATGAACCGGCTGTTGATCAGCTCGATCCACGACCGGTCCTGGAGGAACTGCAACGCTCCTGCGTCGCCGTAGTCGAAGTCGATCAGGAGCAGAGCACCGATCACCGCGGTTGCAAGCGCGGTGCCGAGAGCCACTGCCTTGATGGCGGCCTCCGACTCCTTGGGGACGGCCATCATCACCAACGCACCTGCCAGTGGCAGGAACGTGACGAGGATGAGACCCCAGTCGTTCAGGAAACTTGTCATCGGTTTCGGCGCTCCCTACTCGTCATCAGCCGACCAACACCACGAACACACCGGTCAGGACCGCTGCGGCCACGAAGAACAGTGCGGCGTACTGCTGCACGCGACCCGTCTGGATCAGGCGCAGCACCCCACCCGCACCGCCCGAAGCGGCAGCGGAGGTGTTGACCGCACCATCCACGACCTTCTGGTCCACGTTGTCGTAGACCCACTTGCCAGTAGCGGCCGATCCGCGGCCGACACCGTTCACCACGCCGTCGAGCACGTGCTGGTTGGCCCAGTTGGCCGCACGTGCGAGCGGGCCCTTGACGAACCCGACGATGACGGTCGTGTACAGCCAGTCGAAGTAGTACTTGTTGACCAGCACGTTCTTGCCCCACGCAGCAGCCTTGTTGCGCTCCGAGAGTCCCTGGAGCGGCGCGAAGGCACCCTTCCAGTAGTAGAAGTACGCCGCCGCGATGCCCGACAGTCCGACCGCGACGGAGAACACCGCGAGCACCGGGTGGAAGTCGGCGTGGCTGAGGCTCGGGAAGTACAACCCGACCGGCTCGACGAAGTGCTCGAAGCGGTACTTCTCCATCGGGCCGAGGTTGAACGGCAGGTTGGCCAGACCGGCGATCGCGCCGAGCGTCGCGAGGATGATCAGCGGGATGGTGATGGCCGGTCCCGATTCGTGCGGGTGGCCGTGGCCGCGGAACTCGCCGTAGAAGGCGTACCAGATGGTGCGGGTCATGTAGGCGGCGGTGCAGAACGCCGCGAGCAGCAACATGATCAGCATCAGGTGGTACTCGCCGTTGGCGCCGCTGGTGCCGGGGAACGAGCCGGTGCCTGCCAGGATCTCGTCCTTGGACCAGAACCCCGACAGCGGGAAGATGCCCGCGAGCGCGCCGGTGGCGATCAGGTAGGTCCAGAACGTCTTCGGCATGATCTTCCGAAGGCCGCCCATGTCGTCGACCATGTTGAAGCTGTGGTGACAGGCGTGGGACAACGAGCCGGCACCGAGGAACAGCGTCGCCTTGAAGAAGGCGTGGGTGAACAGGTGGAACATCGCCGCCGTCCACGCACCGATGCCGAGCGAGGTGACCATGAAGCCCAGCTGCGACACCGTCGAGTAGGCCAGCACCTTCTTGATGTCCTTCTGGACGAAGGCCAACAGCGCCCCGAACAGCGCGGTGACCGCACCGACCATCGCCAGCGCGTTGATCGACGAACCGGGGATCGACAGGCCCTCCCAGAACACCGGGTAGAGGCGGGCGACCATGTAGATGCCGGCCACGACCATGGTCGCGGCGTGGATCAGCGCCGAGACCGGGGTGGGACCGGCCATGGCGTCGGGCAGCCAGGTGTGCAGGATGAACTGGCCCGACTTCGACATCACCGCGGCGATCAGGCAGAGCGAGGCGATGAGCAGCACGCCCTGGTTGATGGCACCCTCGGCGGCCGCGATGTTGATGTCGAGGATCGAGAACGACTTGCCCGCTGCGAAGAACAAGATGATCACACCGACGAGCAGGCCGACGTCGCCGACGCGGTTGGTGATGAACGCCTTGAGCGCAGCGTCGGAGTTCGGTTTCTCCTCCCACCAGTGCCCGATGAGCGCGAAGGAGCACACGCCCACCAACTCCCAGCCGACGATCATCTGCAGGGTGTTCTCCGACAGGACGAAGAACAGCATCGAGGCGGTGAACAGCGACAGGAAGGCGAAGTAGTGGGTGTAGCGGCGGTCGCCCTTGACGTAGTCGGTCGAGAAGACGTGGACGAGCAGCGAGATGATCGTGACGACCACGAGCATCAGCACCGACGGCCCGTCGACCATCGTGCCGATCGAGATCGAGGTGTCACCGCTGCCGAACCAGGCGACGCAGCTGACGATCGGACGGGTGGAGCTGTACTCCTCGCCCTCCTCGGCCGCCGCGACGGCGGCGCTGGCGGACTCGCCCTCGCCCGGGGGCACGCCCGAGGCGGGTGCGACCACATCGGGGCCGGCGGTGGCGTCGGGACCACCGGTGACGGTGGTGGACGCGGCGCCCGCTGCGGTCTCGTCGCCGCCGTGGTCGCCGGCCTCGGTGGCGTCGAGGTCGAGCTCACCACCGGCGCGTGCCTCGTCGGCGAGGTTCGAGCAGTTCTCGTCGACCTCGCTGAACGTGGCGGCCGCACCCTGGGTGGGGCCCTCGTCGTCGTCGACCCATCCGAGCCAGGCACCAGCGGTGAGCAACGAGAAGACCAGGGACAGACCGACGAACAGCAGGCCGATCTCGGAGCCCTTGCGGGGCAGCCGCTTGCCGAAGAACAGGATGAGCACCGCCGACAGCGCCATGAGCGCAGGGACGATCCAGACGTTGCGGAAGAACCACATGTGAATCAGCCCTTCAGCTCGTCGAGCTCATCGATGTCGATGGAGCGTCGGTTCCGGTAGATGAGCAGCACGATCGCGAGTCCCACGCCGACCTCGGCGGCGGCGATCGAGATGATGAAGAGTGCGAAGACCTGTCCGCCGATCCCCCAGTAGGTGGAGAACACGACGAGGTTGATGTTGACCGCGTTGAGGATGATCTCGATCGACATCAGCACCAGCACGCCGTTGCGGCGCACGATGACGCCGTAGACGCCGATGCAGAAGAGGATCGCGGAGAGCAGGAGGAACTGGTTCAGCAGCATGATCGGCCCCCTCAGTCCCGTCGCGCCAGGACGATGGCCCCGATGAGGGCGGCGAGCAGGAGCACGGAGATCATCTCGAAGGGGATGAGGTACTGGCCGAAGATCCCGTCGGCCACCGCGCCGGTGCGCCCGGCGGCGGCGGTCTGGGGATCGTCGAGGCCGAGTGCGGAGTCGTAGGCACGGAAGTCGAGCTGGTCGGCGCCGAAGCTCTGGATGAGCGCGAAGCCCATCACCACCGCCAGCACCAGGCCGGCGCCAATGCCGAGCGGCTTGAGGTCGTTGTCGAGGTCGGTCGACACCCCGAGCGGCGCCCGGGTGAGCATCACGCCGAAGAGGATCAGCACCACGATGGCGCCCAGGTAGACGAGGAACTGGGTGACGGCGACGAACTCGGCCTGCAGCAGCAGGTACTGCACGCCGACCCCGCCGAGCACGATGATCAGCCACAGCGCCGCGTGCACGATGTTCTTCGTGGTCACGACCCGCAGCGCGGCGACGATCATGAACACCGCGGTGACGGCGAAGACGACGTTGGCCGGCACGTCGAACGTCGTGTCGACCTGCGCCTCGGTTCCGACCTGCGCCAGCAGCGCGACGAGTCCGGTCACCGGGGCACCTTCTTGACCTTGACCTCGGAGCCCGACTCGAGCGCCTCGAAGTCAGGAACGGTCTCCATCCACTGGCCCAACCGCGACTTGTCGTGCAGCAGGTCGGCGATGCGGGGCTCGGAGTACTCGTACTCCGGGGACCAGAACAGCGCCTCGAACGGGCAGACATCGACGCAGATCCCGCAGTACATGCACAGCGAGAAGTCGATGTCGAAGCGCTCGAGCTCGTTGACCGAGCGGGGCTTGCCGCCCTCACGCCGGGGCGGGGCCAGGGTCTTGTGCGCCTCGATGTAGATGCACCAGTCGGGGCACTCGCGCGCGCACAGCATGCACGAGGTGCAGTTCTCCTCCTTGAGGGCGATGACCCCGCGCGAACGTGCGGCGGGCTCCTCCTTCTCACGGGGGTACTGCACCGTCGCGGCGCCCTTGGCGGGCGACGGCGGTCGCAGCGGCCCGTCGGGGAACATGGTGTCGAGGGCGGTGCGCATGGTGATGCCCATGCCCTTGAGGACGCCTGGGAGCTTCGGCTTGGGGGGCATCAGAACGCCACCTTGAAGATCGAGGTCAGCACGATGTTCGCGAGCGACAGCGGGATGAGGACCTTCCAGGCGAGCGCCTGGAGCTGGTCCTCTCGGAAACGAGGCAGCGAGAAGCGTGCCCAGAAGACCACACCGACGAGCAGCACGGCCTTGATGGAGATGTTGATCGGGCCGATGACGTGCATCGCGCCGTCACCGATGCCCCACGAGGCGGGCAGGTCCCAGCCGCCGAGGAACAGCGTCGAGGCGATCGCGGCGAACGCCACGGCGGTCGCGAACTCGGCGATGAAGTAGACGAGGAACTTGATGCCCGAGTACTCGACCTGGTAGCCGGCGACGAGCTCGGACTCGGCGATCGGCATGTCGAACGGCGACTGGGTGAGCTCGGCCTGCACGGCGATCATGAAGATCACGAAGCCGACGAACTGGCTGAGGATGAACGGGTTGCCGATGCCGTCCCAGCCGAAGATCGCACCGTTGGCCTGCGCGGCGACGATGTCCTGGAGGTTGAGGCTGCCGGCCATGATCACCACACCGACGACCGACAGGATGAGCGGGAGCTCGTAGGCGATGAGCTGGCCGCCCGCACGCAGCGCGCCCATCAGCGAGTACTTGTTCGCCGAGGCCCAGCCGGCCATGAGCACGCCGATGACCGACAGCGACGACACGGCGAGTGCGAAGTAGATGCCGGTGTGCAGGTCGGCGATCACGGCGTTCGGCCCGGCGGGGATCACGACGAACATCAGGAACGTCGAGGCGAGCACCACCGCGGGGGCGAGGCCGAAGATGAACTTGTCGGCGCGGTCGGGGGCGATGTCCTCCTTCTGGAGCCACTTGCCGACCTCGGCGAGCAGCTGCAGCGACCCGAACGGTCCGGCCTCCATCGGGCCGAGACGGCTCTGCATGAAGGACACGAACTTGAACAGGTACAGGTAGACGACGCCGCCGGTGAGCAGCAGCAGCGCGGTGAGGCCCACCAGGACCCTGATGGCCGTCTGCTGCCAGTACGCGAGTTCGAGACCGAGGAGGACCGTCGAGCTCATCGATCGATGTCCCCGAGGATGAAGTAGAGCGACGCAAGGATCGTGATGATGTCGGGCACGTACACGCCGCGCAGCAGCCACGGGGTGATCGACACGTTGTTGAAGCTCGCCGAGCGGATCTTGACCCGGAACGGGGTCAGGTCACCCTTCGACACGACGTAGAAGCCCATCTCGCCGAGGGGGTTCTCGGTGGCCACGTAGGCCTCACCCGCGGGCACCTTGATGATGCGGGGCACCTTGGCCATGATCGGCCCGCTGGGCAGGCCGTCGGCGAGCTGGTCGATCATCTTGGTCGACTCGCGGACCTCTTGGAGGCGGATCCAGAACCGTGCGAACGAATCGCCGTCGGGGTGGGTCCAGACCTTCCAGTCGAGCTCGGGGTGCACCATGCCGACGGGGTTGTCGCGGCGCAGGTCCCAGTCGATCCCCGACGCCCGCGCGTTCGCGCCCGACAGGCCGTACTGCAGGGCGACGTCCTGGGGGATGATGCCGATGCCGCGGGTGCGCTGGTCGAAGATCTCTCCGCCCATGAGCAGGCCCTCGATCTCGTCGCAGAAGGTGCGGACCTTCTCCATGACCGATTTCGTGTCGGCGAGCCAGCCCTTGGGCAGGTCGTCCTTGAGTCCGCCGATGCGGTCGAAGTTCGGGTGGAAGCGACCACCGGTGACACGTTCGATCTGGTCGAGCACGAACTCGCGGTCGCGGAAGGCGTAGAACGCGGGCGTGACCGCGCCCAGCTGCACGCCCATGTCGCCGAGGAACAGGATCAGGTTCGCGATCCGGCTCATCTCGAAGAGGATCGTGCGGATCCACTGCGCACGCGGCGGGGCCTCGATGCCCATGAGCTGCTCGGCGGCGAGGATGAACGGCACCTC
>SKRR01000361.1 GCA_007118345.1 Microthrixaceae bacterium | reverse complement strand
TGCATCGGACAGGTTGCGCTTGAAGACCTGGCGCGGATCGCCCTCGAACGGCGTGCCGTCGAGGTTGGCGATGTCGCAGAAGATCCGGGCGGTGAGCTCCTCGCCGCCGGTTCCGGGCATGAGTTGGAACGAGTTGGGGTCGGGGAAGGCGAGTACGTCGCTCTCCTGCACCCGGCTGAATCCATCGATGGCGGACCCGTCGAACTGCAGGCCTTCCTCGAATGCGGCGTCGAGCTCGACCGGGGAGATGGCCACCGACTTGATCTGTCCCAGCACGTCGGTGAACCACAGGCGCACCAGACGGACCCGCCGTTCCTCGACGGTGCGCAGTACGTAGTCCTGTTGGTGGTCCATCCAGCTCCATCCTGCCATCGAGGTCGCACCGGCGTCTCGATCGTGGTCGCCGGCGGCGCAGGCGCCGCGACGCGGGACGACAGTGTGGTCCCAGTCCGTCGGGACCCGACAATCCTGTTCGGGGCAGTTCACACGCCGTTCACAATTGGGCAACGGGTCCGAAAAAGCGGTCCGGCAACCTGCGTCCCGCTCGGGCCGTACGCTTGCGTGCGGTACCGGCACGGGCCTGGCAGTGACTGCTCTCTCCGAGGGTGGGAACACACGTCCCGTCAGGTCCGCCATCAGGTCCCGGGTCGGGGACCCACGACATCGAAGGGTGACACGACGTGCCATATCGGGCTGAATACATCTGGATCGACGGAACCGAGCCGGTTCCGATGCTGCGATCCAAGACCAAGATCCTCGCCGACAACCAGGACCCGGGCATCTGGGGGTTCGACGGATCGTCGACCAACCAGGCCGAGGGCAGCAACTCCGACTGCGTGCTCAAGCCAGCGTTCGTGTGTCCCGATCCGCTGCGACGCGGTGGTGACATCCTCGTGATGTGCGAGGTGCTCCTGCCGGACTCGCTCGAACCGCATCCGACGAACAAGCGGGCGCAGCTGGTGCCGATCGCGGAGAAGTATGCCGATCAGGAGCCGATGTTCGGCATCGAGCAGGAGTACACCTTCTTCTCCGAGGGCCGGCCCCTCGGCTGGCCCAACGAGGGCTACTACTACCCGGCACCGCAGGGCCCGTACTACTGCGGCGTCGGCGCGGTCGAGATCGCCGGACGCGACATCGTCGAGGCACACACCGACGCCTGCCTCGACGCCGGGCTCGGCATCTCGGGCACCAACGCCGAGGTGATGCTCGGCCAGTGGGAGTTCCAGGTCGGGCCGCTCGGTCCGCTCGAGGTGAGCGACCAGTTGTGGATGGCCCGCTACCTGCTGTACCGGGTGGCCGAGACCTTCGGGGTCAACGCCTCGATCTCGGCCAAGCCGATCAAGGGCGACTGGAACGGCGCGGGTGCGCACACGAACTTCTCGACCAAGGCGATGCGCGAGAGCTACGACCCGATCATCGCCGCGTGCGAGGCGATGGGCGCCCCCGGCAAGGTCGAGGAGCACCTCGAGGGGTACGGCCACGGGTTCGAGGACCGTCTCACCGGTCTGCACGAGACCGCTCACTACAGCCAGTTCCGCTACGGCGTGTCGGACCGCGGTGCGTCGATCCGCATTCCGTGGCAGGTGGCCCAGGACGGCAAGGGCTACATCGAGGACCGGCGCCCCAACGCCAACATCGATCCCTACGTCGTCGCCCGGTTGATGGTCAACACCATCTGCTCGGCGCTCGCCTGAGCCCACTGGCGCACACCACCGACGTGCGGTGTCCGGTCCTCGTGGCCGGGACCGCACGTCGGTGCGCGTCGGCGGCGCGGTGTGGGTCCCCTGGATCGGCCCACCGGTACGATCCCGCAATGCCACCCGCACCGACCCCGGAACCGCTCCGATGACCCGAACGCTGCGGGTGGTGGCCGGTCAGCTCGACCTTCGGGTGGGTGACCTGCGGGGCAACGTGGACGAGATGCTCGACACCTACCGCAGGGCCGAGGCCGCCGGGGCCGACCTGGTGGTGTTCCCGGAGCTCGCCGTGTGCGGCTACCCGCCCGAGGATCTCCTGCTCAAACCGGCCTTCGTCGCCGACGTCCACGCGGCGGTGCACCGACTGGCCGCCGCGGTGGACGGACACGCCGCCGTGGTGGTCGGCTGGGTCGACGGTGAGCGCCACCCGGGGGCGGACCCGCACGATGCCGAGGACGGCCCCTGGAACGCCGCGGCGGTGCTGCACGGTGGCCGGGTCGTCGGCAGCTACCACAAGCGGGCGTTGCCGAACTACGGCGTGTTCGATGAGCCCCGGTACTTCGATCCGGGACCGGCCGGCCAGGCGCTCTACGACATCGCCGGGGTGGTCGTCGCCGTGACGGTCTGCGAGGACCTGTGGGTCGACGACGGCCCGGCCGTCGACGCAGCGCGCCGTGGAGCCCAGGTGGTGGTGAACCTGAACGCGTCGCCGTTCCGGCGTGGCAAACAGCGCCGTCGCGAGGAGGTGCTCGCTGCCCGGCTCGAGGAGGCCGGCCTGCCCATCGTGTACGTAAACCTCCTCGGGGGCCAGGACGAGCTGATCTTCGACGGTGGTTCCCTGGCGGTGGACGGTGACGGCAGCGTCCTCGCCCGCGCGCCCCGGTTCGCTCCCGCGGAGATGACCGTCGACATCCCCGTGGCAGCGACCGGTCCGGCTCCCGACGCCCGACCGGTGGCAGTCTCCGGGACATCGCCCCCTCGTGCACCACTGCCCGAACCGGTGCCGGCCCCTGCCCCGTTGCTCGCCGACGATGACGACCCGCTCGCCGAGATCTGGGCGGCGCTGGTGCTCGGTGTGCGCGGCTACGTCGACAAGAACGGGTTCGACGAGGTGGTGATCGGGCTGTCCGGTGGGGTGGACTCGTCGATCGTCGCGGCGCTCGCGGTCGACGCACTCGGACCGGACCGTGTGCACGGGGTGCTGATGCCCTCGCGCTACTCCTCGGACCACTCGATCGGTGACGCGGAACGGCTGTGTGAACTCCTGGGCATGTCGTGCCGCACCATCCCGATCGAGGCCGCCCACGACGCCCTCACCTCGATGTTGGCGCCCTCCTTCGACGGCCACGAGACGGGGCTGGCCGACCAGAACGTGCAGTCACGCATTCGCGGCGTGGTGCTGATGGCGTTGTCCAACGCCTTCGGCTGGCTGGTGCTCACCACCGGGAACAAGAGCGAGACCGCGGTCGGGTACTCGACGTTGTACGGCGACACCGCAGGTGGACTGGCGGTGATCAAGGACGTGCCGAAGACCGTGGTCTACGAACTCTGCCACTGGCGCAACCAGCGCGGTGAGGGCGAACGAATCCCCGGCAGCGTGCTCACCAAGGCGCCGTCAGCCGAGCTGGCACCCGACCAGCGCGACGACCAGAGCCTGCCGCCCTACGACGTGCTCGACCCGATCATCGAGGCGTACGTCGACGGCGACCTCACCGCGCCCCAGATCGTCGCTTGCGGTCACGACGCCGAGATCGTCGCCCGGGTCGTCCGACTCGTCGACACCGCCGAGTACAAGCGTCGTCAGGCGCCACCTGGGCTCCGGGTGTCGGCCAAGGCGTTCGGGCGTGACCGTCGACTGCCGATCACCAACGCCTACCGGTCCGTCGACGAGGCTCGGGATCCATCGGGCTGACGCCGGGTCGCCGACGTCGCGGTCCCAGGCCCGACGCTGCGTGCTCAGGCCCGTGAGAGCGCCGTGGGTCGCTCGGAACTCAACTCGGCGACCCGTTCCATCATCGAGCCGAGCGCGCTCAGCTGGTCGTCGTCGAGCTGGTCGAGGAAGTACGCACGTGTGCCCCGCAGGTGGACGGGGGCCGCCGCTTTCTGACGCTCGTACCCCTCGGCGGTCAGCTGGGCGACGACGCCGCGCCGGTCGTCCTCGCAGCGTTCCCGTGCCACCCAGCCTCGTCGGACCAGGGCGTCGAACCTGCGGGTGAGCCCGCTGGGTGACAGCCGGGCCAGTTCGGCCAGTTCGTTCATCCGCAGCCGTTGATCGGGTGCCTCGGCGAGGTGCAGCAGGACCTCGTACTCAGCGAGGGTCATGCCGCACTCGGCGGCGAGGTCGCCGTCGAGTCGCGCCAGTACTCGGTCGTGGGCGGACAGAAAAGTGTTCCACGCCGTGGATTCGGCGTTGTTCATCGCTCGGTTGTGCCCCATGCGACGAAGACTATCGACGCTGCGACCCGTCGACGCGCGCCCGGGGGCCGTCGATCACCGAACCCGAGCAGATGCTCAGCAGCACTGGGCCAACCCGTACACTCGGCGCCGATGGTGGACCGCTCCGACCCCGGCGCATCGACGACCGACGCATCGACGACCGACGCCGCGACGCCCGACGACGGGATGCGCGGAGGGTGGGTCCCGCTGCTCGAGCGTGCCGAACGGATCGGGCAACTCGTCTGGGTCGAGCGGCAGTTGTTCGAACGGTACGGGGCCTGGGCCGGTGCGACCGGTGTGGACGTCGTCGACGTCGGCTACGGCGAGTCGTCCCGCCGCCACGGCTGGCACGCCCAGGTGTTCTTCGAGCGATTGCCGGAGCTCTCCGTGCTCCACGCCGAGACGCTCGTGATCGCACCCGGTCCTGCGACCGCGGCGCTGTTCGAGCACCTCGCCGAGCTCGACGACGTGCCCGCCGAGCAGCGGTGGTGGATCACCCACCGCGTGGTGCAGCCCCTGCTGGTGGCCACCCTGCGTGCCGAACGGGCCTCGGTGGATCCCACCGCCGAGCCCGCGCTCGACCGCTGGCTGAGGATCGTTCTCGCAGATGACGTCGACGAGCTGCTGCATGGCGACGCCGTCGCGCGGCAGCTGCTGCCCCCGGACGCCGACCCGGACGAGCTGCTCGTCGCACAACTGCACGCCGAGCGGCTCGCCCATGCGAGCAGCCTGCTGCGCCGCTGACCGCTCCGCCCGAAGCGTCACAGTGGGCGAGTGGTCAGCCCGCGCTCAGGTCCCGGGCCCCGTTCTGCCGATGAGTCGAGCGAGCCGTCCGGGACCCGCAGGTCCTTGACGCAACTCGTACAGTGAACTCGAGGGGCTTCGGCCCCGTCCGACGGCAGAAGAGGTGCGTCGTGGCCAAGGACCGTGGAGAGCGCGACGAGGAGGACCTCGTCCGGCTCTACCTCACCGACATCGGCCAGTACCCGTTGCTGACCAAGGAGGACGAGGTCGACCTCGCCCGCTGCATCGAGGACGGCGTCGCGGCGCGCGCCGAGCTGGCTGCCGAGCCCGCGCCCACCGGCGCCCGACGGCGTGAGCTCCGACGTGCCGACCGTGCCGGCGCCGCGGCCGAACAACGGTTCGTCCAGTCGAACCTGCGTCTGGTCGTCTCGATAGCGAAGAAGTACCAGGCGTCCGGCCTTCCGCTGCTCGACCTCGTGCAGGAGGGCAACCTGGGGCTGATGCACGCCGTCGAGAAGTTCGACTGGCGCAAGGGCTTCAAGTTCTCGACGTACGCCACCTGGTGGATCCGACAGGCGATCACGCGCGGGATCGCGAACACCGGCAGGACGATCCGGCTCCCGGTGCACGCCGGTGACACCCTCACCCGGGTGCAGAAGGCCCGGACACGTCTCGAGCTGACGCTGGGCCGACCGCCGACCACCGCCGAGGTCGCAGCGGAGCTCGAGCTGCCCGAGGACCGGGTGGTCGAGGCGTTGCGCTTCGCGAGCGAACCGGTGTCGCTCTCCGAGCCGCTGCGGGAGGACGGTGACGCCGAGCTGGGCGACCTCGTCGAGGACCGCGGCGCACCGTCCCCGTTCGAGGCGGCCGCGGAGGAGTTGCTGAGCGACGAGATCGTCCGGCTGCTCGCTCCGCTCGACCCACGCGAGCGCGAGATCCTCTGGCTGCGGTTCGGACTCGACCGCGGTGAACCCCGGACCCTCGAGGAGGTCGGTCAGCACTTCGCGCTGACCCGGGAGCGGATCCGACAGATCGAGGCACGGGCGATGTCCAAGCTGCGCCACCCCTCGAGCGACCGCGGCGCACGGGACCTGCTGACCGCCTGAGTGCTGGCACGCCGGAATTGCGCTGACCCGGCGGGACGGCCGACCGAGCGCGCCGGGTCGTCCGACCCGCTGACAAGCGGGAGAGGCCCGCCGTAGGTTCATGGCCCCGCCGAACGCGGCGCTTCCCCTCCTCGAACGATGGGTCCGGTGCGGACCCGGGAGGTGTCGTCGTGCTGCGGACGCTCTGGTCGGTCAAGGGTGGATCCGGCGTGACCGTCACGAGCGCAGGTCTGGCGTTGGTGCTGGCGCGCCGACGCGCCACGGTGCTCGTCGACCTCGCCGGTGACCTCCCGGCGGTGCTGGGCATCGCCGATCCGCATGGTCCGGGGTGGTGCGACTGGCTCGCGACCTCGGAGCACGACCCCGAGGTGCTGCCGCGCCTGTTGGTGCCCGTTGCCGAGAACCTCCGACTCCTGCCGGTCGGCGGATCCGGTGTCGGCAGTTCCGACGCGAGCGTCGGTGCCGACGGGGTCGACGGGGTCGACGAGGCGGTGTCGGCGCTCGCCGCCCTCGGGTCCGAGGTGGTCGTCGACGCCGGTCGCCGCGGCGTCGACACCGCGCCGGCTCTGGTCGACGCAGCCGCCTCGGCCGGCCGCTCGGTGCTGGTGACGCGTGCGTGCTACCTCTCGCTGCGTCGCGTCGTGCGTGGTGGTGTGCGCGCCGACTCGGTGGCGCTGGTCCTCGATGCCGGTCGGGCGCTCGACCGACGCGACGTCGCCGACGTGACCGGACTGCGCGTCGACGCCACCATCGAGGTCGACCCGGCTGTGGCTCGGGGGGTCGACGCCGGGCTCCTGGTGCGTCGTCCCAACCGCTCGTTCTGCCGGTCGCTCGAGGCGCTGACGTGAACCGGCCCGCCGCTTCGTCCCGGCCCGCCGACGACGACGTCCGCGCTGCCACGGCTCGGGTGCGGCGCCGCTTCCGTGCAGCGCCCGAAACCGAAGCGTCGACGTCACGACTCCGCGAGCTGGTGCTCGAGGAGCTGCCGCTGCTGTCGGGCGTCCGCCTCGAAGAGGTCGTGCGACGACTCGCGTCGGAGCTCACGGGTCTGGGTGTGCTCGAGGAGCTCCTGGAGCTCGACGGGGTGACCGACGTGCTGGTCAACGGTCCGGGTGCGGTGTGGATCGAACGCCGGGGCCGGTTGGAGGCCACCGACGTGTTCGTCGACCGGTCGCAGATCATCCGGGCGATCGAACGTCTCGTCGCGCCGCTCGGACTGCAGGCCGACCGCGCCCACCCCATCGTCGACGCACGCCGTCCGGACGGGACGAGGGTCTCGGTGGTGCTGCCGCCGCTGGCTGTGGACGGCCCCCTGCTGGCACTCCGCCGGCACTCCGCAACGGCGGTGCCGTTGGAGGCGATCGCGCCGCCGGGCGTGGTGGAACAGCTGCGCGACCTGCTCGCGCGCCGCCGGAACCTCGTCGTGTTCGGGCCGACGGGTTCGGGCAAGACCACGTTGCTCAACGCGCTGCTCGGTGAGCTCGAGCCGGGCGAGCGGGTCGTGACGATCGAGGACGTGGCCGAGCTGCGCCTCCGCGGTGACCACGTGGTGCGCCTCGAGGCCCGCCCCGGTTCCGCCGACGGCGTCGGCCGGATCGAGATCCGTGATCTGGTCCGGGCCGCGCTCCGGCTCCGGCCGGATCGGATCGTCGTCGGGGAGGTCCGCGGCGCCGAGGCACTCGACATGGTGTGGGCCCTCAGCACCGGACACGACGGTGGGTGTTCGACGTGCCACGCCCGTGGACCCGACGAAGCGCTCGATCGTCTCGTCACGATGTGTCTCTCCGCCGACGCGCAGCTTCAGGCCGATGCGGTTCGACGACAGGTGCGTGACGCGGTCGACGCGCTCGTCGGGGTCGGGCGAGGACCCGCCGGTGTCCGACAGGTGCGGACGCTCCACGAGGTCGGCGTCGATGGCACGACGTGCATCTGGAACATCGATCGCGGCGACGGGGCGTGCTGATGGGACGGGACGGCGCCCGGTCGTTGGTGGACCGACAGGTCCCCGACGCGGCCGCCGCGCTGGCCCGTGCGGTGGACTCGGGCGCGACCGTCTTCGGGGCCATCGAAGAGGTCGCAGCATCGACCCCGCCGCCGGTCGGGGCCGACCTGCGCCGCGTCGTCGTGGCGGTGGACCGCGGCGCCCCACTCGATGCGGTCCTCGGCGGATGGGCCGCAGCCCGCGAGATCGAGGGAGTGGCGCTGCTGGCCGCCGCACTGCGCATCGGCCACGCCGAAGGCGGCGACGTCGCGAGTGCGCTCGATGCGGTGGCGGCCTCGGTGTCGGACCGGCTCGACGTCGAGGACGAGGCCCGTTCACTCGGCACCCAGGCCCGGAGCTCGGCGATCGCGCTCACGCTCCTGCCGCCGCTCGGTGCTGGCGCGTTCGCCCTGCTCGATCCGCAGGTCGCGATCACGCTGGTGGCCTCGACCGCGGGGCGACTGTGCCTGGTCGGTGGCGTCGTGCTCGATGTCGTGGGGTGGGTGGCGATGCGGGCCCTGACCGCCCGGGTGCTCCGATGAGCTCGGCGCTGCTGGGTCTGCTCGGTGCGGCCGCCACGCTCGTTGCGCTGGGGTTCGACCGGCCGCATCCATGGCGGGTCGCCGGTTTGGCCGCGGAGGGACCGTCACCACCGCAGCGTGCGGCGCGGTCGGCCCGGCGCGCCGTGGCGGTGCCCGCCCGCCGACGGCATCGGCGGGCGGGGCCCATCGTGTCGTTGCCTCGACCGAACTCCGATCCGGCGCGCCGGGATCGTCGCCGGTTCCGGGACCGGTCGGCTGGCGGCGCCGACCTGGTCAGGTGCATCGATCTGGTCAACCTGGCGATCTCCTCGGGACGCTCCGTCCACGACGCCGTCCGC
>SKRR01000158.1 GCA_007118345.1 Microthrixaceae bacterium | reverse complement strand
TCGTCGCCACCGAAGCGGCCGACCGTCACGCCCGGGTCCGCCGTGGCGCGCAGACGGTCGGCGACCGCGAGCAGCACCCGGTCACCCGTCGTGTGGCCCAGGCCGTCGTTGATGATCTTGAATCGGTCGAGGTCGAGGAACGCCACGGCGACGGTCGGGCCACCGGCGTGTTGCTCCGCGAGGAGCTCACTGATCCGGTCGGTGATCGCAACCCGGTTGGGTAGGCCGGTCAGCGGGTCGTGCCGGACCTCGTGGGCCAGTCGGGCCTCGGCGTCGTGGCGGTCGGTGATGTCCGAGGTCACCCCGATCATCCCGATCACGTCGCCCTCGTCGTCGAACAGCGGCGTGTTGGTGACCCGTCCGAAGAACTGCGAGCCGTCGCGTCGGCGCAACCACATCTGACCCCGCCAGGCCTGCCCGCTGCGCAGTTGGCGATCGAGCAGCTCGGCACCCGCCAGACCGGACCCGACGCCGATGGAACCGCCGTCGTGGCCGAGTGCCTCGGCCAGGGGCCAGCCGTAGAGTCGTTCGGCAGCGGCGTTGAGGTACGTGATGCGGCCCTCGGTGTCGGTCGCCGCGACCGCTTCGCCGATGGTGGCGAGCACGTCCGCCTGGAACCGCAGGGAGTCCTCGGAGCGACGCTGTTCGAGCATGGAGGGGGACGCTGGAGCCGCCGAGTCCGTCCTGCGTCGTCGCGTCACCGCGTCGAGCACGGCGCGGGCGAGTCGCTCCGACCTCGCCTCGACCCTGCGGACGTGGTCCTCGGCGCCTCGCCACACCGCCTCGGTGGCCATCGCGTGTCCCGGCTGGCCGCTCACCGTCACCACGGGAAGCCGCGGGTGGCACAGGACGAGCTCGTCGAGCTCGTCGAATGCGCAGGTGGGTGACCGGTCCGAGTCGTCGTCGATCGCGAGGACCACCACCTCGGGCGGGTCACGGTCCATCATCCGGTCGAGCGCGCTCAGCGTCGGGACGTGGCGGATGTCGAGCTCCGGGCCCGACCAGTTTCGGAGCGCCCACTCGACCGGCGAGCGGTCGTCGTCGTCGAGCAGGAGCGCGACGACGATCGGATGGGTGCTGGCGGTGCCACGATCGGAGCCCTCTCTCACAGGTGGTGGCATCGGCACGTCCGGCCCGTCGGGTGAGAAAACGACGCGCTCAGCGCTCCGACAGGCCGTCGCGGTCGAACGCGCCGAGCAACTGCTCGACGCCGTGCTGGGTGGCGTCGCTGAACGGCTGCAGCACGAGCTGCGCGTCGAGCCGGCCGAGCAGCTCGGCGCCGACGTCGTCGTGGGCCGTCAAGGCGAGTGGCCCCGTGTACCCGTGGGACCGCAGCGCGCTCACGATCGACCGGCTGGTCTGCAGGCTCGGGATGGTGCTCACCACACCGCTGACGTGGTGCAGCGGCAGCGACTCCGCGTAGCGCGGATCCTCTGCGTCGCCGAAGACGATGTCGAGCCCGTCCTCGGGCTGGTCGGTGGTGGCGGCGACGGGATCCCAGTCGACGACCAACACGCGTTGCCCGGCGTCGTGGAGTCCCTTGGCCAGGTTTCGTCCGAATCGTCCGTAGCCGTAGACGATCACGTCGGGGTGGGTCGCTTCGTCGCTGTCGTCGCCCTTGGTCGGTTCGGACCGCTCGAAGACCGACAGCAGCGGTTCCAGGCGGTCGTAGATCGGGTGGGAGTAGAGGATGAGGTAGGTGGAGAGCCCGATGGTGACCACACCGACGAGGGTGACGAGTCCGACCGTCTCGTCGCCGATGTGGCCCAGTTGCAGACCGAGCGCGACGAAGATCAGCGAGAACTCGCTGATCTGGGCCACCGTCAACCCCGCCAGGAAGCCGACTCGTTTGCGATAGCCCATGATCCCCATGATCACCAGCACGATCACCGGGTTGCCGATCAGCACGAACGCCGAGAGGAGGATGGCCGCAGGGATCTGGCCGCCGATGGTGCTGAAGTCGAGCCCGGCGCCGAGCTCGATGAAGAAGAACAGCAACAGGAAGTCGCGCAGCGGGGTGAGTGATGCGCCGATCGCCTCGCGGAACGGCGTGGACGCGAGCGCGAACCCCGCGAGGAAGGCGCCGACCTCGGTGGAGAACCCGAGCCACTCGCTCACCGCGGCGACCGCGACCGCCCATGCCACGGCGAACACCAGCAGCAGCTCCTGACTCCCGGCCACGCGGTGCAGGATCCACGGCAGGACCCACTTGACCATGACCACGAAGGCCACCAGGAAACCGGTGGCGCTGAGCAGCAGGGTGATGATCTCGCCCGAGAGGCTCTGTCCGGTGTCGGCGCCGAACACCGACAGGGCGATCATCACCAGCACCACGACGATGTCCTGGACGATGAGGAAGCCGAGCGCGATGCGGCCGTGGAGCTCCTCGATCTCGCGTTTGTCCGACAGCAGCTTGACGATGATGATCGTCGAGGAGAACGTGAGCGCGACCGCCACGTAGAGCGCAGCAGTGGGGTCCATCCCGAGCGCCAGCGCGATGCCGAAGCCCACGATCGAGGTGAACGCGACCTGCCCCAGGCCGGTGACGAGCGCGACCGGACCCGTCGTCCGTATCAGGTGCAGGTCGAGCTTCAACCCGACCAGGAACAACAGGACGGCGATGCCGATCTCCGCCAACAGTTCGAGCGGTTCGGCGTCCTGGACCCACCCGAGCGCCGCCGGCCCCACCGCGATGCCCACGGCGATGAAGGCGACGATGAGGGGCTGACGGAGCCGGGTGGCCACGAAACCGATGACCGCAGCGAACGCGAGGATCGCCGCGGTCAGTTGGAAGGTGTCCTCCACGTGCACTCCGAGCGGATCGCCACGCCGATGTCGGCCGTCAGCGCCGACGACGCGACGCGCTCACACGCTACAGCGCGAGGCGTGGCGGATGGACACGGTGCGTCACGCCGGCGCGTCGACCGCCCGTGTGGTCGACGTGATCGTCACCTCGACCGCCTCCCACCGGCGGGCTCCTTGTCGAGCTCGGTCGGAGGCACGCACGCCCAGCAGGCCGCCGAGCGTCCCGTCGAGCTCGGACCCCGACAGGTGCAGGACGAGGTGGCGACCGCTCGCCTCGGCGCGGACCCGGACCGAGCCGGGTGCCCGGCCGGCGGACTGCAGGAACGGCCCGAGCGCGTCCTCGAGCTCGCGCTCGAGGGGCGCGAGGCTCTCGGTCACTGCGCGTTCGACGACCTCGGCCACGTCGTCGCCGGTCCAGACCCTCGCGGTCAACATGGGTGCGTAGGGGTCCAGCAGGTCGGAGCCGTCCTCGACGAGTGGGAGCCCGGCGCGGAGCGCGCACGTGACGCCGTCCTCGTCGCCCGTCGGTCGGGGAGTGACGCCTCGGCGGACCACGAGGGCCACGTCGACCGCACCGTCGAGGGGGCAGCCGCTACCGTCGCCCAGCCCGTTGCACGGAAAGCTCGGTTCACCTGGTTCGTGGCAACGTCGCACGGTGTGACCCCGTGCGGTCAGCTTCGACGAAGCCCGCGCTGCGACGTCCCGGTGGCTCTCGAGGACCATGACGGTGAGTGGCGTTCCCATGGGTCCATGCTCGGGGCAGGACCGGCCGGCGGGAAGGGACTTTGGTCCCGGGTCGCTCAGACGGAGACCCACCAGTGCAGCAGCGAGCCGCCGGCGTCGTTGCCGGCGAGGGTGCAGTCGCCGCCGAGCTCCTCCGCCCGGCTCTTCAGGTTCGCTAGTCCGCGTCCCCCGGTGATCGCGGCGTCGGCCGGTGGGCCCGCGCCGTCGTCGAGCACGCGCAGGTCGAGGCGGCCGCCCGTCGCGGTGATCGTGACCTCCGCCGAGGTGGCGGCGGCGTGGCGTACGACGTTCGCCAGCGCCTCGCGCAGCGCTGCGAGCAGGTGGTCGGCGGCCGTGCCGCTCGCGACGGTGTCGATCGGTCCGTTCAGCCGGACCTCGGGCTCGAAGCCGAGTGATCTGGCCGACTCGGCCGCGAGCTCGATCGCTGCTCGCCGCAGCGAACGGTCACCGGTTCGATCGCGGTGGAGCTGGAAGATCGTGGTGCGGATCTCCCGCACCGTGGTGTCGAGGTCGTCGATCGCAGAATCCAACCGGTCGCGCAACGGCGGTGATTCGGCGAGCACGGCCGCGCCCTGCAGGCCCAGACCCACCGCGAAGAGCCGCTGGATCACGGTGTCGTGGAGGTCACGGGCGATCCGGTCGCGCTCCTCGAAGAGGACCAGTTCACCCACCCGGCTGTGGAGACGGGCGTTGTCGACCGCGACGCCGGCCGCAGTGGCGAGGGCGACGGTCAGTTCCTCGTCGTCGTCGGTGAACGGCACCCCGCCGTCCTTGTCGCACAGGTAGAGGTTCCCGAACACACGGTTGCGCACCATGACCGGAACGCCGAGGAACGAGGTCATCTCCGGATGGTGGGCAGGGAACCCGGCGCTGTCGGGGTGGCGGTGCAGGTCGGGCAGCCGCAGCGGACGGGGGTCGACGATCAACGTGCCGAGGATGCCGTGGCCGCTCGGCAGCGCACCGATGGCGGATTGGGTCGCGTCGTCGACGCCGACGGTGAGGAACTGCGACAGACGCTCCCCCCGCTCGTCCAGCACACCCAGTGCCCCGTAGCGGGCGTCGACGAGGTCGGTCGCCGCTTCGACGATGCGGCGCAGCACGGTCGGCAGGTCCAGTTCGGAACCCACGCTCAGCACTGCGTCGAGCAGCCGACGCAACTGCTTCGATCCGTTCGCGTCCTCCACGACGGCGAATGGTAGGTGACCTTGGTCCCTTGCCGTGGTCGCAGCGGCGGCGAAGACTGTCGCCATGCCCGTGCGAGCCTTCCTCCTCGACGACCATGAGATCGTTCGTCGTGGCGTACGAGAACTGCTCGAGAGCGCCGGCGGTATCGATGTCGTCGGTGAGGCCTCGACCGCGGACCAGGCCAGGGAACGGGTGCCGTCGTGCACGCCCGACGTCGCGGTGCTCGATGTGCAGCTGCCCGACGGATCGGGCATCGAGGTGTGTCGCGACCTGCGCGCCGCACACCCCGAGCTCGGGTGTCTGATGCTCACGTCGTTCAGCGACGACGAGGCCCTGCTCGACGCGGTGGTCGCGGGTGCTGCGGGCTATGTGCTGAAGCAGGTGCGTGGTTCCGACATCGTCGACTCCGTCCGTCGGGTGGCCGCGGGCGAGACGCTGATGGACCCGGCATTGGTCGACCGGGCGAAGGAACGGCTCCGTCGCGGTGCCGAGCAGGACGAACGACTGCGTGACCTGACCCCCCAGGAACAGCGCATCCTGGCGTTGCTCTCCGAAGGACGGACGAACCGACAGATCGCCGAGGAGCTGTATCTCGCCGAGAAGACCGTCAAGAACTACGTTTCGAACCTGTTGTCGAAGATGGGGATGAGTCGACGGACCGAAGCAGCGGTGTACGCCGCACGACTCCAGGAGCGCAGCGCATGAGCACCGGCCACGGGAACAGCAGCCAGGACTGGAGCGGACTCGAGGTGCTCTCCACCGCCGAGTGTCACGAACTGTTGTCGACCACGGCGGTCGGCCGGATCGGTTTCGTCGACGCCGGCTCGCCCCTCATCCTGCCGGTGAACTTCACGATGGACGGAGCCGCCGTGGTCTTTCGCAGCGCGCCCGGTTCGAAGCTCGCCGCGGCCATGCTGCAGCGCCCCGTCGCCTTCGAGATCGACGACTGGGACCCGGTGAACCACACGGGTTGGAGCGTGCTCGCCACCGGCGTGGCCGACCTGGTCGACGACGCCGACGAAGTGGCCCGGTTGGAGCGGTTGCCGGTGCGTCCCTGGTCGCGGCCCGACCTGCGCGACCAGTGGGTCCGGGTGATGGTCGAGGAGCTCACCGGACGCCGCATCCGCCGGCCCGGCTGAAGCGGTCGCGTCGGCGACGACGGGTCCACGGCCGCACGTCCCGTCAGTAGGGTCATCGCACGTGGCCCCCGCGACCTCGAGCGACGACGGCCTCGCCGTCCCCATCGACCCCGACGCGCGTCGTGGCGCCGGGGTCCGCTTGGGGATCTCCCTCGGCGGTGGCGGTCTCTACTTCATCGCCTGGCAGGTCGCCTACCTCGACGAGCTGGCGTCAGCCGGGATCGACGTGGCGGGCGCCGATCGGCTCGTCGGCACCTCCGCCGGATCGGTCGTGTCCTCGATGCTCGCCGCCGGTTCGCTCGGCCGCCTGCACACCGCGGCCCGTCTGCTCGCGAAGGTGCCCCGGGTCGTCGCGGCGATGGCTCCGGCTGGGGCACTGTCGCCGAGCCAGACGCGCGCGCTCGAGCTGTTCGGAGCGGCGAGGACCGCAGATCCCGACAAGGTCCGGGAGATCGGTCACGCCGCGCTGGCAGCCGGTGGTCCTCCGCCCGGGAGGATGGCGCGCGCCCTGACCGTCGTGATGGGCCGCCGGTCGTGGCCGTCGCCGGCACTGCAGCTCACCTGCGTCGATGCCTTCACCGGTGAGCGGTGTGTCATGACCGCTGACTCGGGTGTACCGCTCCCGCGGGCGGCGGCCGCGAGCAGTGCGGTGCCCGGGCTCTTCGCGCCCCAACCCGTGCGCGACCGGCGCTGCATGGACGGCGGGGTCAGCGGCACGGGGACCCATCTCGATCTGCTCGCCGGTGCGCGGCGGGCGTTCGTCCTGTCGCTCACCGATGGCTCGATGGTCGGTGAAGGGGGCATGACCGTCGCGCCCGGTGCCGTCGAAGCGGACCTCGAGGCGTTGCGCTCCTCGGGCACCGAGGTCTGGATGCGCTGTCCGGCGCCCGTCGACATCGACCGGCTGATGTCGCCTGCCGCGGTGTCCGAGGCGCTCACGGCGGGCCGCGCCGCGGCTCGCCGGGACACGACGGAGCTCCGCAGCTTCCTGGCGTGAGGTTCGGTCACTCTGCGTCGGCGCTCCGGATCCACACGGTCTGCTGCGGGAAGGGGATCTCGATGCCCTCCTCGTCGAAGCGGTCCTTGATGCGGCTCCGAAGGCGGCGTGCGGCCTTCCACTGGTCGGCCGGTGCGCACTTGACCGCGATGCGGATCGTGACCGCCGAGTCGCCGAGCGCCTCAACACCCCAGAGCTCGGGTTCCTCGAGGATGGCCACCTCTGCCTCGGGGTCCTGCCACATGGCGTCGGCCGCCTCCTTGATCAGCTTCGAGGCCTCGTGGTGGTCCGAGCCGTAGGCGACGTCGACGTCGAGGATCACCCGTGCCCAGCGCTGGGTCATGTTGCCGACCTCGGAGATCTCGCCGTTCGGGATGAACCAGAGGGTCCCCTCGACGTCGCGCAGCTTGGTGACCCGCAACGAGATGCCCTCGACCTTGCCCGACGCCGGCCCGGCGTTGATGAAGTCGCCGATGCCGTACTGGTCCTCGGCGATCACGAAGAACCCGGCCAGGATGTCGCGCACCAAGGTCTGGGCGCCGAAGCCGAGCGCCACACCTGCGATGCCGGCACCGGCGAGCAGTGGGCCGATGTTGATGTTCAGCTGACCGAGGGCCACCAGCCCGGCGATCACTGAGATGATCGTGGTCGCTGCTCCGCCCAAGGTCGTCGAGGCGGTCTCCATCCGCAGTGCCCGCCGGGCATCGCGGTCGGGGTCGTCGCCGGTGGGGCTCTCGGCGAGCCGTCGCAGGTACCGCTCCAGCGAACGTCGGACGAGCCAGTTCGCCAGGAGCGCGATCCCGATGACGATGGCGATGCGGACCGGCACCTCGACGACCCACTGCGACATCTCGGCGAGCGTGCGGTTCCCCGTCCAGGCGAGGATGCGGGAGCACACCACGCCGGGTTCGGGTCCGCAGGCGGTGACCACGTCGACGAACGTGCGGAACTGGTCCTCGGTGTAGCCGGGTGGAGGCCCGGTCGGCAGCGGGATGGGGTCGCCGTCGTCATCGGTCACCGGTGCCTCGGGCTCGGGGCCCGGCTCCTCCGGTTCGACCGGGTCGTCCCCAGGGGGGTCCTCGACGGGGTCGTCGGGGTCGGCGGGGTCGGCGTCGGGCGCTGTCGCCGGCACCTGGGTGGTCGTCGGCGCCGTCCTCGTCGGCGCGTCCCCGGGTGTCGTCGTCGTGGTCGTCGTCGTGGTGGTGTCGGGAACGGTTTCGTCCGGCGGTTGCGCGGCCGCTGAGGGGGCCGCGGCGAGCACCAGCGCCAGCAGCGGGAGCAGCACCGCAGCCCGTGGCGCGCGGCGTCTCGTGGTCGGGACTGGGATGTGGTGCTGATTCGTTTCGGAGCCCATGGACCGCCTCGGATCGACGACCCCCCACACTGCCCTCTCGGAGCGGCCATGAACCACCGGTCGGCCCGGTTCCCGGATCTACCCGGTACCGTCGAGGTATGCCGAACGCGGATCCCGGCGTCCCCGTCGACGCTGCGATCTTCGACACCGACGGGGTCATCACCCGAACCGCCGACGTGCACGAGCGCGCCTGGCGTGCCGTGCTCGACGAGGCTGCCGGCGCACACGGCGTGCACGACGAGCCGTTCCGTCACGCCGACTACGTCGAACACCTCGACGGACGGTCGCGCTACGACGGAGTCGATTCGTACCTCCGCTCGCGCGACGTCGAACTCCCATGGGGTGAACCGGCGGACGAACCCTCGTACGACACGGTCTGCGGCGTGGGTAACGTCAAGAACGAGCGGTTCCGTGAGGTCATCCGGCGAGACGGCGTGGAGCGGTACGAGAGCACGGTCCTGCTGGTCGACCGCCTGCGCGAACTCGGCGTGGGGGTGGCGGTGATCTCCGCGAGCAGGAACTGTGCCGAGGTGCTGGCCGCCGCAGGCGTCGAGGACCGCTTCGACGTCCGCGTGGACGGCGTCGACGCAGCGGAGCTCGGGCTGGCGGGCAAGCCCGATCCGGCGGTGTTCGTGGAGGCGGCGGAACGGCTCGGGGT
>SKRR01000062.1 GCA_007118345.1 Microthrixaceae bacterium | reverse complement strand
CACCCGCCACCAGCGCGACGATCCCGGCGACGTGTTCCTCTTCCCAGGAGGTCCGCACGGCCACGGCGACGCCGAGCTGGTCGAGCAGGCCCTCCCGCCCCCCCAGCAGCTCGCGCAGCGTCGCTGCGCTCACTGCAGCGCGCTCGCGCTCAGCGAGCAGGTCGTCGAGCTTGTCGTTCGTGCCCAACAGGACGTACCCGCGCAGCCGGTTCTGCTCGTCGATGGTGGCACTGAGCAGCTGCGCCGACGCGAGCTGGGCCGGTCCGAGCTCGTCGATCAGCTCACCACGTGCCGAGGACAGGGACTGCAGCGCCACCGCCCCGAGCACGACCGAACCGACGAGGAGCACGCTCAGCGCACCGGTGGCGGCGTCGACGACCCGGCGCAACGAGTATCGGTCGGGTGTCGCACCCGTGCGGTTCACCTCGACCAGCCGCAGGCCAGGAGCGCGACATCGTCGGCCAACGGTCCCGCGTTGGCTGCTTCACTGCGTGCGACCAGGGCACGCAACATGTCCTCGCTCGGAGCGTGATCGAGGCCGTGTTCGCGGACCCACTCGACGAACCCGGCGAGGCCGAGGCGCCCGCCGTCGGGCACATGCCCCTCGAACACGCCATCGGTGAACATCAGCAACGTCCACCAGTCGTCGGGCAGGTCGACTTCGGTGCTGGTCAGCGACGGTCCCGGGACGCCCATGGGACGCATGGGACGGCTCGCGATCGGGCTCAGACCACCTGCGTGCACCAGCAGGGGTGCAGGGTGCCCTGCGAGACAGAAGTGGGCGCGCCGTCGGTCCGGGTCGATCGTAACGTCGCACACGGTCGCGAAGGTGTGGGGATGGGACCGCTCGACGACGAGGAGCTTCTCGAGCTCGGCGAGCGTGTCGCACTCGCCGAGGTCGGCGAGCACCAGGCCCCGCCACCCGACCCGCAGGGACACGCCGAGCGCTGCTTCCTCGGGCCCGTGGCCCGACACGTCGCCCAGTACCAGTCGGATCCGGCCGTCATCGAGCTCCACCGCGTCGAGGAAGTCGCCGCCGAGCCATCCGTCACGTCCCGCTGGCTGGTAGAGCGACACGCAGGTGACCTCGGGAGACCCGACCAGGAGGTTCGGCCGCAGCCCGACGGCGAGTCGGCGGTTCTCCTCGGAGCGCATCGCTGCTTCGAGCAGCGCCAGGTCGCGCTCCTCGTTCCCCGCTCGGGCGATCGCGTAGCGGATGGAGCGGCTCAGCGTGGCGGGCGTGACCTCGCCCTTGACCAGATAGTCCTGGGCGCCGGCTGCCACCGCCTTGAGGCCCGCTTCCCGGTCACCGAAACCGGTGAGCACGACCACGGGCGTGTTCGGTGCCGTCCTGCCGAGCTCCTCGAGCGCCGACGTGCCGTGGGCGTCGGGTAGGCCCAGATCGAGCAGCACACAGGCCGTGTGATCGGTGATGGCCGCGATCCCCTCACTGAGGCTGGGACGCCACCGCACGACGAAGTCCTCGTCCTCCTCGGCGAGGTACTCCTCTGCCAGGAGCGCGTCGCCGGGGTCGTCCTCGATGATGACCACGTCGAGTGCGAGGTCGGTGGGCACGTTCACGCCGCGGAATCTACTTCGGACAACGACCTGCGCGGCCTGCCTCAGGGGTGAACACCCTCAGGGGTGTTCACCCCTGAGGGTGTTCACTGAGGGTGTTCACAACCGGACCGTTCAGTCGTACATCTGAAAGCGCGGTGCACGTCCGTGGAGCCGGTCGTCGTTCTCGTTCCCCACGAGTCGCTCCCACATCCGCACCGGGTGGGTCGACACGTAGAACCGGCCGCGGGCCAGCTGGTCGAACACCGACCGAGCGCCCTCGACCGGGTCGACCCCGCTCTCCATCGCATCGGCGATCCCCGCGTCGGCGAGGCGGGACGCGCCCGTGCTGGTCGCTGCAGGCAGGTCCGCCGGACGGTTGCGGCCACCGTTGCCGATGTTGGTCGAGACCATGCCGGGACACAGCACCGAGACCCCGACGTGATCCGCCCCCACCAGCTCCAGGTCGTGGTGCAGCGCCTCGGCCAGGCCGACCGCCGCGAACTTCGAGGTGACGTACGGCGCCGAGACCGGCGCCGCCACCACACCGGCGATCGACGCGGTGATCAGCACCGATGCAGGGCTGCCCCGTTCGATCAGCGACGGCACGAAGCTGCGGATGCCGTTCGCCACTCCACCGAGGTTGACGCCCAGGACCCAGGCCCAGTCGTCGTCGGTGACCTCCCAGGCGTGACCCCCCGAGAACACCCCTGCGTTCAGACACACCAGGTCGACCCCGCCGAGCTCCTCGTCGCACCGTCGGGCGAGTCCGTCCATCGCGATGGGGTCGGTGACGTCCACCGCTGCGGTCAGCACACGGGCCCGGTGGCCGCCGTCCAGGTGTTCGCCGGCACGTTCGAGCGCGGTGGGTTCGATGTCGCCGAGCACCACCGCCGCCGCCCCACGTTCGATCGCCACCTGCGCGAGCCCGAGCCCGATCCCACTCGCGCCGCCGGTGACCACGACCCGCGCACCGTCGAGGTCACCCATGGTGAACACCAGCGGTGAGGAGCGTCCGGGACAGGTCGACACTGGGCAGATCCGACGCGAAGTAGTGCTGCGCACCGGCGTGGAGATCCCGGAAACAGCGTTGGAGCGCACCGTCGCGCAGCGCGGCTGTTCCCGCCAGGCCGTAGGCCACGCGAGCGATCTCGACCGCCTCCCTGTTGGCGTGGACGCAGGCTTGTCGGAGCAGGTCGGCGGTGAGTGCGGTCGGCGGCCCACCCAGCGCGGCGCACTCCTCCTCGGCGCGTCCGGCGGACTCGAGGGCCCAGGCTCGTGCGGCACGCTGACGGGACTCGAGGCGGGCGAACTCGATGCAGAAGTGCTCGGACTCGGCGAGCGGTGCGGATGCCCCCATCCGTGTGGTCGCCGTGGCCACCGCCGCGAGTTCGTCGAGCATCCGCCTGGAGACGCCGATCGCCCAGGCGGCGTGACCTGCGGCGGTGAGTGGGATCACGCCGAGGTGGTGCTTCGCCGATCCCCGGTGGACCGTGGGGGCGAAGAAGTCGAAGGTCCGCACTGCGGGGATCTCCACGCCGTGGACCCCGTAGTCGATGGAACAGGTCGACCGCAGTCCGAGCACGTCCCAGTTGCCCCGTGGTTCGATCAGGTCGGCCGGGAAGCACCCCATGAGGTAGGCGGCATCGCTCCCGTCGGTCGGCGCGGTGAAGAACCCTGCGCCGGCCCAGTCGGCGTGGAGCATCCCGGAACCGAAACGGAAGTCGCCGTCGACCGACCACCCTCGCCCGCTCGGCGTGCCGGTGCCGTTGGGGGCGAACTGGCCCGCCATCACCGGCAGCGTGCCGGGCCCGTCGACGCCTCGGAACACCTCGGCGACGCCTTCCTCGGGCAGGTAGGCGCCGAAGTAGGCCAACGCAGAATCCGAGGCGAACGCACACCAGCCGATCGAGCCGTCGGCGCGCGACAACTCCGACCACGTCTCGACGACCTCGACGAGCGGGAGGTCCGAACCGCCGACCTCCTCGGGTACGACGAGGCCGACCAGGCCCGCCGACGCGATGAGGTCGAGCGCCGCTCTCGCGAACGGCTCCCCGGGTGCTGCGGCGGCACCGATGGAGTCCAGTTCCTCGTGCAGGGTGGCGGCGCGCTCGGTCGATCTCATCGGTCCCCCGTCGGTACCCCACCCGCCGGAACTGACGGGACGTCACATACTGCCAACACCGGGCTCGGCGATGTCGGCACTCCCGGGGTGACGCTCGAGGTACTCCGCGACGAACCAGCAGCTCGGCACCACCCGCAGGCCCCGTGAGCGCAGGTCCGCGAGTGCTCCGGCGACCAGCACGTCACCCAGTCCGCGCCCGCGGAGCCCGGGGTCGATCACCGTGTGGGGCAGCACCACCGCACCCTCGACCGCCCGGTAGTCCGCGTAGCCGAGGACGCGTTCTCCTGCGAGCAACTCGTACCGGCGGCGGTCGCTGCGGTCGACCACCGCCAGCTCCCGGAGTTCGTCCAGATCGGCTGCGGCAGGATCCATGCGGCCGTCCTACCCCGGATCCGACGCCGGCACGCATCCCGGGGCTTCGGGGCGCGAACATGAACGAGTGTCCGCATCGAACGACCTGCCCGCATCGAACGACCTGGAGGAACTGCTCGCCGGCCTCGTCCCGACGATTCGGCCCGGGCGTTTCGTGTTCGTGACCGGTCCGCTGCCGACGGGGGTCGACGCGCTCGCCGGCGTCGAGGAGCCAGAGGGCCCGTCGCACGTGGTCCGTCACGAGGATGCGGTGCAGCACGGCGTGTCGTTCGCCTTCGAGGCCGGATGGATCACCCTCGGTGTCGCGTCGTCGCTCGACGCCGTGGGGTTGACCGCGACGGTGAGCGAAGCGATGGCCCGGGCCGGTCTGCCGTGCAACGTGATCGCCGGGTACCACCACGACCACCTGCTGGTGCCGGCCGACCGCGTGCACGAGGCGCTCGAGTCGTTGGACGCCTTGACCCGACCGGCTGACGCAGCTCGTGTCGCCGAAGCGATGCGGGTGGTCGACCGACGGGACTTCCTCGGCGACGACCAGCGGGCTCACGCGCACCTCGACCGGCCGCTGCCGATCGGGCACGACCAGACGTGTTCCCAGCCACGCACCGTGGCCGACATGCTCGAGCTGCTGCAGGTCCGACCGGGCCACAGGGTGCTCGACGTGGGCTCCGGTTCGGGCTGGACCGCCGCCCTGCTCGGCCACCTGGTCGGGCCCGCCGGCGACGTCGTCGGGGTCGAGCTGGTCGACGAGCTCGCCGACCGCGCGGCCGCGAGCATCGAGCGACACGGCGGTCCGAACGTCGTCGTGCACCACGCCCGACCCGATCAGCTCGGCCGACCCGAGGACGGCCCGTACGATCGGATCCTCGTCTCGGCCGGTGCCGAGGAGCTGCCGCAGGACCTGGTCGCGCAGCTGGCGCCCGGCGGAGTGATGGTCATCCCGGTCCGAGGTCAGATGCTCCGTGTCCGGGTGCAGCCCGACGGGGACACCACGACGTCGGTGCACGGCGCCTACGCCTTCGTGCCGCTCATCCACTGAGGCAGTCGCGACCCCCGTGGAATCCGCGCCGTGACTTCTGGTCAGCGTGCGGTCGGGGCAACCTCGTGGCGGAACTACCGTGTCGGGACTGCTGCTGACCGATCAGGGGACCACGATGAGCACCGACGAGCCGAGCACGTCGACCGAGATGGCCGAGGCCCGGGAGCGCTACCGCCAGGAACGCGCCAAGCGGCTGCGTCCAGAGGGACTCGGTCAGTACGAGGAGCTCACCGGCGACTACGCCGATTTCGACAGGGATCCGTTCGTCGAGCCCGGGTTCACCCGCGACGCGATCGTCGAAGCACCCGATGTGGTGATCGTCGGCGGTGGATTCGCCGGCATGATGACGGCCATCAACCTGGGTCGTCGCGGCATCCGCAACGTGAGGATCGTCGAGAAGGCCGGCGACTTCGGCGGCACGTGGTACTGGAACCGCTACCCGGGCTGCATGTGCGACGTCGAGTCCTACACGTACCTGCCGCTGCTCGAGGAGACCGGCTACATGCCGACCGAGAAGTACGCGAGCGCGACCGAGATCTTCTCCTACTGCCAGCTACTCGGACGGCACTTCGACCTCTACCCCCTGGCCCTCTTCCAGACCGAGATGGACACCGCCGAGTGGGACGAGCGCGCCCAGCGGTGGCAGGTGCGCACGAGCAGGGGCGACGAGTTGTCGGCGAGGTTCCTCGTCACCGCCGGCGGCATCCTGCACAAGGCGAAGCTTCCCGGGATCCCCGGCATCGACCAGTTCGAGGGCGACGCGTTCCACACCAGCCGTTGGGACTACGGCGTCACCGGGGGCGGACCGGGGCAGCCGATGGACGAGTTGGGCGGCAAGAAGGTTGGGATCATCGGCACGGGTGCGACGGCGGTCCAGGCCGTTCCGCAGCTGGCCGAGGCCGCACAGGAGCTGTACGTGTTCCAGCGCACACCGTCACCGGTCGGGGTGCGTGACAACGCACCGACCGACGAGGCCTGGTTCGCCAGCCTCGAGCCGGGCTGGCACGAGGAACGCGTGCGCAACTTCACCCAGGCGGTCACGGGCAGGAAACCCGACCGCGACCTGGTCGGCGACGGGTGGACGAAGGTCATGTGGGAGGACACCCAGACCGCGGTCGACGACCCCGAGCTCGCCGAGGAACTCGAGGCGTCGGACTTCGAGACGATGCAGGAGCTTCGTCAACGGGTCGAGCGGATCGTCGAGGACCCCGAGGTCGCGGATCGACTGAAGCCCTGGTACGGCAAGCACTGCAAGCGGGTCTGCTTCCACGACGAGTACCTGCCGTCGTTCAACCGTCCCAACGTGCACCTGGTCGACACCGACGGTCGCGGCGTCGAGGCGGTGACGGCGACGGGTGTCGTCGCGAACGGTGTGGAGTACCCCCTCGACGTGCTGGTCTTCGCCTCGGGCTTCGAGGTGACCACGGACCTCGAGCAGCGCCTGGGCTTCGACCCGAAGGGTCGGGGCGGCGTGGCCATGAGTGAGCGGTGGCACGACGGTGCGCACACCCTCCACGGGGTGCTCTCCGCTGAGTTCCCGAACATGTTGATGATCAGCCTGGTCCAGGCAGGGTTCGGCACGAACTTCCTGCACTTCCTCTCCGAGTCCGCGCGTCACGTGGCCTGGCTCGTCGCCACCTGCATCGACGAGGGCATCACCACCATCGAGGCAACCCCCGAGGCCGAGGAGGAGTGGCTGAAGGTGCTGCTGGGCGTGGCAACGAAGATCGCGTCGTACTCGGGCAACTGCACACCCGGGTACTACAACTCCGAGCAGCAGCGCGACGCCAAGGCCGCCCGGAACCTCGTGTACACCGGCAGCCTGCTCGACTACGCCGGGTACCTGGAGCGCTGGCGCGACGAAGGGACGTTCACGGGCACCAAGGTCGTGCGCGCCGACCGGAGCTGAGTCGCGCCCGTCACCGGGAGGCTGCGTCGCGGCGCACCACGAGCCGCTGGTTCGCGTCGACGTCCTCGAGGACCTGACGCGCGGTGTGCGGGGGCGGCCAGTGGACCTCGACGCGATGCACCGGTCCCGAGTGGTCGCCGAGGCCGACGTGGAACTCGGGTGGCCGCTGGGACTCGTAGCTGCCGGTCGTGGTGATCCACCCGACCGACGGCGCCTCCCCCGCCTCCACCGTCACCTCGACGCGTGCACCGTCGCCCCAAGGGTTGCCCGGACTGGACGGATCCTCGAGCGCGACGCGCAACCAGCCGTGCTCCACGGTGCTGTCGTTGCGCCACAGCCGCGGCTCGCCGCCGGTGGGGGCGCTGAGCAGGTCCAGCCGCCCATCGCCGTCCATGTCGAACGCGATCAGTGCGTGGCCGGTGGTGGTGTCGTCGATGCCGATCGCCGCAGCGACCTCCTCGTAGCGTTCGCCACCGGGTTCGAGCACCCAGAACCTCGTGGCGTCCGCGGCGAACGACGTCCGCTGCCCATCGGCTCCCAGATCCGATCCGGCGCCGTCGAGGGCCTCGCCATGCTCGGGCTCGTCAGCCTGTCGGAACCCGTTGTTCATCGCGATCTCGATCCGGCCGTCGTTGTTGAAGTCCTCAGCGACGACCCCCCACCCCCACCCGCCGTCGCGCACCCCGTAGCGGTCGGTCGCGTCGGTGAAGGTCCCGTCACCCTCGTTGGCGTACAGCCGGTTGCCCGAGCACCCCACGAAGAACCCCTGGGTCGGGCACGGCTGCGCGTCGTCGAAGATCGACGTGATGAACCAGTCGGGGTGACCGTTGCCGGTCAGGTCCCGCATGACTGCTCCCATGCCGTTCTCATCGTCGCCCACGCCCGCCGCTGCGGTCACGTCCTCGAATCGTTCACCGTCGACGTTGCGGAAGAGGCGGCTCGTGCACCCGTCACCGGTGATGCCGAGATCCACCCAGCCATCGCCGTCCAGATCGACGAAGGTCGCGGTGAACGCGACGATCTCGTCGAGCGGCAGCCCCCAGGCCTCGGTTTCGTCGGTGAAGTCGCCGGTGCCGTCGTTGAGGAACAGCGCCGACCGGCTGGGCGGTGTCCCGTCGGGGCGCGGGTAGCCGGCGTCGCTGAGGAGCGGCGCGGCGTCGCAGGGCTGGGGGCGGCCCGGTTCGCGGGGTTCACCCTGCTCGTCGTACCACTCCTCGACCACCGGCTCGACCGCCAGCTCGTTGTACACGTCGGCGTACCAGTGCAGCACCAGGAGGTCCATGTGCCCGCTGCCGTTCACGTCGGCGACAGCCACACCGTAGGAGTGGTTGTCGGCGCCCTCGGCCAACGGCGGCCAGTCGAGGCCACGCAGGGCTGACTCCTCGCGGAACGTGCCGTCGCCGTTGTTCATGAACAGCTGGTTCTCGCCCCAGCCGTAGCCGGTGACGAACAGGTCGAGGTGGCCGTCGCCGTCGAAGTCCGCGAACGCCGCGGCGGACGAGCCGAACCGGTCACTCGGACCGGCGACGCCGGCCTCGGCGGCGACGTCGGTGAACCGCCCCTCGCCGTCGTTGAGATACAGCGCATTCGGCCGGCCGACACGGGTCAGGTAGATGTCGAGGTGCCCGTCGCCGTTCACGTCGGCGACCGCAGCACCCGAGCTCATGCCGTCCTGCGCGGGCAGGTCCAGCTCGGAGTGGGGTTCGTCGAGCCCCGCCGCCGCGGTCACCTCGGTGAACCGGAGTCCGCCCGGCCCCGGCCCGGTCGGACGATCGCCGACGGCGACCCCGTCACCACCGGCTGCTCCGTCGCCCGCCCCGTCGTCCGCACAGGCAGCGCCGACGACGAGCAACGACACGACGACAGCGAGCTTCCGAACCGCCACACCCCCCATCGGACGATGGTAGCGACATGATCGTGCCGTCGCGTCGCGAGCTTGCGATCCGTGGCGACACCGAACCGAATCATCAGGTCGAGGCCGACTTCGGCCGATGACCCCCGGGTGAATCCCGAAGCATCCGCAATGGCTGGGCCCGAGTCCCCCACAGCGGGACTCGACGCGCCCATTCCCACGACCGACCGCCCGACGTCGTCCCATCCCATCGCGCCCGGTGGCTCGCGCCTCCCCCGGCGGATCCCCTCGGCGGTGCCGCCGGCTGGCCGCGGCGGTGGTGCCGGCGACCCGCCGCAACGTGCCGCCGAGCGTCGTCGCACCAGCGGCTGGTTGGGCCGTTTCGTCGGCCTGGTCATCGCCGGGATGTCGGTGGGCGCGGCGCTGCTGTTGTGGGCGGTCGTCTCTGCGGGCGCGCCGACGGTCACCCAGGCACCACGAACCGGCAACCTCCTCGGCGTCTGGGAGGTCTCCTATGACACCAGGGCACCGGCACTCGCCCTGGTCGCTGCGGCGATCGGTCTGGGTCTCCTGCTCGCCGCGGCAGCGGCGAGCGTGGAACGGGTCGTGCTGGACCGATCACGACGTTCGGTCGATGCCGACAGGAAGGTCCTGGCACCACGAGTGGTGATGGCCGAGACGCGCGGCGTGTTCGCCGGTCCGGTCACCGTCACGGTCCTCATCCCGGCGCACGACGAGGCCGCGTCGATCGCCGCCACCCTCGACTCCCTCGCCGCTCAGGAGCCGGCGCCCGATCGGGTGGTCGTCGTGGCGGACAACTGCAGCGACGACACCGGGTCGATCGCCCGGTCCCACGGTGCAGAGGTGTTCGTCACCGTCGGCAACACCGAGAAGAAGGCCGGGGCGTTGAACCAGGCGCTGCACGGCCTGCTCGGCGGCCTCGGCGACAACGACCTGGTGATGTGCATGGACGCGGACACCGTGCTCGACGAGGGGTTCCTCGCCGCTGGGGTCCAACGGTTCACCAGCGACCGAGCGCTCATGGCCATCGGCGGCCTCTTCTACGGAGAGCAGGGACACGGTCTGCTCGGCCAGCTGCAGCGCAACGAGTACGTGCGCTACTCCCGGGAGATCAAGCGTCGCCGCGGCCGGGTGTTCGTCCTCACCGGCACCGCGTCGATGTTCCGCCCCAGGGCGCTGCGTGCCGTGGCGGACCAGCGGGGCGGGCTGCTCCCGGGCAGGCACGGCGACGTGTACGACACCGCCGCGCTCACCGAGGACAACGAGCTGACCCTTGCGATCAAGTCGCTCGGCGGTCTCATGGCGTCGCCGGACCGGTGCCGGGTCGTCACGGAGTTGATGCCGACCTGGCGCAACCTGTGGACCCAGCGTCTGCGCTGGCAGCGTGGCGCGCTCGAGAACCTCGGCGCCTACGGTCCTGCCCCCTCGATCCTGCGGTACTGGGCCCAACAGCTGGGCATCGGCTACTCGGTCATCGCCCTCAGCTCGTTCTGGGCGCTGATCCTGGCCACAGCACTCGCGACCGACCAGTGGGTGTGGTTCCCCTTCTGGATCGGTGTGGGCAGCATCTTCGTGATCGACCGTGTCATCAGCGCCTGGCGGGGCGGATGGCGGGCCCGACTGCTGGCGGTGCTGCTGATCCCCGAGCTGCTCTACGACATGTACCTCGACGTGATCTACGTGAAGGGGATCCTCGACATCACCTTCGCCCGCCGTGCCACGTGGGGGCATGTCGCCCATGACAGCACGTCGGCAGCTCGAGCCGACGAAGCCGACCCGATCCAGGTGGCCTCATGAGCATCCAGCTGCTGGCCGGGCTCCTCCTGCCCGAGAGCCTCATGGAGACCCGCTGGTTCGCGGTGCTGAGCACCTTCGTGGCGGTCAACACGGTGCTCTACCTGACGCTCGCGATCGTCAAGATCCTCCCGAAGGCCTACCTGAGCGACTGGATCGACCATCGGAACCGACGGGCGGAGACCCGCAGCATCTACCCCGAAGCAGAGGGCCCCGCTGCGGGCACCTGACGGCGCTGACCAGTCCTCCGCCCCCGAGGGCCACCGGGTCCTGCCGAGCGGCAACCTCCCAGAAATCTCGGCGATTCGTCAACGCCGGGCGATCGTCCCACGTTGAACGTGAGATGGGGCACGGCAGGGCCCCGGGTTCCCCAGGTGGCCGGGGCCCTGCCCGACCTGACGGCCACGTGTGGACCGACAGGTGCTCAGGACGGCTCGGAGCCGTCGAACATCCCCTCGGGGGCGTTTGCGATCTTCCGGCCGGCGATGGCGTAGTAGAAGAGCGGCTCCCCGTCGATCGACAACCGGTGGCGGTAGCGCTCGAGGTGGTGGATCTCGAGGTAGTCGGTGAACACCAGGTTCCGCACCGTCTTGGAGAAGTCCGTCGTCTCGCGATGGTCGAGGAAGGTGTCGCGGATGTTGAACGCGACCCACCCACCATCGTTGACGAGGTTGAAGGCGTTCACGAACGCTCTCGGCGGGATGTCCCCGAAGCCGAGCGCGGCAACGGTCGTCAGGCAGTCGAACGACCACTGCTCGAGCTCCTCGACCTTGTCGGGGACCAGGTTGGCGAAGTCACACACGAAGTAGTCGTCGTACAACCCCGGGCGGTCACGCATGCAGGCGTCGCGTGCCTCGGACAGGATGTCGGCGCCGATGACCCTCGCCACGCCGAGGCGACGAAGCTCCTCGCCCATGATCCCGTTGCCGGCCCCCAGGTCGAGCACCCGCAGCGTCGACGGGTACTCCCCCGCCTGTTGCACCGCGGACTTCAGGATCGCGGCGACACGTGACGGCGACTGGCACTTCAGGCGTTCGTAGAAGAGCTGCTCGTAGAGGCCCGGGTGGCGATAGATCACGTCGTAGTCGTGGAACCGGATCACTTCATCGCCCACTTCGGTCTGCAGCGTGAACGCCACCTCGTCCTGGGACAATTCCTGGGCCTCGGTGTGGGGGAACTTGATCCGGTGGAGTTTCATGGCTCCTGAGAGTCGCGGACCCGCCCCACCCACGCCAACTCCACCGTCTCGGTCATCCAGCCGTAACGAATGGGAAACGGTCAGGACGCTTCTCGGAGCTAGAGAGACCGGGTGCCACTCGGGATCCGCCAGGCCCCAGTTCCCTATGACGAGCTCCGTGCTGCCGACGGCAGCCCTCGTCCGGCTGCTCGAGCGCTCGCCGAGCACCTCGACTCGCTCGGCACCACCGAGTTGCTGCAACGTCAGGATGCAGCCGGTCTCGGCATCGAGGTCGCCGGGGTCTCCTTCACCGTCTACAGCGAGGGCCTCGGCATCGACCGCGCCTGGCCCTTCGACATCGTTCCGCGCGTCATCGACCGATCCGAGTGGGATCGCATCGAGGCCGGCCTGCTGCAGCGCCTGACCGCGCTCAACCACTTCATCGCCGACGTCTACGGCAAACGCCGGATCCTCGAGGCCGGCGTCGTGCCAGCCGACCTGATCCTCGGCTCGGTCCACTTCCGGGAGGAGTTCGTGGGCATCCGCCCGCCGCACGACCTGTGGGCGCACATCTGTGGCAGCGACCTGGTCCGCGACGCCGACGGCACCATGTACGTCCTCGAGGACAACCTCCGGGTTCCGTCCGGCGTGTCCTACCTCCTCGAGAACCGTCAGATCACCAAGCGGGTGTTCGGCGACCTGTTCCGACGGCACAGCATCCTGCCGGTCGACGCGTATCCGGACCGGCTGCAGCGGATCCTCGCCTCGCTCAGCCCTGTTGCGGATCCGGTGATCGCCGTCCTCACGCCGGGCATCTACAACTCGGCGTACTTCGAGCACTCGTTCCTCGCACGGGCCATGGGCGTGCCGCTGGTCGAGGGGCGCGACATGTTCGTCGACCGCCACGACCGCCTGATGCTGCGGACGATCGACGGCCCGGTCCGTGTCGACGTGCTCTACCGGCGGGTCGATGACGTGTTCCTCGACCCCGAGGTCTTCCGTGCCGACTCGCAGCTGGGCACGCCAGGGCTGCTGCGCGCCTGGCGGGCCGGCAACGTCGCACTGGCGAACGCCCCCGGCGCCGGGGTGGCCGACGACAAGGTCGTCTACACCTTCGTTCCCGACATGATCCGTTACTACCTGGGTGAGGATCCGATCCTGCCCAACGTGCCGACCTTCTGTTGCGAGCGACCCGACCAGCGGGCACACGTGCTCGAGCACCTGGAGCGGCTGGTGATCAAGCCGGCGAACGAGTCCGGCGGCTACGGCATCGTGGTCGGCCCCGCAGCCACCGGCGACGAGCTGCACGCGTGCGCCGAGCGCATCCGTGCGAACCCCAGGAACTGGGTCGCCCAGCCCGTGCTGTCGCTGTCGACCGTGCCAACTCTGTGCGACGGGGTGCTCGAGCCTCGGCACGTGGATCTACGCCCCTTCGCGTTGCTCGGGGGTGAGAGCTACGTCACCTGCGGGGGGCTCACCCGGGTCGCGAGACGCAGAGGTTCCCTGATCGTGAACTCGTCCCAGGGCGGAGGTTCCAAGGACACGTGGGTGGTCGACACCGCCGCCCCAGGCGCACACATCGACCTCGGAGCGTCACGATGATGCTGCTCTCGCGAACCGCAGCGGACCTGTACTGGCTCGGGCGCAACGTCGAACGAGCGGAGTCGGTGTCGCGGCTGGTCGGCGAGCACACCAATCTGCTCGTCGACCTCCCGGTCGAGCTCGACTCCGACTGGGGTGCGCTGCTGGCGGTGACCGGCTCGCAGGACGGGTTCGCCGACCGCTACCCGCGTGTCCACGAGTCCGAGGTCGTGCTCTTCCTCATGGCCGACGTCGGCAACCCGGGCTCGGTGATGCGCTCGATCAGCGCCGCCAGGGAGAGTCTGCGGATCGTACGACCGCTCGTGCCGCGCAGCGCCTGGGAATGCATGAACCAGCTCCACATCGATGCGCAGCACGACATCTCCCAGTGCGGCCCGCGCAGCGACCGTGTCCTGCTCACCGAACGGATCCTGGCCAGCTGTCAGCAGTTCAAGGGGATCCTCAGCGGCACGATGAGCCGTGACCACGCCTACCGGTTCTGGCAACTCGGACAGCTCGTCGAGCGAGCTGACATGACCGCTCGGATCCTCGACGTCGGCGCCGGCACCCTCATGGCGGCTGCCGCCCCGAGCGGGCACCCGCCGGCGGACCGCAGCCCGTACGAGGACGTCCGCTGGCTCGGGGTGCTGCGAGCACTCGCCGCGCACCACATGTACCACCGCTCGACCGGCTGCCCGGTGAGCGGCCCCGGTGTCGTCGAGTTCCTCCTGTCGGACCCGGCGTTCCCCCGGTCGGTCCGGCACTGCACCGCGCAGCTCGAGCGGATCCTCCTCGAGCTCCCGAACCGGCCCGAGCTCGGGGTGGCCTTCGGGTCGCTGGAGCGAATCGCGGCACGCGGCACGGTCCCCGCAGACCCAGCGACCCTGCACCGCCAGGTCGTCGAGCTGCAAGACTCGCTGGGACGGCTCCACGCCGCACTCGCCGAGGCCTACTTCGCGGCGTCGTTGCAGGAAGGAGGCGTGCCCACCGCTGCAGTCGGGACGTGATGGCACAACACGTCGAGATCACCCACCACACGACCTACTCCTTCGACCGGCCGGTCGTCGCGTCGCCGCACCTGGTGCGCCTGCGCCCCGTGGCGTCGCCGTGGGCCGTGGTGACGCGTCACGACCAGCACATCACCCCGGAGGCGCACCTCCTGCACTGGCAACAGGATCCGTTCGGCAACGACGTCGCCCGGGTGTCCTTCCTCGCCCCCATCCGAGGCTTCGACATCGAGGTGGCGATCAAGGCCGAGCTGACACCACGCAACCCCTTCGACTTCCTGCTCGACCCGGCGGCCGAGCACAGCCCGTTCCCTTACGGCGACGACCTCAGGCTCGACCTGGAACCTCACCTCCGCGTCGACGAGCCCGGCCCGATGGTCGCCGCGTTCCTCACCGGCATCGACCGCAGATCGCAACCCACGACCGACTTCGTCACCGCCCTCGGGCGATCGGTCGCCTCCACGGTCCGCTACGAGATCCGCATGGAAACGGGCGTCCTGTCACCCGAGCTGACGTTGCAGCGCGGCGCCGGGTCCTGTCGCGACAGCGCATGGCTCCTGATCCACCTCTTTCGCCACGTCGGTCTGGCCGCGCGCTTCGTCTCGGGGTACCTCGTCGACCTCACGCCGGACGGCGACCAGACCGACCTGCACGCGTGGGCCGAGGTGTATCTGCCGGGTGCCGGCTGGGTGGGCATCGATCCCACCTCGGGCCTGCTCACCGCCGAGGGGCACATCCCGCTCGCGAGGTCACCGCACCCGCGCGGCGCCGCACCGGTGGACGGGACGACCGAGCCGTGCCATGTCCACCTGGTGCACTCCAACTCGGTTCGACGTCTCGCGGACGACGACGGGAGCGCCCCGCCGACCACGACCGGCCTCGGCTGATCCCGACGCAGCCAGCGAGGCGATCGCTGAGGGGTTCGACGCCGTCGTGGGTCGGTAGAACTCAGGTGTCGGCGCCGAGACGCTCCCCTCGTCCCTCGACGTGGACTCGTGCCGTTGCGGCTGACCTCCGCCGATGAGACCGAGGGGACGGGCTCCACCCGGACGACTCAACGATCGCGGCCCGGCTCGTCGGCGTCGACGCTCGTTCTGTCCGTCTCTTCGGAACGGCCGTTGTCGGTGCCGAGTCGCTCGGCGACCTCCCCTTCGAGGTCGGCCTGGGCGCGGAGCGACTCAGCGTCCGCTGCGACCTTCTCGGCGACGGCGGCGTCGCCCCGGGCTCGGGCGGCACGCTGATCGGCGTCTGCCTGCACGGCGGCCGCGTCTGCCTGCGCACGTGCTGCCCGTTCCTCCGCTTCGGCCTGCGCCAGCTCCGCTTCGGCGCCTCGCACCCGCTCAGCGTGCCGTTGCTCCTGCTGCTCGATGCGCTGCTGGGCCTCACGTTGGAGTGATTCGGCGTCACGCCCGCTGTCGTCGTCGGTGCGCGAGCGAGCACGAACCGCCAAGAGGGCGATGCCGGCGATCACGATGGCGACGATCACTGCGATCGCGATGATGATTTCAGTGTCCATGAGCGTGCTTCTTTCGCGAGAGGTACTGCAGCGCGACTACCCCCGAACGCCGGTGGCCAACCCGACGTCCCCGGTCACCGACGAGGACACTGCACCGCGGCGAGCTTCGCCGCTCGGGCGCGACCTCACTCAGCGACGTCGAGCTCGCACCACGCCGTGGACACACCCGGGCGAGGATCAACCCCTGCACGAACCTCACCGGAGGTCACGTCGACACCACGACGCCTCGCAAGCGTCTCGACGATGCCGTGGGCGGTGCGCGGCAGGCTGAGCGCGCCGTCGGCTGGTTCGTCGACCTCGACACGGACCACACCGGCGCAGTCGTACACCCGCAACCCTGAGCACAGTCCCGAACGCACCAGCACCGCCAGACACAGCTCCTGGACCGCCAGCTGGCAGTCGAAGACCTGCTCGGGGCAGACAACCGCCACGCGGTCGGCGACACTGCGACGAACGTCGGAGAGCTGCGAGACGTTCAGCACGGCGTCGAAGGCGACCAGCAGCCTCCTGCGCGCCGGGTCAGAGCACCGGGAGTCACCATCTTCAGTCGCCACATCGACACGGTTCCCCCGTGCGGGCGTGCCCACACCATCCTCGGGCGGGTCGGCCTGCGGTGACCGGGTGGGTCGGCCTGCGATGACCGGGGTCGAACGACTCCGTCGCTCGACCCGACACGGGTCCAGTGGCCGTTGGGTCCGTCCCGGATCCTGACGCCACTCGGGGCGAACAGGAGCATGCCGGATCTCCAGGTGGACAACGCGGTCATCCCGACTCGTTGGCGGACCTGGTTCCCGAACACCTCGATGAGGTGCCGGGTTTCGAGTGGGCCCACACGAGTGACGTCCTCAGATGAGGTGGGCGGGCCCGTTGACCATGAACTGCACCTGGGTCAGCGCCAGCGCAGCGAGTATCCCGGCGACCATCCAGCCCAGCGCTACGCGGACCGGGTGGTCCCGCCCTCGGCGGCGCGCGCGGACGAAGCCAAGCGCCAGCACCGGAACGGCCACCACGGACGCTCGGCGGACACGCAGCTGCCACTCCGCGCCGGCCTTGGTCGAGGGGAAGCGGTTGGCGGCGTCGAGCAGGGGCAGCAACTCTGCGGTCGGCACCCCCATCCCTCCTGAGAAGGTCGCCACCGCGACGACGTTGCCGGCCGGGTCGATCACCGGGCTGCCCGAGCTTCCCGGCGCGATCTCGGCGGTGAAGCCGACGGTGGGCGTGCGGCGCACCTCGGTGCGCACACCTGTCAGTACCCCGTGGCTGGTGATCGGCCCCCTGCTGCCCGGGTACCCGATGACGGCGACCGGGGTGCCGCCAGGTGGCACGGTGCTCCGCAGCGGGAGTGCGTCGCGGTCACCGGTGTCGCAGCGCAGCACCGCCAAGTCCATCTCGCGGCGCGCCACCGCGGTGTAGCACTCCATGCGCTCACCGTCGGAGTAGTCCACGTAGATGTCACCGGTACCGGCGACGGCGACATGCAGGTTGGTCACGACGGTGTCCTCGCCGGCGATCCATCCCGAGCCGTTCCGTCCGGCGCTGCGGATCAGCCCAACCGAGTCCGTTGCGGTCGTGGTGACCTCGTCGACGACCCTGGCGCGACCCGCTCCGCTGGGGTCGCCCGAGGTCGACGTCTCGCCCGTGGTCGGGGACGCGCTTGCAGTGGCGCCCGTCGAGACGGTGGCACCCGCCGCCTGTGGCAGCCATTCCGGCAGCAACACGCCGGCCAGCAGGAACGCCATGGCGAGCCGGAGCGAGTAGGTCCGGAGCAGTTCGTGGCCCTGGTCAACAGGCACGACCGTGAAGTTACCGGAGCGCTCCCGTCGTGGAGGAAGCGAACACGGGACCGGCGACGGAATGCCGGACCTTTCGATCGGCTCGGGCGTGGAGTTCGAGGATCGGGCACTCTCTCAAGGGCGTGGCGGATCCCTGGCGCATCTACAGCGCCGAGGTCTGATCCGAGCGCACCGGCGATCAGATCTCAGCGGAACATCATCTTCTCGAACAGGGTGCGACCCCGCACGGTCTCCGTGATCCCTTCCAGGTCGATGCTCAGCTCCATGTCGGCGTTGAAGTCGTAGTACATCGGATGGCTGAAGGCATCGAGCACGGCGTGCGCGATCCCGTGGTGCGGGCGAGCCATGTCGAGCGCCTCGATCATCTCAACGTTCGTCACCCGCATCGTCACGCTGCCCTCGTCGGTCTCCCAGCTCCAGGTGAGCTCGGTCGGGTAGTGCTGGTGACCGGGTCCGGTCGCCCTGCCCGAGGTCTCGAGGCGCAACGGCAACATGTCGTCGGTGAGCACCTCGTCGCCCTTGGCCAGCAGGAAGGTCGGGATGTTGATCGAACCAAGGCCGAAGAGCCCCTTGGTGGTCATGCGCACGTACACCACGGTGTAGTCACCGATGTGGGCCCGACCCCAGAACCAGTGGTCGAGGCCTGCGTCCATGACCTTGTTGCCCCAGTTGTGGTCGTGGTACGCCGAACCCGAGATCTCGCGCGGTTCACCATCGACGGTGATGGTGCCCTTCACGGTGCCGTACGGGACGGGCACCACCCACCCGAGGTGCTGTTCGTGAGCGGCGTCGAAGTAGGTGAGGCCCGCACCGGGCCGCCACGAGGGAGCGGCACGGTCGAGCTGGATGTCGGCCACCACCCCACCTTCCTCGAGGTGCAGCTCGTAGTGCTCGAGGTCGCCGCTGACGGTGTTTCGACCGATCTGCACATCGCAACCGTCGCGCTTGGCGCTGAACTCCTCTGCAGGGTGGCGCGCGTCGGTGCGGATCTTCGTGCCGTCCGGGCCGTGGTAGATCAGCAGCACCGAGGGATCCAGGGGCCCGTCGGGCGCGGTGTTGGGCTTGGTGTTGAAGGTGGCGACCAGCGTCGATCCGTCGTCGAGCTGCATGTCGAAGTACCACCACTCGAAGGAGTGCTCGATCTCGTCGACCGATCGGAATCCGTCCTCCCACACGGCCACGGTCCGGGCGTCGATCCCGAGGTCAGCCAGTGCGGCGGTCTGCGCTTGGTCGATCTTCTTGCGAACGTCGTCGGTGACTGGGATGTCGTGTCCGTGCATGGCCGTGCGCTCCTGGTGGGCTTGCTTCGCGCCGATGCTCCGGCGACACCGGTTCTGCAGATACGTCGGCATCGCTGACGTCGACTTGACCCTTGCGCCGGAGGCACTGTGATCAGCAGGAGTGCGCACACTTGTGCTGGGGATCAAGGTGAGCGACGTTCCCTCACGCTCGCACGGGGCGACCGCCTTCCGTCGAGCCATCGTGTGTCGGGACGATCCGACCAAGATTGTCCTAGTCTCGGGTCGTCGAAGATCTGTACCCACGCGTCGCTGTCGGGCACGCTCGCTGTACGTCGTGGCGGGTCAACACAGAGTCCCGAGTCCCCGACATGAGGAGGCCCGTGACCGCCCTCACGGTCACCACGATCGAGACCCCTTCCCTCGGCGACCGTTCGTACCTCGTGCACGACGGTGCGTGCGGCGTCGTGATCGACCCCCAGCGCGATCTGGATCGCGTGATCGAGGCGATCGAGGATGCCGGCGTCCGACTCACGCACGTCTTCGAGACCCACGTGCACAACGACTACGTCAGCGGTGGCCTCGCACTCGCCCGGCGGACCGGCGCCGTCTACGTCACCTCTGGCGACGACGACGCCCGTTTCGAGCGCCACGGCGTGCGCGACGGGGACGAGGTCGTGTCCAACAGCATGCGGATCCGGGCCGTGCACACCCCGGGCCACACCCACACCCACCTCAGCTACGTCGTGTCGGACGACGGCGGCGCCCCGGTGGCGGTGTTCACAGGCGGGTCGTTGCTGTTCGGCACCGTTGGCCGCACCGACCTGCTGGGCGCCGACGAGGCCGACGAACTGACCCGCGCCCAGTACCGCTCGGCTCGCAGGCTCGTCGATGACCTACCCGGTGAGGTCGAGGTGTACCCGACCCACGGGTTCGGGAGCTTCTGTGCGTCGTCGGGCGGCGGCGACCGCACGTCCGGCACGATCTCGGACGAACGGGTCGAGAACCTGGTCGTCACGATCGACGACGAGGACGAGTTCGTCGATCGGCTGCTGGCAGGCCTGAGCGATCATCCCGCCTACTACGCGCACATGTCGCCGCTGAACCTTGCGGGGCCGTTCGAGGCGAGGCTCGATCCACCCGGACCGGTCGATGTCGACGAGCTCCGAGCACGCCTCGACGCGGGTGAATGGATCGTCGACCTGCGGACCAGGACCGCCTATGCAGCCGACCACCTGTCGGGCTCGATCGGCATCGAACTCGACGACCCCTTCTCGACCTATGTCGGCTGGCTCATCCCGTGGGGCAGCCGACTGACGCTGCTCGGTGCCACGGCGGCGGACGTCGCCGAGGCGCAGCTCCAGCTGGTCCGCATCGGGATCGACCAACTGGGCGGCGCCGGAATCGGCGACCTGGACGACGTCGTCGACGACCTACCTCGTCGCTCGTACCCGGTCAGCGATTTCTCCGGGCTCGCGCGTGAGCTCTCGCGACGGCCCTCCGAGGTGTCGGTCATGGACGTCCGCCGGCATGACGAATGGAACAACGGGCACATCGACGGTGCGTACAACGTCGCGCTCCACGAGCTGCTCACCCACCTGCACCATGTGCCAGGCGGTGAGCTCTGGGTGCACTGCGCCTCCGGCTATCGGGCATCCATCGCTGCGAGTCTTCTCGACCGCGCCGGCTACTCCGTCGTCCTCATCGACGCCGACTTCGACACCGCATCCGAGGCCGGACTCGACATCGTGGACTCCGGGCGCTGAGCGAGGACACGCTCTGGTTCGCCTGATCCACTCGCCCTCGAAGCCGTAGAGTGCGGCGGTGGACGGCATCACTTCCGACATGGTCCTGGTGCTCGTCATCCTCGCCGCCACCGTTGCCCTCTTCGTCAGCGAGGTCGTGCGAATCGACGTCGCCGCCATCGGGGTGATGGTCATCATCGGCCTCACCGGCCTCGTCCCCGCCGGCGAGGTGTTCGCCGGGTTCTCCTCGAATGCGGTGATCTCGATCATCGCCGTGATGATCCTCGGCGCAGGGTTGGACCGGGTGGGTGTGATGCGCTCGGTCGCCGCCTGGCTGCTCCGGGTCGGCGGGGAGACCGAACGCAGGGTGCTGGTCTCGGTGTCGGCGACGGTCGGAGCCATCAGCGCGTTCCTGCAGAACATCGGGGCCGCCGCGCTGTTCCTCCCGGTGGTGGAGCGGGTCGCCGAACGCACCGGCCTGGCCGTGTCTCGCTTGCTGATGCCGATGGGGTTCGCCGCGATCCTCGGCGGCACGCTGACGCTGGTCGCGTCCGGGCCGCTGATCCTGCTCAACGACCTGCTCGCCGCCTCGGCCGGCAACACCGGCCAGGAGATCGCGCCGTACGGATTGTTCGCCCCCACGCCCATCGGATTGGCGATCCTCGCCTCGGGCATCGCCCTCTTCGCGCTCGCCGGCCGGTGGCTGCTGCCGTCCGTACCCGCTGGGCGTGGGGCGTCGGCCGCCCTGCCTGACGTCGAGTCGATCTACGGGCTCGATCGGGAGTTCCAGCCCGCCTGGGTGCCCCGCGGGAGCCCACTGCTCGCCGACACCGTCGGCGGGATCGAGGCCCAGTCCGGGCGCGTCCGGATCGTGGCGGTCAGCGACCACGAGGGCGTGGCGCTCGGCCCGTCTCGCGACGAGCGCCTCACCGCAGAATCCACCGTCGCGCTGGTGGGCCCCGAGGACGAGGTCGACCGTTTCGTCGCGCACCACGGACTCCGCCGCAGCGAGGAGAATCCGTTCACGGTGCTCCGCGACGATGAGCACGCAGGCCTCGCCGAGGTCGTCGTCCGCCCCGGCTCAGAGGTCACCGGCAAGCGAGTCGAGGACCTGCGGTTGCGCCACCAGCACGGCATGGTCCTGCTCGGGCTTCACCACCGCGGCGAGGTGATCACCGAGGACCTCCGGAGCCGGCGGCTCAGCGGCGGCGACGTGATGATCGTGTTCGCTCCGTGGCAGCGGCTCGCCGATTTCGACGACGATCCGTCCTTCGTGGTGCTCACCGAGCACACGCCGGAGCCGCCACGCTCGGCCAAGCGCTGGTGGGCGGTCGGCGCGCTGCTCCTCGCCCTCGGGCTCGTGATCTTCGGCGACCTCCAGCTCTCGCTGGCCCTGATGACCGGCGCGACCGTGGTGATGGTCACAGGTGTCCTCACCCCCGACGAGGCGTACCGGGCAGTGTCCTGGAAGACGGTGTTCCTGCTGGCTGCGCTCATCCCACTCGGCCAGGCGGTGGAGACCACCGGCACCGCCGCGTGGATCGCCGACGGGGTCATCGGGGCTGCCGGAGGGCTGCCGCCGTGGGGTGTGCAGCTGACCGTGGCCGTCCTCGCAACGGTCTTCACCCTCGTGGTCTCGAACGTGGGCGCCACCGTCCTGCTCGTGCCGCTGGCGGTCAACGTCGCGATCGGTGTCGACGCCGACCCTGCGCAGTTCGGCCTGATCGTGGCGCTGGCGGCCTCCAATGCCTTCCTGCTGCCCACCCACCAGGTGAACGCGCTGCTGATGGGCCCGGGCGGCTACCGGGTAGTGGACTACCTCCGTGCCGGCGCCGCGATGACCGTGCTCTTCCTCATCGTGCTGATACCGGCGGTGAACCTGTTCACGTGACGGGTCTGCTCCCCGCCGCGCTCCGAACCGACGCAAGGCAGTCAGGGAACGTGTGCCAGGTGAGCGGAACCGATCGGCGTGACCCGCCTCGCTGCCCTTCCGTCCACGACGACCCGCATCAGCCACTCCTGATCGCCGGAGCCAGCGGGCGGTACACGGCGGCGAGCGCACCGATCCACGCTTCATCGTGGTGGGGGTCGTCGGGTGCCGCGACGTCGACCCCGCGGCGACGCAGGTCCTCCAGGAACCGATCCACCACCTGCTCGAGGGTGAGGTCGTCCGAGCCGTCGGCGCAGCGAGTTGCGGCCGCCTCGTCGGCATGGACGTCGGCCTTCCACGACAGGGTGATCCGCATGGAGCGGAGCGGGTAGCGGGCGCGGACCTCCCCGTGGTCGACCACCGCCCAACCGGCCCCGGCGCGCACCAGCTCGGCGTCGAGCCCGAGCCCGAGGGGCAACTCGTCGTCCTCTCGGCCGACCGGACCCACGCCGTGGTAGGTGATCTCGTTGTCGGCCACGATCGCCACGTTGTCGAACGGCGGTGATTCGACCGCCGGCGCACCGTCGGGACCATCGGGCCAGTAGTGGAAGTCGCCGCCGGGCCCGTCCCAGAACCAGGAGACAGCGGTCGCGATGTGGATGCGCCAGCGCTCGAAGAGGCCCGCGGCCTGCATCTGGTGGAGCAGCCAGACCGGGTGGTCGGCGCGGGTGACGCCGCGGAAGGCGGGGACGTCGACGTGGGGGACGAACGGGAACGGAGCTGCGCCCATCACGTTCACGTAGACGGTGGTGGGCATGACCACGACCTCGTCGCCGTACACCCCGCGCGCCGCATCGACGAACCGAGGGTTGTGCAGGATCGTCTCGGCGCCCGGCACCAGGGCCGAGCCGGCGACGGCGAAGTCCTGTCGGAACCAGGGCGGCACGAAGACGCTGCGGGCCTCGGCACCGAGGGCGACCCGCTCGCTGCGGGAGTGGGCGTAGCGGGCGAGCGGCCAGTACGGGCCGGCCCCCTCGACGAGGGCCAGCACGGCGTCGGGATCGTCGAACGCGGGGTGGAGGCGGACCGCGCGAGGCATCTGGCGCATGGGACGATCCTAGGAGACTGTCTCGGGCGTCCGAGCTGCGGAAGCTCACGGGCGGGACTGACCGCTAGCGTCGAGGATCGTGTTGATCCCGTCAGGCCGGATCGTGGTGCTGCTGGCAGGTCTCCTCATGGGAATCGCAGCCGCCTCGGCCAGCAGCGCCACCGCGACCTCCGCCGGCGAGATCACCGCTCCCGACCCCGACGGCGACGAAATCGTCATCGACATCTACTGGGGCGACGGCTGCCCCTACTGCCACGACGCCATCGAGGAACTGGCCGGGTTCGCCGAGCTCGAGGATGGCATCGAAGTACGCACGTTCGAGGTCTGGTACGACGCCGGCAACCGGGCCCGGATGGAGCAGGTCGCCGACGACCTCGGGAGGTCGGCCGATGCCGTTCCGTTCATCGTGGTGGGCAACCGGTCGTGGTCCGGCTACAGCGGGGCCATCGGACGCTCGATCGAGTCGACCGTCCTCGGCCTGCGCGACGAGACCCGGCCTCCCGAGGAGGTTCCCGCTTCTGAAGGACCGGGCTCGGCGGTGATCGACCTCCCCCTGGCCGGCGACATGGACCTCAGCGGCCGTTCCACCCTGTTGTCCACCGTGCTCATCGCGCTGGTCGACGGGTTCAACCCCTGCTCGCTGTGGGTGCTCACCGTCCTCCTGGCACTGGTGCTTCAGACTGGTTCCCGGCGGCGGGTGATGGCCATCGGGGCCACGTTCCTCGTCGTCACCACCTTGATCTACGGGCTGTTCATCGTCGGCGTGTACTCCACGCTCGGCTTGGTCTCGGCCATGGACGGCCTCCGCCTGGTGGTCGCCGCATTCGCCCTCACCTTCGGCCTGGTCAACGTCAAGGACTTCTTCTGGTTCAAGCGGGGCGTGTCGTTCACCATCCCCGAGGCGCGCAAGCCCGCCATCTACCGCCGGGCCCGCGCGCTGATCCGCCCCGGGGTGAGCCTGCCCGCCGCGCTGGTGGGCACCATCGTCATGGCCGGGGGCATCGCGCTGATCGAGCTGCCGTGCACCGCCGGGTTCCCCGTGATCTGGAGTGATCTGATGCGGTCAGCCGAACTCAGCGGTGCCGAGTTCGGGTCGTTGCTCGGCGTCTACTTGTCGGTCTACCTCCTCGATGAGTTGGTCATCTTCGCTGCAGCGGTGTACACGATGCGGGTCACCAAGCTCCAAGAGCGCCACGGCCGCCTACTCAAGCTGGTCGGGGGCATGGTGATGATCGCCATCGCGTTGGCCATCGTGTTCTTCCCCGATGCCATGCAGAGCATCGGCGGAGTCCTGACGGTGTTCGGGCTGGCGGTGATCGCCAGTCTCGGTCTTGCCGCTGCGGAACGAGCGGTCCGTCCCTCCGAGCGTGCCTGACCAGGTCATTCGCAGCTGAGAGCACCGCTGACGACCTCGTCCCTCCTCACAGCGCGTCGAGGAAGTTTCCGAGACCGGCCCCTGATGTCCTGGATCAACCTGGGGGAAGTGCACTACGTCGTCCGTCGTGAGCATGGCGAGGACGACGCCATGGAGACCGTGCGCGACCTTCGCGACCTGATCCACGTCCGAGTCCCGGACGAACGCCTCGTCCCTCACAGCGGGATCACCAACGCGGTCCGTCCTCCTACGCTGCCGAGGTGACCGCGCTGTGCCAGCTCATCCCGACGCCACCCGATCCCGATGCGGTCATGGACGCGTTCCTCGGCTGGGTCGAGGCCAGCGGGCTCGCGATGTACCCGCACCAGGAGGAAGCCCTCCTGGAGATCGTCGCCGGGTCCCACGTCATCGTCGACACGCCCACCGGGTCGGGCAAGAGCTTGATCGCGATCGCCGCCCACTTCGCCGCCCTGGCCGATCGGCGCCGCAGCTACTACACCGCACCCATCAAGGCCCTGGTGTCGGAGAAGTTCTTCGACCTGTCGGCCACGTTCGGGGCCGACAACGTCGGCATGCTCACCGGCGACGCCTCGGTCAACCCCGATGCGCCGATCATCTGTTGCACCGCAGAGATCCT
>SKRR01000359.1 GCA_007118345.1 Microthrixaceae bacterium | reverse complement strand
GTCGTTGCTGCTCGGGCACCGCTTCGATGAGCTGGTGGACCAGGGCCGCGCCTGGCCGCCGCCGGACGCGGCGGCCGTGGCGATCGAGCAGCTTCGGCAGGTGGTCGACTCGCGCACCGTGTCCGGCGGACGCCCGGCGAACTGACGACGGCGCACGTGGCCACGAGCGCGTCGTCAGTGGCGGCGGCCCCGGAAGGTGTGGCTGAACACCTCGAACGAGCGCGCCCGGTCCTCACCGGCGGCCCCACCGAACGCGTCGACGGCAGTGCCGACCGCGAGCTCGTCGAACCCGGCGCCGCCGATCAGGTCGCACCACTCGTCCACCGAGCGCCCGCCTGCGATGCAGTCGGTCCACAGGCCGATGTCGCAGCGGGCAGACTCCGGCACCTCGCGTCCGACGGCGATGTCGGCGAACTGCAGCACGCCCCCCGGGCGCAGCACACGGTGCGCCTCACCGAACACCTGCTGCTTGTCGGCGACCAGGTTCAGCACGCCGTTGCTGATGACGATGTCCACGGAGCCGTCGTCCAGCGGCAGCTCTTCGAGGATCCCCTCGCGGAACTCGACGTTCGTGGCGCCGATCGATGTTGCAGCGGCACGGGCCCTGGCCACCATCTCTGGAGTCATGTCGACGCCGGTCACCTTGCCGCTCGGTCCGACGAGTCGTCCGGCGACGAAGCAGTCGAACCCGCCGCCCGACCCGAGGTCGAGGACATGGGAGCCCCGAGGGACGGGTGCGGCTGCGAAGGGGTTGCCGACGCCCGCGAAGCTCGCCACGGCGTCGTCCGGGAGGTCGTCGAGGATCTCGGGTGGGTAGTTCAGACGGCGGGCGAGCGCGCGTCCGGTGTGGAAATGGAACCCGCCGGTCGGGTTGGTCGCCACCTCGGCGTACTTCGATCGGACCTCGGCCCGCAGGGCCTCGGGATCGACGGCGGTGGTGGCGGTTCGTTCGGTCGATGTGGACATGGTGCCTCCTCACGTGGACGGCGCCGATCGACGCCGTGGTTCCACCGTCGCCTGTCGCGTGCGCAGTGTCGTGGCGGAGCCGTGACGGAGTTCTGGCGATCTAACGTCGGACACCCAGACCTTCCATGCAGAAGTCCACCACCGTGTCCGCGATCTGTGGCGCGTCCATGCTGTCGCCGTCGATGTAGACGTGGATCAGCTGGTTGGACACCCCGAGGATCGCCCAGGCCAGCGCCTCGGGGTCGCGGTCGGGGATGCGACCCTCGACGATCGCCTCCTTGAGGTGCACGACGGCATCGGACACCAGCACGGACTGGCCGGCCTTCATCGAGCCGGCGAAGGTCGACTCGGTGCGCGCGAACTCGAAGAGCCGGCGCAGGTCGTTGTTCGCCGCCAGCCACTCGACCCCGGCCCGGATGCCGAGCTCCACACGCCGCACCGGATCGTCGACGCCCTCGATGGCCCGCTGCTGTCGGCGCCGCATGTCGCGCTGGGAGGTGCGCAGGATCTCGATGAAGAGCTCTTCCTTCGAGGCGAAGTACCAGTAGAAGACGCCCTTGCCGACGCCGAGGCCGTCGACGATGTCGGCCACCGATGTCGGGTGGTAGCCATCGGTCGCGAAGCGCTTCGTCGCGTAGTCGATCAGTTGCGCACGCCGCTCCTTGCCACGCGGCGTCAGTCGTCGTGACATCTGGTCAACGCTAGCAACCTTCTTGACCGACCGGTCTAGTTCGCTCCCTCCTTCACGGGGCGGAAACACCGGGAAACAGAGGTGTCACGTCGGGCCGTTAGGGTGCCACCGTGCCTGCGTACGTCATCAGGGTCTGGCTGCCGGACCGCCCCGGTGCCCTCGGCGCCGTTGCGAGCCGTGTGGGTGCTGTTCGTGCCGACGTGATCGGCATCGACATCATCGAGCGCGGGGCCGGTCGGGCGGTGGACGACCTGGTGATCGACCTTCCGGACGGCGAACTGGTCGACCTGCTGCTCGCTGAGATCGGCGAGGTCGAGGGGGTCGACGTGGAGCACCTGCGACCGCTCGAGTCGGCGCCGCCCGACCCGGCGGTCACGGCATTGCACTGTGCCCGGGCGCTGCACGCAGCGGTCGACGACGAGGTGTTCGCACAGCTCGTGTCGGCGGCGAAACTGTTGCTCGGCGCCGACTGGGCCGCATTGGTGGACCCGACCGGTGGCCGGCTCGTCGCGTCGGACGGCGGCGACGTGCCCGACGAGTCGTGGCTCTGCGCCTTCGTGCTCGGCGTCACCGTCCAGGGCGCCCCGGCGGATCTCGCTGATCTTGCGGTCGCCAAGTTGCCGGCGTCGGGTCACGCTCTGGTGGTCGCCCGGGCAGATTCGCCGCTGCGGGGCCGTGAGCAGGACGTACTCGAGGCCCTCGCCGAGATGGTCTGACGACATGCTCGCTGCGTGGCGATCACGTTCGGCTCATGTGTCGTGCTCATGAGCCCGCCGTCGACTCCGGAACAGTGTCAGGAGGTCCGAGCCCGCGCACGAGCGAGCCGCAGGGACGCACCGGTGACGGCGTTCACACAAGACACGCGTCGAGGAAGCGAGCGAACCCCTCCGGGTCCGCAGCGATGCGCAGGTGTCCCTGAGCGTCGCGATGCACCTCGAGCGATGGGCAGAAGAAGTCGCCGCTGCCCGTGAAGAAGTGCGGCGATCCGACCACCCCGCGGCGCGCGCCGTCGGCGTGGTCCTCGAGCACGGCACGGTGGTCGTCCGGATCGACCTCGAGTCCGTGCCGGTCGGCCAGCGCCCGCAGCACCTCGTGGTCGGCGACGTCCACACCGCGTTCGAACAGCAGGTCGCGCAGCTCCAAGCTGACCTGTTCGCCCCGTTCGACCCCGTGCCCGTAGGCCACGGCAGCGAGCGACATCGCCGGCATCGACGTCGAGGGGAAGGCGGCGGCGGAGAAGCCGGTGAACAGGGTGTCGCCGAGCTGTTCACGCAGGTCGGCGACCTCCTCGTCGATGAACTGCGGGTCGAGCGGCGTGCCGTTGACGACCTCGAGCGGCCAACTGCGGACCCACAGCCGGACGTCCTCCCGGCCGAGTTCCCGGCGCCGATCCACGAAGCGCCGCAGCCCCACGTGGGTGAACGGGCAGCCGATGTCGGCGAACAACTCGATCGTGCGCACTGCTGTCATTCCGGGACTGTAGCCAGCGGGCTGGCCGCCCGTGAGCCAGCCGTCAGGTCCTCGTCAGGCGGTAGACCTTGATGTTGCGGTCGGTGCGCTGCTCGTAGGTCCGCATCTGCGGGATGGTGCTCATGATCGCCGGCCAGAGCTCCCGCTTCTCGGCATCGGAGAGCCTCGTCGCACGGGCCCGGTAGCGCTCGCCTCGCACCTGCACCTCGACATCGGGCTCGGCCTCGAGGTTGTAGCTCCACGCAGGGTGGCGCTCCTGGCCCATCGCGCTGGCCACGACGAAGCGGTCATCTCCGGTCTCGTGATAGGCGAGCTGCACCGAACGTCGCGCGCCGGAACGACGTCCCACGGTGCCGAGGGTCAGCATCGGCAGGGTCGGCCGTCCGGTGATGGTCATCCGCCCGTTGGTGGCACGGAACAGCACGGGGTCGACCCGTGCCGCGACGTGCTTCACGAGCCATGATCCCGCCGGTGTCGCCGAGAACCGGTTGACCATCCCGCGGTAGCCGCGGTCAGGCGCCGGGCTGCTCGGTCCGTGCTCGGACATCACGGACCCCGCTCAGGTTCGGGCGTTCGCCCGCTTCGAGGGGGTTGGCGCGTTCTTCATCACGAAACGGTGGTCCTCCACCAACCGCAGCAGGTCGAAGGAGCTGACCATTCCCGTCACCCGGGACCCCGAATCGTCCCGGTCCAGGACGACCACGTGGTGCAGTCCATGGTTGCGCATGATCCTCGCAGCGACGTGTGGACCGTCGTCGGGGCGCACGGTGAAGACCCGCTTCTTCGCGAAGGTGCTCACCGGCTTGCCGTCGGCGTGGTCCTCGATGAGGTCCGAAGCCGTCACGATGCCGGCGAGCTCGCCGTCAGGGGTCACCAGCGGCAATGCCGACACGTCGTGTTCCTTCATCAGAGCCCTTGCGTGACCCACCGTCTGGTGGCGGGTCAGGGTCATGACCGGACTGTGCATGAGGTCGGAGATCGTTGAGTTCACGCACCGGAGCCTGCCGTCCCGAGGCGCTCCGAGGAAGGGTCGAAGGTCCCGTGTGTCAGCGCTTCGAACCCGTCACGGACCCTCGCCGAACTCGTACACATCAGCAGGCCGCCCGACGATGAGTGGATCGAGCGGACCGATTCGCCCGGTGTCCTTACCGGTGTAGGGCATCCGGTGCAGCACGTAGCGCATGGCGTTGAGCCGGGCGCGCTTCTTGCAGTCGGACTTGATGACCGTCCACGGCGCCTCGTCGGTGTCGGTGTGGACGAACATCGTCTCCTTCGCAGCGGTGTAGGAGTCCCACTTGTCGAGCGATGCCAGGTCGATCGGCGAGAGCTTCCACTGCTTCAGGGGGTGCTGCTCCCGCTCGTGGAAGCGCCGACGCTGCTCTTCGCGACTGACCGAGAACCAGAACTTCACGAGGTGGATCCCGCTTCGGACGAGGTTCCGTTCGAACTGGGGGGCCTGTCGGAGGAACTCGGCGTGCTCCTCGGCGTCACAGAATCCCATCACCTTCTCGACGCCGGCCCGGTTGTACCAGGATCGGTCGAACAGCGTGATCTCACCCTTGGTGGGGAGGTGCTCCACGTAGCGTTGGAAGTACCACTGTCCCTGCTCGGCCTCGGTCGGCTTCTCGAGTGCGACGACTCGCGCCCCGCGTGGGTTCAGGTGCTCCATGAACCGCTTGATGGTGCCCCCTTTTCCGGCGGCGTCGCGGCCCTCGAAGACGATCACCAGGCGTTGGCCGGTCTCCTTCGTCCACGCCTGCAGTTTCAGCAGCTCCACCTGCAGTTGGTACTTCTGGCGCTCGTAGGACCTGCGGCGCATCAGGTTGCGGTACGGGTACGCCCCGGTGCGCCACTGCTCGACCAGCTCGTCGTCGGAGTCCATCGGGATCTCACCGAAGACGGGCTCGTCCTGCTCCAACAGGGTGTGCCGAAGGGTCAGGAGCTCATCGGGTGAGGTGCCGGCGAGCATGTCCTCGAGCCAGCGCGCCACTTCGAGCACGTCGGAGCGATCGGCGGTGCTCAGGACGTCCCGTATGGCACCGATTCGGCTTCCTCTCGCCTCTTCGGTGCTGTCGTCCACGACATGATCCTCGATGCCCGACGGGGTGAGGGACGCGGCGACGTCCCCCCGCTCGGCGCGGCGAGGCTCGTCCGTCTGCTCGGTCAGGTCAGTCATCTCGGGCAAGCGTACCGGCCTCGGTCCGGTCGCTCCCGGGTCGAAAGTCCCGACTGGCGGCGGATCGTCGCCTCGGACCGGCGGGCGCGGTGCCATCGCCGACTGAATCGGCGCGATCGACTTCTTCTCAGTTCGTTCCGTCCGGCGGTCGATAGGAATCTCGGACCGGCGGTCGATCCGTCCGGTCGGGTTCTGAGCCATGGACGGTGCGACATGAAGCGATGGGGTAACAGCAAGGCGCTCACTCGGGCGAGCTACGGGCTCGTCAAGGAGCACCCGGGCATGAACCGCTGGACCGTGCGGGCCGCGGTGCACGGCGCGATCGTCGGCGGCCTCGGCACGTTGATCGGGCTCGGCGTCGTCGGTGTCGGTACCGGGATGTCCGACAGCTCCGACGGTGGTGCGCTCGGCACGTTGGTCCTCGTGCTCGGCGCGCTCATCGTCGCGCTCGGCCTGATCGGCGGACTCACCGCCGCGAACCGCCAGCTTGCGGGCCTCGTGCGCGTGACCGACGACGTGCTGCACGGGCGCGAGCCCGACGAGGCCGCCGCCAGGGCCGCCGCCCACTCACGGCTCGGCGCGCTCACTGCATGGTCAGCCATCTCGGTCGCGGTCGGTGCGCTCGTCGCGTTCATCCGAGGTGATGGCGACAGCGGGATCATCACCAGCGTCGTCCGGAGTCTGCTCGCAGGACTCGTCGCGGCGGTCTGGGCCGTGGTGACGACCATGGTGTTGCCGGTGATCGTGCTCGAGCAGCTGGGTGCGGTCCCGGCGATCAAGCGGTCGGCCGGGATCATCCGCTCGACCTGGGGGGAAGCCGTGTTCGGCAGTGTGCGGATCGGCGCACGGTTCTTCCTGACGTACTCGCTCCCCGGGCTGCTGCTCGTCGCCGGCGGCATCGCCCTGTCCATCATCGTGGGCGGACCCGTCATCGGCCTCGGCGTCGTGCTCGCACTGGCGGGTGTGGTGCTGATCGTCGTCGGCGCGGTCAAGGCGGCAACGTGTCGCAACGTGTTCGGCGTGGCGCTCTACCGCTGGGCGACCGGCGAGGGTGCACTCGGTCCGTTCAGCGACGATGACCTGCGGGGCGCGGTGAACGTGAAGGGTGTCAGGTCCTCCGTTCCCGCCTGACCATCGAAAGGCTGGCCCCTGTGAGGCGTACATCGTAAGGTCGACCCATCGCCACGGGGGAGTTGGCGCCGGGAGCCGGGTCGCTGTGCGCCCGGAGGGAGTCGACATGTCAGATCCATCCGTCCGCCGTTCCGCCCATCGCAAGGTCGGCGTGTTCGGGATCGTCGCGATCGTGTCGGTGTTCGGTCTCGTGGCCGCAGCTTGCGCGCCGCCGGCGCCGTCGTCGAACTTCACGTTCCGCGCCGACCAGGTCACGGTGCTCGAGCACAACGACCCGTACTCCACGTTCAACCTGTTCGGTCAGACGTTCTGCAGTCTCACCGAGGTGCTCGACGGTTGTTACGACGAGCCCTACCTGATCAACATCTGGTTCAAGGTCACCATCGGTGCGCCCGGTTCGGCTCAGGCGGGTGTGGTCAGCACCCGTGCCGGCAGCGATTCCCGATTGCCGGCGGTCTGTGCGGTGCAGCGTCAGGTGCCCAACGGCATCTGCCCGGTCGGGTCCGAGACGCTCGACCTGCCGAGCGGCACCTCGGCCAGAACGGGCGGCACCGTCTCCTTCGGTCCGATGCCCCGGCCCGACGTGATCGACCTGGCCAACGGCGCCCCGATCACGATCGCGGGCGTGTGGAGCTGGTCGATGGAACAGGATCTCATCGGCATCGCCGGACCGAACGAGCTGGCATCGGTGCTGCGAACGGCGCTCAACGCCGTGGCCGCCGGCGAGGTGTTCGACGGTGGTCCCGAAGAGCTCGTCCAGCTCGTGGTCGACCTGCTCGGCGACGCCATCGCCGTCGGCGGCGCTGCGCTGCTCAACTCGATCACCAAGCAGCTCGGCGGCGACGATGTGCTCGGCAGTCGCTTGTACGTGTTCCTCGGATCAAGCGGCCTGCTCGCCCAGGTGGTCGACACGTTCGTGCCGGACCTCGCGGGCTTCCGCCTCGGGGTGGCCGCTGCGGGCATCCCCGACGTGTTCGGGATCTCGGTCAGGAGCACCGCCTCCCGAACCATCCGGAACCAGGTCTTCGACGGCGACGGCACCCATGTCTACCGCTACGTGACCCGCAACAGCTGAGCCCCGTCGGTCACCCGTCGGAATCGTCGAGCACCGCCCGCAGCCGGTCGAGGGCCGCTGCCGTGCGCGCACCCCACCAGAGCAGGTCGGCGCCGTCGACGAAACGCACCGGCGCCACCTGTTCCAGCTCGGCGCGGTGGCGTTCACCGAACCGGTAGGGCTCGTCGGGCGCGATGACGACATCGGGAACGAGGGCTGCGGCCTCCTCGAGGGTGACCTCGGGGTAGGGGCCGTGGGTCGCGAAGACGTTGTTGATCCCGAGACGGCCCAGCAGGGAGGTGGCATAGGTCGGTGCACCGAGCGCCATCCACGGTCGCTTCCAGATCGGCACGAAGGCGCTCATCGCTCGGTCGGCCGGCGTGGGAGGTGGGAGTGGTGCCCAGGTCGCGCCGACGAGTTCCGCGAGCGCCGGCAGCTGCGCGTCGAGGTCCTCGATCGAGCGGATCGACGTCGCGTGGACGACGAGACCGGCGGCACGCAATGCGTCGTGGTCCTCGAGCCGGTTCTCCTCGGTGTCCATCACCACCAGGTCGGGTGCCAGGGCGACGATGGCACCCACGTCGGGGTCCTTCGTCCCGCCGACGTGGGTCAGCTCCTCCTGTTCGCAGAAGCGCGTGCAGGCCACGGGGGACAGACCCCATGCCAGGAGCGTCTCGGTGAGTGAGGGCACCAAGCTGACCACCCGGGCGGTCGACATCCGCCGCCTACCAGGAGACGACCGTGCCGTGCTCCACGACCTGGCCGGGTGAGAGGGAGGCGGTGATGAGCAGGATCCCGGCGACGTCGCAGGCGAGCTCGTCGGTACGTGCGGCGGCCAGACCGGTGCCCAGCGCGAGGGCGTCGCGATCGGGCCACATCGAGGGCAGGGCGAGCGATGCCGTGGACGCTCCGTCGGTGGCCGTCACTCGTGCTCGCGCTCGGCCGCCTCGCCCTCGGCCTGACGCTCGGCCTGCACGCCTGGGTCGGAGGGCAGTTGCCCGGGGTCTGGCTCCCTGTCGAGCCCGGTCCCGTCAGCCGCCGCCTCGACGTTGTCGGATCGGTAGCTGGCCGTCGCGGCTTGATCAGGGTGGTTCCGCTCCTGGGCTCGACGGACCTCCTCCTCGGTCGGAGGATCGTCCACCACTGCATCCTCGACGGGGATCGCGCCATGCTCGGAGTAATCGCTCATGGCCTGCCCGTACCCCGTCGGGCTGCGGATCATGCGCGGACGTTCGAGTTCAGTCGGCCCAGGCGCGTGAACGCTCGACCGCCCGACGCCACTGTTCGTGCGCCGCGTCCACGGCGGCCCGCTCGGCGGTGGGCTCTGCGTGGGCATCCGAACGCCATCGGGACCCGATGTCGTCGACGGTCGACCACAGACCCGCGCCGAGGCCCGCCAGGTACGCGGCGCCGAGCGCGGTCGTCTCGGCCACCTCGGAGCGCCGGACAGGAACACCCAGCTGGTCGGCCTGGATCTGCAGCAGCAGCTCCATCGCAGCGGCGCCGCCGTCGACGCGCAGCTCCTCGAGGGGCGTGCCCG
>SKRR01000150.1 GCA_007118345.1 Microthrixaceae bacterium | reverse complement strand
TCGCGGTCGTCGATGACCAACGTCGCCGTCCCCCCACGTCCGTCACGTCGGAACCGCACGCCCAGTTCCCGCTCACCGGACAGCACGGGTTCGGTCGACGAGGCCACGTGGTGCTCACCGAAGCAGTTGTAGTCGAACACCAGACGGCCGTTCTGGACGAAGAGGCTGAGTCCTGAGTTCTCGGTGCCCGAGGCGTACAGCACCCCTTCGTCCCCCTCGCTCATCTGCGTGCTGGCGGTCAGGTCCCAGCTGCGTCCGCCCAGCGCTGGTGCGACCTGCGCCGGCAGTGCCGTGACCGGCGGGTGGTAGGTGTAGTGCCGATCGGGCCGGTGAGGTGAACGCTCGCGGAACCGGGTCGCGAACAACTCGATGGTCCGGTCGTCGAGTGGCAGCACGCCGTTCGCCCCGGCCTCCTCCCACCACTGTTCGACCATCGCAGCGACCCGGTCGGGTTGCTCGGCGGCGAGGTCGTGGCACTCCGAGCGGTCCGTCGCGAGGTGGTAGAGCTCCCAGCGGTCCTCGTCGAACGAGGTGCCGGGGTCGTGGCGGGTCACGGCCTTCCACTCCCCCACCACGATGCCGCGGTGGCCCATCATCTCGAAGTACTGCACCTCCTTGGCGGTCGCTGCCGTCGGGTCGTCGAAGGTCGGGACCATGGACGTGCCGGTGATCGGCTGCTGGGTGCGACCGCGGCGTACCTCGGGCGGGTCGATGCCGATGAGCTCGTACAGGGTCGGGACGAGGTCGTTCACGTGGTGGAACTGGTCACGCAGCCCACCGTGGTCCGACAGACGCGCCGGCCAGTGCAGTACCAGCGGCACGTGCACCCCTCCTTCGTGGGTGTTCTGCTTGTACCACTTGAAGGGGGTGTTGCCCGCCTGGGCCCAGCCCCACGGGTAGTTGGCGTGGCTGCTCGGACCGCCGATGTCGTCGAGTCGGTCGACGGCCTCCTCCGGCGTCTCGAGCAGGAAGTTGAAGTACTTCATCTCGTGCAGCACCCCGAACGGGCCGCCCTCCTGGCTGGCGCCGTTGTCCGAGAGCAGCACGATGAGCGTGTCCTCGAGACGGCCGAGCCGGTCCAGGGCCTCGAGGTAGCGGCCGATCTGGTCGTCGGTGTGTTCGAGGAATGCGGCGAACGCCTCCTGGAGGCGGGCCGCAAGGCGTTGGTGCGTCTCGGGCAGGTCGTCCCAGGCCTCGACACCCGGGTTGCGGGGCGCCAGCTCGGTGCCTGGCGGCAGCAGCCCGAGCTCGAGCTGTCGGGCGTGCCAACGCTCCCTCGCTACATCCCAGCCGTCGTCGAAGCGCCCCCGCCATCGCTCGAGGTAGACCGCTGGAGCCTGGTGGGGTGCATGGGTCGCGCCGAAGGACAGGTAGGTGAAGCACGGCCGGTCGGGCCGCACCGACACAGAGTCGTGGAGGAACCCGACGGCCCGGTCGACGAGGTCCTCGGACAGGTGGTAGCCCGCGTCGGGGCCGGCGGGCGGATCGACGTGGTGGTTGTCGTACACCAGCTCCGGGTGGAACTGATCGGTCTCTCCCTCGAGGAACCCGTAGAAGCGGTCGAAGCCGCGCTGGAGCGGCCAGTGGTCGAACGGACCCGCCGCCGACGCCTGTTCCATCGGGCACAGGTGCCACTTGCCCACCATGAACGTCGCGTACCCCGAGTCGCCCAGCACCTCGGCGACGGTCGCGGCGTCCTCGGCGATGTGGCCCCGCATGTGCGGATAGCCGCTGTCGAAGTTCGACACCGCCCGCATGCCGACCGCATGGTGGTTGCGGCCCGTGAGCAGCGCGGCCCGAGTGGGCGAACACAGCGGCGTGACGTGGAAGTTCGTGTAGCGCAGTCCGCCCGCAGCGAGCCGATCGATGTTCGGCGTGGCCAGGTCGGAACCGAAGCAGCCGAGCTGGGCGAAGCCCAGGTCGTCGAGCAGGATCACCACCACGTCGGGCGCGCCGTCACCGGGGTGCGCCGGCTCGGGCCACCACGGCGTCGACTCGGCATGGGTCCGGCCGATCGTGCCGGCGGTGCCGTTTGCTGTGTCCGCCCCGAGCTGTTCCTGCATGTCGGGCATCGTGGCACGGTTGCCCCGAGCCGTGCGCTCCTGCATCGTGGTCGGGTGACCCGCTACTGGCACCCCTTCGCCGACATGGCGACGGTGTCGCGCGACGGTGAGCTGGTGCTGCGGTCCGGCTCGGCCAGCTCCGTCACCGACGTCGACGGCATCGAGTACCTCGACGCCACCGCCGGGCTGTGGTTCTGCGCCGTCGGCCACGGCCGCACCGAGATCGCCGTTGCCGCCGCGGCACAGATGTCGCGTCTCGCTGCGTACAGCACGTTCGGCGACGTGGCACCTGACGTGACCCTCGAGCTGGCCGCACGACTGGTGGCGATGTCGCCCCACCCCGATGGCAGTGCGGTGCTGACCAGTGGCGGCTCGGACGCGATCGACTCGGCGGTCAAACTGGTGCTGCGCCACTGGGAGCTGCTCGAGGAGCCGTCACGCACGACGATGGTCCGGCGGTCGAGCGCCTACCACGGCATGCACCTGGGCGGAACGGCCTTGGCCGGCATCGAGCCGAACCGGATCCACCTCGCCGACAGTGGCATCCGATCGGTCCAGGTGGCCTGGGACGATGCCGACGAGCTCGATCGCACCATCCGCACGCTCGGCGCCGAACAGGTCGCCGCGTTCTTCTGCGAGCCGGTGATCGGCGCCGGTGGGGTCTTCGCACCGCCCGACGGGTACCTGCAACGGGTCCAGGAGATCTGTCGCAAGCACGGTGTGCTCCTCGTTGCGGACGAGGTCATCACGGGGTTCGGTCGCCTCGGCGAGTGGTTCGCGTCCTCTCGTTTCGAGCTGTCGCCGGATCTCATCACCTTCGCGAAGGGCGTGACGTCGGGCTACCTGCCACTCGGCGGGATCATCGCCTCGCCCCGGGTGATGGAACCGTTCTGGTCGACACCCGGGCACACGGTCTGGCGGCACGGCTACACGTACTCCGGCCACGCAGCGGCGGCCGCCGCGGCGATGGCGAACCTTGACCTGCTCGAGTCCGAGCACCTCCTCGACGCCGGCGACCGGCTCGAAGGTGCACTCGCCGCTCGGCTCGCGCCCCTGACCGATCACCCGCTGGTCGACGAGGTCCGCGCCGGAGTCGGCGCGCTCGCCGCGATCCAGCTCGACGCCGACGTGCTCGGCGCGCGCCCCGGAATCGGCAACCGGGTGGTCCTCTCCGCCAGACAGCACGGTGTCCTGACCCGGCTGCTCGCCAGCGGTGGACTGCAGATCTCGCCGCCGCTGGTCATGACCGACCACGAGGTCGATCAGCTCGCCGAGCGGCTCACCGCTGCGCTCGACGACGTCGTCTGAACCGACGTCGTGCGACACGGTCGTCGTGGCTCCTGCGAGCGCATCGAGCACGGGATCCTCGCGATCAGGCGAGCACCAATCCCGGCAGCTCGTCCATCGACTCGAACACCGTGACGCCGTCGATCGCCAGCCGATCGGCGGGAATCACACTGCCGGCGAACCCGAAAGGTGCCATCCCCGCTGTGAGGGCGGCGGTGAGCCCGAAGGGGCTGTCCTCGACGACGGCGCACCGCTCCGGGGCGACGCCCATGTGGCTCGCCGCGTGCAGGAACAGGTCGGGTGCGGGCTTGCCCGCGACCACCTCGGGGTCGGTGGCGCTGTGGATCCGTCCGGCGAACCGGTCGTACAGGCCCGTGGTGCCGAGCGTCAGGGCCATCTTGTCGTGGCTGCCGCTCGAGGCGACACAGGTCGCCAGCCCGGCGGCCTCGATCGCGTCGATCGCGTGGGCCACCCCCGGCACTGCGCCGAGCTCTCGTTCGAGTGCGTCGCGGGAGCGGGCCGTGTACTCGTCGTGCCACGCGTCGTCGAGCGGCTCACCCACCAACTCGGACAGCCGGGAGCGCATCGCTGCGTCCGAGAGACCGACGAACTCGCGGATGATGTCGTCCTCGGTCAACGGCCACCCACGTTCGGCGCAGATCTGCGCCTCGACGCGGACCACGAGCCGCTCGCTGTCGACGAGGACCCCGTCGCAGTCGAAGATCACCAGGTCGAAACGGGACACCCGGCGACGGTAGCGGAGCCATCCCGTCGTGCCCGCCGATGACAGCGCTCGTTCGACCTCGTGCAGTTCGGGCGCGTCAGGCGGTCAGCGCCAACCGATGCGCTTCAGGAGGCGCAGTGACGTGGTCATCACCTCGGCGAACCCCTCGTCACCCAGTCGTTCGAGCGGCGGCGCCAGGTTGAACAACCGCTGACGGGCGATCGTCTGTGCCTCGGTGTACTTCAACAACCCGCCGACACCGTGGCGACGGCCCAGCCCTGAATCGCCCATGCCGCCCATCGGTGCGTCGATGCTGCCCCACGCCGCCGCGTACGCCTCGTTCACGTTCACGGTGCCGGCCCGCAGTCGCGCCGCGACCGCGGTCCCGCGAGCCCGAGAGCGGCTCCAGACGCTCGCATTCAACCCGTAACGGGTGTCGTTGGCGAGGTGGACCGCCTCGTCATCGCCCGAGACCCGTTGGATCGCGACGACCGGACCGAAGGTCTCCTCGCGGAAGCACTCCATCCCGTCGACCACGTCGGTGAGCACCGTCGGTTCGTAGAAGAAGGGCCCCAGGTCGGGCCGGGGACGACCCCCGTGCAGCACCGTCGCTCCCTTCGCCACGGCATCGTCGACATGGGCCTGCACGGCCTCGACCTGATCGGCAGAGGTGAGCGACCCCATCTGGGCACTGAAGTCGTACGTGGCGCCCATCGTGAGCCCGGCGACGGCGGCGACGAACCGTCGGACGAACTCGTCGTGGATCGCGTCGGCCACGTAGAGCCGCTCGATCGAGATGCACAACTGGCCGCTGGAGGAGAAGCACGCCCGCACCGCGCCCTCGACGGTGCGGTCGAGGTCGGCGTCGTCGAGGACCAGCATCGCGTTCTTGCCGCCGAGCTCGAGCGAGCAGTCCACCAGCCGCTCCCCCGCCTCGCGCGCGATGCGGCGTCCCGACTCGGTGGAGCCGGTGAACATGACGTAGTCCGCCACGTCGAGCAGTGCGTCACCGATGGCCGAGCCACGCCCGAGCACGACCTGCCACAGGTCGTCGGGCACCCCGGCCTGTCGTGCCAGGTCCAGCATGAACAGCGCCGTGAGTGCCGTCTGGTTGTCGGCCTTCTGCACGACCGCGTTGCCGGCGAGCAGTGCGGGGATCGTGTCGCCGGCCGCCAGGCTGAGCGGATAGTTCCACGGCGAGATGACCGTCACGACGCCCTTGGGGTGACGGCGTTCCTGCACCGACGTGAGCCCCGGGATCAACCCACCCCGGCGCACCGGTGCGAGGGCGGCCGGTGCGGTGCGCGCGTAGTACCGGCAGGTGATGGCGATGTCGCCGACCTCGAGGAACGCATCGCGACGGGCCTTGCCGTTCTCGGCCTGGACGAGGTCCATGAGCTCGTCGCGGTGATCGAGGACCAGGTCGTGCAGTCGGAGGAACACCGCCGCACGATCGGCGACGCTTCGAGCGGCCCACTCGTGGTGCGCGGACCGACCTCGTTCGGCGGCGGCGCGCACGTCCGCATCGGTCGACTGCGGCAGTTCCGCCAGCTCGAGCCCACTGAACGGGGCCCGCATGGTCACGGGAGGGGCGTCTGCCGAATGGGCGACCAAGGAGGTGAGCCGTCGGCGCAGCGCAGCATCGAGCGACTCGGGCAACGGGTGGGGCACCGGCGCCGGCGAGGACGACAGGTCGGGCTCGGTCTCGATCGTGGTCATGGTGGAAGTCTCGCGCCGAAACGGGCACTTCTGCTCTGGCGGACCGCCCTCGCCCGTGAGCACGATCCGACACGTGACGGACACCTACCGCACCGACTCGTTCACGCATCGTGGGCACCGACTGGTCTACGACACCTACGGCGAGGGGGAACGGCTGCTGGTCTACGTCCACGGACTGCTGCTCGACGCCGATCTGAACCGTGGCATCGCTGGCGCGCTGGCCGATCAGGGCAACCGGGTGGTGCTGTTGGACCTGCTCGGCCACGGCCGCAGCGACCGACCGACGCACGCCTCGGAGTACCGCATCGACCGGTACGCCGACCAGGTCGTGGCACTGCTCGACCATCTGGGGGTCGAGCAGGCCACCGTCGGAGGTCTTTCGCTGGGGGCCAACGTGAGCCTGTTGGTGGCGTCGCGCCACCCCGAGCGCGTGCGCGGCATGGTGCTCGAGATGCCGGTCATGGAGTGGGCCGTGCCGGCTGCCGCGCTCACCTTCGTCCCGATGCTGCTCGGTGCCCGCTATGCCGCACCGGCACTCCGGCTGACCGCGGCGGTGGCGCGTCGGGTGCCGCGCTCGGGTTTCGGCCCCTTGGACAGCGTGCTCGGCACCGCCGCCACCGCGCCGGAGGTCATCTCGTCGATCCTCCACGGGGTGCTCGTGGGCCCGGTCGTGCCCACGCTCGAGGAGCGCGAGGCGATCACGGTGCCCACGTTGGTGCTCGCCCACACCAACGACCTGATCCACCCGCTCAACGACGCACGCAACCTCGCCGCCCAGCTTCCGGCCAGCCGGCTCGTGCAGGCGCACTCACCACTCGAGCTCAGGCTCCTGCCACGACGGCTCACCCGTGAGATCAGCCAGTTCCTCCGCGAGGTCTGGGATGGCGAGACTCAGCCTGCTTGCAGCAGCACCCCGGGCCCCTGACCGCGCGCACCCGGGTCGGCGCCGTTCGCCCCCTGGTGCCCGTCGAGGTGCTGTCCGTCGAGGTGGTGTCCGTCGAGCGGTGTCGGAACCTCGTACCAATCGGCGATGCGAGCCACGTCGCACTCGACCTGGAGGACGACCACCTCGTCGGCAACGGTGCGGGCACGACCGACGGCGTCGACCGCCGCAACCGGTACACCGACGACGACCCGCCGGGCGCCGGCCTCACGAACGAGGTCACATGCCGCCACCATGGTGGACCCGGTCGTCATCCCGTCGTCGACCAGCACGACCGTGCGGTCGACGATCCGGGCGAGCACGGACCCGGGGCTGCCCACCTCGTCGGGCCGGAGCACCTCAAGCGGCGCGCCGAGGGACCGCGCGACCGCACCTGCGACGATCGAGCCGTTGTCGGAAACCGCGAGGACAACGGCATCCCCAGCACTCCGGCCAGCCAGTTCACAGGCCAGCTCCCGACCTGCATGGACCCGATCCCGGTATCTCATCGGACAACCCCTTCCGTGCAGGTGCATCCTCCACCACCTGCATCCCCCGACGGCAGGGTCGAAGGTCCCGAGGTCACCGCGCACCTCAGCGCCGCGGTGGGCCCTCGCTGGGAGGCCCGGCGAAGGCCTGTGCGAGCCGCATCCAGTCGGCCGCGGCGGCGCCGTCGACGCGCAGCCCGGTGTCGTCGGGGTGACGTCGTCGGGTCACGACCAGGCAGAAGTCCTCTGCGGACCCGGCGACCAGCGCGGCCGCCTCGGGGGGACCCGACTCGAACGGCGCGCCGGAGGGCAGCGTCAGCTCCACCCGCACCTCGACGTCGGGAGGTTCGAGTCCACGGTTCGCGTAGGACCACCCGCGGGTGATCACCCCGAGGCGGGCGATGTGGGCGAGACGGTCACCCACCTCCCGTGTGGCACCGAGCGCATCGACCACGTCCTGCCCGTGCGCCCACGTCTCCATCAATCGGGCCGTCAGGAAGGACTTGGCCCCCATCGAAGGGCCGTACCAGGGCACCCTCGTATCCGGCGCGAGCGTGAGCGCGGCGGACACGAGCTCGGCACGTCCTCGGCGCCATTCCGCGAGCAGCTCGTCGGCGGGGAGCCCGCGTGACCAGTCGAGTGTCGGTCCGTCCATCGAACCACCCGCAGCGATGACGTCCTCGATCAACTGGTCACGTTCGGTCTCGAAGGCGGTGGGATCGCCGATGGCCCGTGTTGCCGCGCGGTCGAAGAAGGTCAGGTGGGCGATCTGGTCGGCAACCGTCCACCCGGGGCTCGGGGTCGGCGTCGTCCAATCGTCGGGAGCCAGGCCGGCGACGACCGGGTCGAGGGCATCGTGTTCGGCCACCAGGTCGTCGAGGATCCCACGCACATCCATGCACGGCGCAGCCTAGGGTGGCCCGCCGTGACGATGCTGCGGACGCGACTCGACACCGGATCCGAGCAGTACCGGGACAACGTCGCCCGGATGTCGGAGCTGTGGGGCACCGTCGCGCAAGAGCTCGCGTCGGTGCCCACGATCGGTGGCCAGCGCTACGTGGACCGACACCGGCGACGGGGCAAGCTCCTGGTGCGGGAACGCATCGAGGTGCTCGTCGATCCCCACACCCCGTTCCTCGAGCTGAGCCCACTGGCAGCGTGGGGCACCGACGACCCGGTGGGTGCGGGCATCGTCACCGGCATCGGCGTGGTCGAAGGCACCGAGGTGGCCATCACCGGCTCGGACATCACGTACCGGGGCGGATCGGTGAATCCGACCACCCTGGCCAAGGCCGCCCGCTTCTACGAGATCGCCCGGGCGAACCGGCTGCCGGTCATCTCCCTCAACGAGTCCGCCGGCGCCGACCTGCCCCGCCAGGCCGACATCTTCGTGCCGGGCGGGGCCCAGTTCAAGGAGCTGACCCAGCTGTCGGCCGCGGGCATCCCGTCGATCACCATCGGCTTCGGCCCTGCGACCGCTGGTGGCGCGTACATCCCCGGCATGAGCGACCACGTCGTGATGGTGAAGGATCGTGCGACCGCCTACCTGGGTGGGCCACCGCTGGTGAAGATGGCGATCGACGAGGATGCCGACGAGGAGTCCCTCGGCGGCGCACTGATGCATTCCCGCACGAGCGGCCTGTCGGACCACCTGGCGGTCGACGAGCTCGACGCGCTGCGGATCGGCCGGGCGCTGGTCCGCGATCTGCGCTGGCAGAAGCAGGGTCCGGGTCCCTCGGGGTCCGGTGCAGCACCGCTGCACGACACCGACGAGCTCATCGGCTGTGCCTCGGCCGACGTGCGGGTGCCCTTCGACGTACGCGAGGTGCTGGCGAGGGTGCTCGACGGCAGCGAGTTCGACGAGTTCAAGCCGCTGTACGGCGACAAGCTCGTCTGCGGATGGGGCGCCATCCACGGGTTCCCGGTGGGGGTGTTGGCGAACAACGGCATCCTGTTCTCCGAGGAGGCCCAGAAGGGCTCGCAGTTCATCCAGCTGTGTAATCGCAGCGACACGCCGCTGGTGTTCGTGCAGAACATCACCGGCTTCATGGTGGGCACCGCCGCCGAGCAGGGCGGGATCATCAAGAACGGGGCGAAGCTCATCAACGCGGTGTCGAACTCCACGGTCCCGCACCTGGTGCTGATGGTCGGGGCGAGCTACGGCGCCGGGAACTACGGCATGTCGGGCCGCGCCTACGACCCGCGCTTCATCTTCACCTGGCCCAACCACCGCATCGCGGTCATGGGACCCAAGCAGCTGTCGGGGGTGATGGAGATCGTCGCCCGCAACGCCGCGGCGGGCAAGGGGGTGCCCGTCGACGAGGAACAGCTCGGCGCTCAGTCGGCGTTCCTCGAAGCGGCGATCGAGGAGCAGTCGACTGCACTGTTCGCGACGGGTCGGGTCTGGGACGACGGCATCATCCACCCCAACGACACGCGGACCGTGCTCGGCCTCGCCCTTTCGGCGACCCACTCCGCCCCCGTGCGGGGCGCCTCGACGTACGGCGTGTGGCGGCACTGATGGCGCGTGGACGGCCCATCGATCGACTGCTGATCGCGAACCGCGGCGAGATCGCGGTGCGGGTCGCCCACACCGCCCGACGCATGGGCATCTCGACGGTCGGAGTGCATTCCGACACGGACCGCTCGGCGTTGCACGTCGAGGTGATGGATCGTTCGGTGGCACTCGGAGGTGCCACCGCTGCTGAGTCGTACCTGCGGGTCGATGCCGTGATCGATGCCGCCCGGCGGTGCGGCGCCGACGCCGTGCACCCCGGCTACGGGTTCCTCGCCGAGCGAGCGGATGCCGCCGAGGCCGTCGAGACCGCCGGTCTGGTCTGGGTGGGGCCCGCGGCGGGCCACATCCGTCTGCTGGGCGACAAGCTCACCGCGAAGCGCATCGCGACCGAGGCAGGTGTGCCCACCACACCGGTGGCCCAGATCGCGAACGGTCGCATCGACGGTGAGGTGGTGCTCCCGGCGATCGTGAAGGCCGCAGCAGGAGGTGGTGGCCGCGGCATGCGCATCGTGCGCGACCGCGACGAACTGGATGCGGCGATCGGATCGGCATCGCGAGAGGCGCTCGCGGCGTTCGGTGACGGCACCGTCTTCATCGAGCCGTACCTCGAGGCCGGCCGCCACATCGAGGTGCAGGTGCTCGGTGACCACCACGGCAACGTCATCCACCTCGGGGAGCGGGACTGCTCGATCCAGCGACGGAACCAGAAGATCGTCGAGGAGGCACCGGCGGTCGGGATCGACGACGAGCTGCGGCGCCGGCTCTGCGATGGCGCGGTCGCGCTGGCGAGCCATGTCGGCTACCACAACGCCGGGACCGTGGAGTACCTCGTCGCTGCGGACGGGACGGTCACGTTCCTCGAGGTGAACACCCGCCTGCAGGTCGAGCATCCGGTCACCGAGGCCGTCACCGGGCTCGACCTCGTCGAACTCCAGCTCCGCATCGCGGCCGGTGAGCCACTTCCGTTGGCCCAGCACGACGTGCGCACCCACGGCCACGCCATCGAGGTACGGCTCGTGGCCGAGGACCCGCGGGAGGGCTGGTTGCCGTCGACCGGACTGCTCGAACAGTTCGAGCTCGCGCACGGTGTGCGCGGTGACGCCGGTGTGCGCAGCGGCGACACGGTGTCACCGGAGTACGACTCGCTCCTGGCCAAGGTCATCAGCCACGCCCGCGACCGCGACTCTGCGGCCCGGCAGCTCGCCGACGCGCTCTCGCGGAGCTGGGTCGCCGGGGTGCGGACCAACCTGGACCACCTCGTCGGGCTGCTCGGTGAGTCCGACTTCCTGGCCGGCGCAGTCTCCACCGCCTACCTGGACGACCACCCACGGCTCTGCGACAGCGGCCCGGACGGGATGACGAGGGTGCTGCTCGCCGCAGCCGTGGCGCTCCTCGACGAGCAGGACGCCCGACGCGACGACCGGCGTTGGGGGTTCGCGCCGGCGAGCTGGAGGAACCTGCGAACCATGGGCGCACGGAGCGCGTGGACCGACGACCGCGGCGACACGGTCCAGCTCGAACTCGTGCGCCGCGGTCCGGTCGATGCGGAGCTGCTCGTCGGCGAGTGGCCCGAGGCCGACGACGACGGAGTGCTCGGCAGCGACGAGCGCCACCTCCACCAGGTGCGAGCGATCCGCGCTGACGGGTCGACGCTCCAGCTCGAGGTCGACGGGGTGGCGGCGACGGTTCGTCATGGCCGGAGCGACGACGCGATGCTCGTGGCGACCTCCGGCGGGGCGATCGCGTGGCGACGGGTTCCGAGGTTCCCGGACCACGATGCTGCATCGGCCGACGCTGGACCGCTCGCGCCGCTGCCAGGGACGGTGCTCGAGGTCGGTGTCGAACAGGGCGATGCGGTGCACGACGGCATGCGGCTCGTGGTGATCGAGGCGATGAAGATGGAGCACACGATCGCTGCGGTCGGCGAGGGTGTCGTGGCAGCAGTGCGTGTTGCGGTCGGCGACCGGGTCGATGCGGGTGACCTGCTGGTGGTCATCGAACGCTGAGCGGGCGTCGTTCGCGCCGACACCCGTGATCGACCCGGCCGACGGGAGCACGCTCAACCGTGGGCGCCCGCCGCGAACGGCGGCTGAGCGCCCACGGACGCGCCGGTGGCCCGACTCCGGGAGTCGGAGCACCGGGTTCTCCTCATCGTGCGGGCGCCGCTCAGGCGAGCAGCTTCGCCTTCTGGGCGGCGAACTCGTCGTCGGTGAGGTGCCCGCTCTCCTTGAGTGCGGCGAGTTTCCCGAGCTGGTCGGCGGTGTCGACCTGCGCCGCTTCTCGCACGTACCGTTCGAAGGCCATCTGCGAAGCCTCCGCACGCTCGACCTGGCGCTCGTGCATGCTGCCACCGCGCACGACCAGGTACACCAGCACGGTGATCGGCATCAGGACGATCAGGAAGAAGACCCAGATGGCCTTGGCCCATCCGCTCAGGTCTCGGCTCCGGAAGATGTCGATGATCACGCTGATCGCGATCCAGATGTAGATCACGAACAAGAAGAAGTACAGCAGGCTGAGGAAGACGTTCAGCAGCGGGAAGTCGTAGGAATCCATGGTGCTCGCTCCGTTCTGCACGGCGACGCCGCGCAGCCCATCCTGCCCCACCGATCACCCTCAGGGGTGGGAATCCCACACCACTCGTCCGGCCCGACTACGAGGACCTCACTCCCAGCCGAGCCAGCGCAACACCAGCAACGAGCCGAGGCCCACGACCAGCGTCAGCGCGACGTTGCGGGTCCGCCACGCGACCAGGCCGGCGAGGAGGCCGGCGGGGAGCTGGGGCTGGAGCAGGTCGACCGCGTCGCCGGGGCGGACGAACGCGGGAACGACGAGGGCAGCGAGTGCGGCCGGGGGGATCTGCCGCAGCAGACGTTCCACCCGTGGAGGCAGGGTCGTCAGCCGGTCGGCGGCCGCCAGGAACGACGCGCGCATCGCGAACGTTCCCACCGCCGCGAGGAGGATGGCCGTCCATGCGGTGCTCACGTCGGCACCGGGTCGGGTTCGGGATGGTCGTCGTCGACGAGCGCGCCGGCGACGATGCCGGCAACGGCGCCGAGCATCACCGACAGCGCTCCCACGCCGAGTTCGTGGCCCACCACGGTGGCGACACCACCGACGAGCGCTGCGACGATCGCGTGGGCCCGGGTCAGGGTGGGGACCAGCAGCACGAGGAAGACCAGTGGCACGGCGAAGCCGAGCGGGACCGAGTCCGGCACTGCGTTGCCGACCAGCACGCCGGCAACCGTGCTGGCCTGCCAGGAGCACCACAGCGTGAGCGCTGCACCCAGGTAGAAGGCGAGTCGGTGCCGTCGGCGTTCGAGGCCAGCAGCATCGCCGGCCGCGAGCCCTGCGGACGGACCCGCCCACCGGTTGATCGACACCGCGTACGCCTGGTCGGTCATGAGGTAGGCAGCGAGCATCCTGCGGGCGAACGACTCGTGGGCCAGGTACGGGGCGATCGATGCGCTGTAGAGCAGCATCCGCAGGTTGATCGTGCAGGCTGCGAGCGCCGCGACGATCGCCGTGCCACCTCCGGTCAACACCTCGATCGCGGCCAGTTGCGACGCACCGGCGAACACCAGGGTCGAGAACCCGATGCCGACATCCGCGCCGAGGCCGCCGGCGACGGGTGTCACCCCCGCGACCAGGCCGAAGGGCACGACGCCGATCAGCATCGGCAGGATCGATCGGATGCCTGCGGTGAACTCGCCGGTCGACACCGGCACATGTTGGCCGCGGGATGCACGTCCCCGCGCACGCGCTCGGATCGGCCCCACCCGCGGTTCAGGCCATCGAACGCTCAGCGGCCAGCAGTCGACGCTTCACCTCGACGCCGCCGAGGTAGTTGCCGACCGACCCGTCGCTGCGAACGACCCGGTGACACGGGATGATCAACGGGAGCGGGTTCGTCGCGCACGCAGTCCCGACCGCCCGCACCGCACGGGGTCGGCCGACCTCCCGTGCAACCTCGGCGTAGCTGCGGGTCTCGCCGACCGGGATCGTGCGCAGGTACTCGAGCACCTCGCGCCGGAACCCCCCGCACCCGTCGAGGTCGAGCGGCACGTCCGCTCCCTGCAGCCGTCCATCGAGGTGGGCCGTGACAACCTCGGCGTAGGGAGCCATCGCGATGTCGTCGCGCAGGATCCTCGGTCCGACGGCGCCCGCCAGGTGAGCCAGCACCGCTCCATGCCCTTCGGACTCGAACGCCACCCGGACCAGGCCGTCGCCGGTCGCCGCGAGCAGCAACCGACCCACCGAGGTGTCGAGGTACGTGGTGTCGAGGTACGCGACGGTCGCGTCGACGAGGCCCTCCTGGTGCGCCCGCCGGGCGAGGTCGGACCGCAGTCGGTCGACGACGCCGGACTCCGACCCGAGGTGCTGATCAGCTGCGTCCATCATGATCCTCCAGGGTCGGTGATGCCGTTCGCCGACGCAGCGATGCGATGCCGTCCGCGGCGCTGCGTCGGGCTGCCGGCACCGAACAGCCGATTCGCTCGGCGACCTGCGGGTACGACAGGTCGGCCAGGTACCGGTAGGCGACCGCGAGCCGCTGCCGTTCGGGAAGTGCGGCGACGAGCGCGGCGACGGTCTCGTCGAGCACTGCGCCGCTCGACCATCCCGGGCCCGGGAGCGCTGCCACCCGTTCGGTGATGCGGTGTCGCCGTCGACGTCGACGGAGCTCGTCGAGGCATCGACGCTGGGCGATCGTGGTCAGCCAGGCCGCCGGGTTCGAGCCCCCCTCGAGACGGTCGTAGGCCCGCAGGGCATCGAGGAACGTGTCGGACCACACGTCCTCGGCGGCGTCCGGGCCGACCATCGAGACGCAGACCCGCCACACCACGACGCCCTGGTCCTCGACCAGCTGCTCGAACGGCGGTCTCATCGGCTCGACTCCACACCGTTCCAACGACGCCACCGCCCGAACTGTGAGGTGGCACCGGTCATCCCGATCGTCGTTCGATCCGCCAGATCCGAGCCGAGCGCGGCACGACCGGGAGGCCCTCGAGCCCGTCCTCCGCGAGCGACCGGCCCGACATCGTGCTCGTGGCGCTCCCCGCCGAGGTGAGGTCGATCAGCTCGACGTCGTGATCCGCCTCAGGGTCCATGCCCGGCACCACCAGGCGCGTCGGTGGCGCGGGCGATTCCTCGAGGCGGTACGCGAAGACCACGGCCCGGTCGGCGTCGCTGCTGATGTGGGCGAGCGCGGCCCATGAGGGGTCCTCGCCGTCGACGGGCGAATGGAGCCGGTGCAGCGGGGCCATCTGCACGAGATCCTGGGTCGAGCGTGCGACCCCGACGGCGCGTCGGCAGATCTCGGTCTCGTCATCGGAGAGCGCCGTGAGGTCGAGGTCCAGGCCGAAGCGACCCGACAGGGCGACGGCACACGCGAAGTCGAGGGGACGTTCGCCCCAGCGGGTCACGTGTGCCGCCATCGTGGATGCCGGGAAGAAGTGCGAGCACGCCCACTGCATGCGGACACGCGCCACCGGATCGGTGTTGTCCGAGGTCCAGAACTCGTGGAAGTAGCGCAAGGTCCCGTGGTCGGTGCGCCCCCCACCGGAAGCGCACAGCATCAGCATGGTGTCGGGGTGTCGGCGCGCGACCTCTGCCATCACCGCCCACGTCGCGTGCACCAGATCGGTCCACAGGTTCGCCTGGCGGTCCTCGGCCAGGGTCGCCGAGCCCGGGTCGGTGACCGGCCGGTTGGCGTCCCACTTGACGTAGCTGATCCCTCCGGGGGCGAGTGCACGGTCCACGACGCCGACCTCGAAGCGACGCACGTCCTCGCGCAACGGGTCGAGGAGCAGCTGCTGACGGTGCTCGATCGGCTCGCGACGGTCCCGCAGGACCCAGTCGGGGTGCTCGGCGTACAACGCCGAGGCGGGATTCACCATCTCCGGTTCGACCCAGACACCGAACCGCAGTCCTCGCTCTGCTGCAGTCGCGGCGAGCGGGCCGAGCCCGTCGGGCAGCTTGCGGGGGTCGGGATCCCAGTCCCCGAGGCCCTGCGTGTCGTCGTCACGGGGGTACTCCGTGCCGAACCAACCGTCGTCGAGCAGGAAGAGGTCGGCACCCAACCCGGCAGCGCCGTCGATCAGGCGCTCGAGCCTCGCCGCGTCGAAATCGAAGAAGGTGGCCTCCCAGTTGTTCACCACGACCGGCCGGCGGAGCTCGGGATCGCGCATGACCCGTCGGCGGGTCCAGTCGTGGAACCGCGCGGTCACGTCGTGAGAGCCAGCGGCACTCCACGTCCAGGCGACGGTCGGGGTCACGAATCGCCGGCCCGGATCGAGCAGGTACTCGGCTCCGACCGGGTTCGCGCCGCAACGCAACCGCAGCGACGAGGGAGCGGTTCGCTCGGCGGCCGGACGCAGGTCGAGATCGAAACGGACGTTGCCACCCCAGGCGATCGACAGCCCGAGCACCGCTCCCTGGTGCTCCGTCGCCGGACCTGCCGGGGCGACCAGCAGGCAGGGGCTCCGCTGGAGATGGGGCTGCACCCCGCCGAACGAGGCGAGGGTCGTCACGCCGGGCGCCAGGCCGTGGCGACTCCATCGCCACTCGTCGGCCCAACCGCTCCCGCCGAACTGGACCACCTCGGCGTCATCGGTCACCAGCAGCAGCGGCGCGATCGAGTCGTGGTCGAAGATCCGAACCGGTCCCGGCTCGGCGTGGTCGATCTCGATCCACTGCTCGAGCATCGACGCGTCGGGGAACGTGCGGAGGTGGTGCTCGACGGCGAGGTCGAACTCCTCGTCACGGCAGCGGACCACCGTGTGCGCTCCGTCGGAGAGTGCCCGGGTGTCGACGTCCTCCACGACGAGCCGGGTGGTGAGCGTTCCGTCGTGGTGGGTGATCCGCAGCGGCGCGGCCCGGTGGGGGTCACCTCCTCCCCAGGTGGGATGTGCCTCGGGGTACCAGCGGGCCTCGACGTCGAGCTGGGCATCGGCGCCGTCCCACCCGAGGCCGATCTGCCGGAGTCGGCCGGTCGCATCGACCGCCCAAGCCAGTCCCCACTCGCCGGCGTCCACACGGATCACGGTCATGGGCGGCCACGGTAGGTGATTGCGTCAGCCACGGCGTCGGACCGGACGCGCCCAGACGCGCACCCGAGGCCGCGGTGCGGGCACCCCACGACCGATCGCGACACCGAGGGCGATGCCGGCGGCGATCGCGATCGCGACCCCGATGGTGGTCACCAGCAGTTCGGTGCCGGCCTCGGTCGCGCCCTGGGCGATCGCCAGCATCGAGAGGTAGAAGGCCACACCGGGCACGAGGACGTACACCGCGGTGGTGGTGTGGATCACCGCCGTCGTGCGCTGGAGACGCGCCACGAGCTGGCCCACCAGACCCATGGAGACTGCTGCGACGAAGGTCGCCACCGGCACGGTGCCACCCTCGAAGAGGCCGACCTGGGCCACGCCCCAGGTCACGCCGGTCACGAGCATGACTCCCGGCACCATCCGCCAGGGCAACGACCGGGCCACGGCGAACCCGGACACACCGATGAGCGCGGCGAAGAACGCGACCATCGGCGTGGCGGGGACGGCTTCGAGTGGTGCGACGACCTGGAGCTGCTCACCCAGACTGAGCACGACGAGCGCACCCATCGCCACCGCGACAGCCGTGAGGGTCGCCTGGAGGCCTTTGGCCATCGACGACAGCGGTGCCCCCGACAGCCCGTCACTCACGCTGGCGACGAGGGCACCACCCGGCAGCAACGGGATCAACGCGCCGACGATCGCGGGCGTGAGGGCGATCGGCAGTTCGAGCCACGCGTAGAACGTGGGGACTCCCGCCGCGACCACCGCGGAGCACAGCGTCACGAACGCGACGGGCAGCCGGGGACGGGCGAGCGGGCGCACCACGACCTCGACGAGCAACGCAGCGACCATGCCGGCGGTCGCCCCCACGAACCCGCCCCCGGTGAACACCACCCATCCGGCCACCGACGCCATCGCGGCAGCGAGGGTGACCGGGAACGGATGGTGATTGGCGGACTGCTCGATGCGAACGAGTTCGGCGGTGGCCTCATCGATCGACAGCTCCCCCGACTCCGCTCGCCGGCTGAGCGTGTCCAGCGCGACGACCTCGTCGTAGCGGGGCTCATCGATGTCGACCACCCGGAACATCGAGAGCGGCCCCTCGTAGGGGTCGACATAGCTCAACGTGATGACGTTGAGGGTGACCGACACCTCGCACCCCGGAAGATCGTAGGCATGGGTGAGTCGCCGCATGACCTGTTCGACGTCGGAGGTGGCCACGGCCGACTCCAGCATCTCCTCCCCCACCCGGAGGCTGAACGTCATCACCTTGAGGACGTCGTCGCGGCGCACCCCCCGGGCCTACGCGCTCGATCCGGCCCGAGCAAGTTGCTATATACCCCCTAGGGTATTGGAATAGGTCGGCGGCGCGCAGGGTTGTCACCCGACACACCAACTCCGGACCACTCCACCACGAAAGAGGGACCATGGCCACCATCGACCTGACCGCCGACAACTTCTCCGACACCGTCACCAGCGATGGCATCGTGCTGGTCGACTGGTGGGCGTCGTGGTGCGGTCCCTGTCGGGCGTTCGCGCCGGTGTTCGAGAAGGCATCAGAGTCGCATCCCGACATCACGTTCGGCAAGGTCGACACCGAGGCCGAGCAGCAGCTGGCGGGAGAGGCGGGGATCCAGTCCATCCCGACGCTGATGGCCTTCCGGGACGGCATCCTGATGTTCTCCCAGCCCGGCGCGCTGCCCGAGCACGTGCTCGAGGACCTGATCGGCCAGATCGAGGCGCTCGACATGGAGCAGGTGCGCGCCGAGGTGGACGCCCAACGAGGGGCCTGAGTCGGGCGCCGACGCGCCGGTCGCGTCCGACGACGATCGACCGGAGTGAGCCCCCGCCCCGGTACCGTGGCCACATGGGTGACGTCATCATCGGACTCGCGGCCATCGCCGTCGGGGCGCTGTTCTGCTTCCGCGGGTACCTCGCCATGCGGATCATCATCCCCATCTGGGGCGCGTTCGCGGGGTTCGTCCTCGGCGCCGGGCTCGCTGCGAACCTCGCTGGCGAGCGCTTCCTGGGTACCGCGGTGTCCTGGATCGTCGGCCTGGCCGTCGCGTTGGTGTTCGGCCTGCTCGCCTATCTCTACTACGAGGTCTCGGTCGTGTTGGCCATGGCGGCGATCGGCTTCTCCCTCGGCACCAGCCTGATGGTGGCGGTCGGGGTGTCGTGGAACTGGTTGATCGTGCTGGTGGGTGTGCTGGTCGGAGTGCTCCTCGCGGTGGCGGCGATCGTTGCGGACCTGCCCATGGTGCTGTTGACGGTCCTCACCTCCCTCGCGGGCGCCACGGCCGTCGTGGCCGGGGTCATGCTCGCTGTGGGCACCATCACGAACGAGTCGCTCAACAGCGCCGCCACGACCGAGCGCCTGAGCGACAACTGGTGGTGGTACCTGCTGTACGTGGCGCTGGCGGTCGGGGGCATCGTCGTGCAGTTGCGATCGGCGGACCGCACCGGCGGATCGATGCGCGAGAACTGGGCCGCCGACGGCGGTCGTCAGCTGCGGGGTCCGACGCACGCCTGATCCGGTCCCGGACACCCGCCGCGACCAGATCCTCGACGCGGCAGCCGCACTGTTCCGCGACTCGGAGTGCTCCTCTGTTCCGCTCGCCCTGGTGGCCGAACGCGCCGGAGTGACCCGTGGGCTCGTCCGCCACTACTTCGGATCGAAGCGTGGGCTCTCCCTCACGGTGGTCGAACGTTCCGTCAGGGTTCCCCCAGAGGTCCGTCTGATCCCACCGGGGTCAGACGGCGACCTGGAACAGATCATCGGCGCGTGCGTCCGCAGCTGGATGCAGTCGATCCGCACCGCTGGCGGCCTGTGGTCGGGCCTCGCCGACACGGGCGGCGGCGCAGGGCGCCCCCGGCGGGTCCTCCGGGAGCGTTCCCGGTTCGATCGCAGACGAACCCGTACCATCTGCGCCCATGACGAACCGGACCCGTTGGCTGGTGGGTATCGCCGTGGTCGGCGCCGCGTTGGTGGCGTTCGGTCTGTACCTCACGCTGCGCGACAACGCACGGCCGGTGACCGTCGACGAGGCGCAGTCCCGAACCACGACGACGGCCGGGACGTCCGCAGGGGGCGAGGCAGATCCCCGTGACGACGCGAGGTCGCGCCCCGCTGCGGGCGTGTACCTCTACGAGGGGTCCGGCTCCGAGTCGCTCTCCACCCCGCCGCTGTCACAGTCGATGGGACCCGAGATGCCCGCCACCGTCGAGCATCGCGACGACGGGTGCTGGTCGTTGCGGATCGACCTCAGCAGCAACCACTGGCAACGTTGGGACTACTGCCCGGAGGGCGACGATCTGGTCGAGCTCGGTGGCGAGTCGTGGCAACGCTGGATGATCGGGCCCACCGCCATCACCAACCTGAGCACGTTCGAGTGCGACGAGGGGTCGGTGGTGCTCCCCGCCGACCGGTCGTCGGAACAGGAGTGGGACGCACGGTGCACCGGCACGAACGAAGCCGTGGAGGGCGAGACGGTCTCGCAGGGGCCGTCGCGCTTCATCGGCGGCGAGGTCGTCGAGGTGGACGGGGGTGAGGTGTCGACACTTCGTTTCGAGCAGGAGCGCACGATGTCGGGCTCCCAGCGTGGCGGCGAGCGCGCCGAGCTGTGGTTCGACGTCGACACGGGGCTGCTGGTGCGTCTGGAACGCGAGGTCGAGGTGCGGACCGACACGCCCATCGGTGAGTCGACCTACACCGAGTCGGCGTCGTTCCAGCTCGTGTCCCTCACCCCGCAGTGAGCCGGCTCAGCCCCGCAGGTAGCCCAGATGACGGGCCTCGCGAGCGAGCTGATCGCGGAAGTCGGGATGGGCGACCCCGATCAGCGCGCTCGCACGCTGATCGAGTGACCGCCCACGCAGCTCGGCCACCCCCCACTCCGTCACGACCTTGTCAACGGTGTTCTTCAGGGTGGTGACCACCGATCCCCGGGTGAGGCGGGACACGATCTTGCTGGTCGCACCGTCCGAGGTCGTCGAGCGCGTCACGAGGAACCCCTGCCCGCCCTCGCTGAACATCGCCCCCTTCGCGAAGTCGGCCTGCCCCCCCGACCCGGAGTAGTAGCGCCCACCGATCGTCTCGGACGCCACCTGGCCCAACACGTCGACCTCGGTGGTGGCGTTGATCGACACCATCAACGGCTCCTGGGCGATGACCCGCGGGTCGTTCACCACGTCGACCGAGAGGAACTCGACCACCGGGTTCTCGTGCAGGAAGTCGTACAGTCGCCGCGTTCCGAGCGCGAACGTCGTGACGACCCGGTTGGCGCGGCGCTGCTTGTAGGCGCCCGTGACCACCCCTGACTCGATCAGATCGACGAACCCGTCGGAGAGCAGCTCGGTGTGCACACCGAGGTCGCGGTGCCCGCCGAGCGCATCCAGCACCGCGTTGGGGATCGACCCGATCCCCGCCTGGAGGGTCGCCCGGTCCGGGATCCGCTCGGCGATCAACTCGGCGATGGCCCGGTCGAGACGGTCGGGTTCGACGGGGTGGACCTCGACCAGGGGACGGTCGGCCATGCACCACCCGGCCACCTGGGTCACGTGGATCGAGTTCCGGCCGAACGTCCGGGGCACCTGTGCGTTGGCTTCGAGGAAGATCGGCCACCGGCCGAGGAACGGGGCGACGTAGTCGGCGTTCGCTCCGAGGCTGAAGTAGCCGTGCTGGTCGGGGGGCGAGGCCGCTGCGATCACGAGCGGCCGTCGGCACGTGTGCCGCAACAGCAGCGGGACCTCGCTGAAATGGGCCGGCACGAAGTCGATGCCGCCGCTGTGGAAATGCCGTCGCGTGACCGGGGAGAGGAAGTACGAGACGTGGCGCAGGCGGTCGCCGTGCCGTCCGTCGAGGTAGTCGCGATCCACGAGCGTGTGCATCTGGTGCACCCGGACACCCTCGAGCTGCGCCGCTGCGGACTCGATGGCGTCGAGCACCCCGACCGGCTCGCCGACCGCGAGCGGGACGACGATGTCGGCACCGACGCCGACCAGGTCGAGCACCGCACCGGGGGTCGATGCTGCAGGCCAGTCACGCACGGACAGAGGCTACCGCCCGGTCACCGGCGGTCGACCGCCATCCGCTCGAGGTTGCGCAGACCGAGGCTGCACACCGGCAGGTACGCGACGGCGGGCCACGGCACCGAGAACCCGACCCTGCAGCGACGCGGCCCGAGCGGGTCGACACGGTGGCCGGTGGCAGGGACCCCCATGACCTCCCAGGACCAGGCGCGTCCCGGTTCCACCTCGGTGAGCTCGAAGCCGAGCCGGACACCGATCGTCGTGGTCAGGCTCCCGGTCGCCCCGGCCTCGAACCGTCCCTGGTCCAAGCGGGCCGACCGCACACTCGGCCCCCATCCGGGCCAGGCCGCGGTGTCGGTGAGCAACTCCCATGCCAAGGCTGCGGGCACCTCGAGCTCCCGCGTGACCCACCGCCGTCTCATGGCTCGGGTTGCTCGACCACCGAGCGCAGGCTCGGCCCGTCCAGGTCGACCGCGAGCCATGCGGGGTTCGCTGCGTCGCCCATCGGAGCGGTCGTGGCGAGCAGCAACGTGCCGATCGCAGCTGCGTCGGAGAGCACGACGCGGTGGTCCGGAAGGCGGAACCGCATCGTGAAGCTCGCGCTCACCGGGCGGGTCAGCTCGACCGTGAGGTCGACACCGACGGCCGTGCGCACCGCGCGCGTGGTCAGGTCGCCGATGCCCTCGAGGGCGTGGACCCGCGGGAGGTCGGTGATGTCGGGCCGATCGACCGCGTCGAGCACGACCGTCGGGTACGTCAGCCCGTCGTCACCGAGCGTCACACCTGCCGCCACGATCTCGACGGCGCGTCCGGTCATGTTGCGAGCACTGCGGCGGCACACCGTCGCCCGGAGTGCAGCGCACCCTGGATCGACGGAGTGTCCCGGTGGTCACCGCAGACGAACACCCCGTCACCCAGGGCCACTCGCCGCTTGGGTGAGAACGGTGGGCGACTGTCGGGCTGCCCGTGGTGGATCAGGTACGTGCGCAAATGGGTCCATTCGTCCACCTGCTCGCCGAACCACCCCCGGAGCTGGGCCACGACGCGCTCCTGCAACGGGGGGCCGTCGGTCGGCACGCCGGCGATGCCGGGACAGGCGGCGACGAGCAGCGCCCGGTCGTCGGGACTGTAGGTGGGTGCCACGTTCGACATGACTGCGACGTTGAGCGCCGGACCCGTACCGGTGCCGTCGAGCACGATCAGCCGATCATGCACCGGGGGTTCGGGGGCGCTGAACCACACACCCGCCACCGGACGTGACGCCACCGCCGGCAGCCCGAGCAGCTGGGACGCGGCGGGGCCGTCGGATGCGACCACGATCCGGTCGGCGCGCACCTCGCCGCCGCCGGCGACGGTGACCACACCGGGTGCCACCGCCGCTGCGGGTGATCCGAGGCGCACGGTTCCCGGCTGGAGCTGCCCGGCCAGCTGGTGCGGAAGTGCACCCATGCCGGCTGACGGCACGGCGGACGAGCCGACGGCCAGGCAACGCAGGACGACCTCGAACATCCGTCGGCTGGAGCTGAGGCCGGGATCGAGTTGGATCCCGCCGAACAGCGGACGGAAGAACCGGTCGATCATCGTCTCCGAGAACCCTTCGGCGCGCAGCTGGTCGAGCGTCGAGTGGTCCGGCGCCGCCAGCATCCCCCTCGGTGACGACGACCGCAGACGGAGCAGGAGTCGGGCGAGTCGGGCCTTGTCCCGGACCGAGCCGATCGGTGCCCGCAACGAGTCCACCGCCGTCGACGGACGCCGCAGCGGGTCGCCCACCCGGTGGAGACCACCGTCGGCGTGCACCAGCGCGCCCGGGTCGAAGGCGCACAACTCGAGTGCGTCGAGATCGACGAGATGCTCGAGCTCGGGATACGCGGTCAGCAACACCTGGAAGCCCCGGTCGAGCAGGAACCCCTCCACCCGGTCGGTGCGGACCCGGCCTCCGACGTCGTCGTCGGCCTCGAGCACGACCACCGTGCGCCCGGCGCGTTCCAGTTCCAACGCAGTGGTCAGCCCTGCGAGGCCCGCTCCGACCACCACGACGTCGACCGCTGCAGGCACGAACCGAACCTACGGCGCAGGCGGCACACGCCACAACCGCCACGAGCCCGCGGTTGCGCCCCCGCGCGGCCATACTCTCGTCATGGCCGGCACCGACACCAGCACCGATCCCCGCGGTCTCGCCTTCATCACCCCCGAGGCGTTCACGGACATGGAGCAGTGGCACGCCACGGTGCGCGAGCTGCGTCGCGAGTCGCCCGTTGTCCGGGTCGAGGCGGAAGGGTGGCCGTCGTTCTGGGCGGTGACCCGCCATGCGGACGTGTTCGAGGTGTCGCGACGCAGCGACGTCTTCTGGAACACCGAGAAGTCGGCCCCCGGACCCGATGTCCAGTACGACCTCCTGCAGGCGAGCGGCATCGAGCTGCCCAGGACGCTGGTCCACCTGCACGGTGACATCCACCAGAAGTACCGCGAGGTCACCAGCGAATGGTTCAAGCCCGCAGCGGTCAAGCACCTCCAGCCGAATATCGAGCAGATCGCCGACGAGTACGTGGCGCGTCTGGACGACCTCGGCGGTCAGTGCGATCTCGCCGCCGACCTCGCGGTGCCCTTCACCATCCGCGTGATCATGAGCATCTTCGGTGTCCCGCGTGAGGACGAAGGGTTCATGCTCGAGCTCACCCAGGGGCTCTTCGGTGCTGCCGACCCCGAGTACCTCGGCGACTTCTCGGACCCGATGTCGCTGATCACCTCGACGATCAACCGGTTCGAGACGTACTTCGACGAGCTCAGCGCGCAGCGTCGGGCCCATCCCACCGACGACCTGGCCACGGTGCTGGCCAACGGCACCGTCGACGGCGAGCCCCTCGGTGAGCTCGAGCGACTCTGGTACTACATCATCATCGCGACCGCCGGACACGACACCACCTCGTACGCGTTCTCGGGCGGGATGGAACAGTTGCTGCGCCACCAGGACCAGCTGCGGATGATCCAGCAGGATCCGTCGCTCGCCGCCAACGCCGCCGAGGAGATGATCCGCTGGACCAGCCCAGTGCGCAGCTTCTTCCGATGGGCGCAACAGGACCACGAGCTCGGCGGCGTCCTGATCCGCGAGGGTGACGTGGTGCTGACGTCGTATCCGTCCGCGAACCGGGACGAGGACGTCTTCGAGGATCCTGACCGCTTCGACGTGACCCGTACCGATGCCGACAAGCTGCTCTCGTTCGGGTTGGGGATGCACTACTGCCTGGGCGCGCAGGTCGCCCGACGTGAGGTGCGCACGCTGCTGGTCAAGCTGCTCGAGCGGGTCGACACCATCGAGCTCGCAGGAGCTCCCGAGTGGTCGGGCGCCCACTTCGTGAGCGGCGTCAAGCACCTGCCGGTGAGCTACACGCTGCGCTGACCGCCGCCGCCCGCCAGACGGTCGTGCAGTGCGCCGGCGGCCGCCCAACCGGAGCGGACGGCACCCTCGACCCGGGGACCACCGAAGGCGTCGCCGGCGAACACCAGCGGCGGCAGCCCGGACGCCTCGAGGCATGGGTGCGGGGACAGCACCGTCGGGATCGAGAAGCGCCACCGCTGCACCTGTACGGCCCGGTGATCGACGTCCGGGGCGACGCCGCCCATCGCGGCTGCCGCCGCGGCGAGCAGCTCACGTGCGACGACCGCGTCGTCGGCGTCCCACATGGACCGACTCGCCGGTGCCGTTGCGTGGAGGGTCAGGGCAGGGGCGGACGACACACCCTTGAGCGCGTTGTCCGCGACCCAGGCGAGCGAGTGGCTGTCGGGGCGAATGGCACCAGGTGGGTCGAGGCACCATGCCGAGTCGAGCGGCGCGAGCACGGCGAGACAGGGGTCGTAGTCGATCGCTCCGAGCGCGTCACGGTCCGCTGCGCCCAGCTCGGTGCCACCGGCAGCGAGGAGCGCCAACGCCTGTGGCACCGGAGCGGTGAGCACGATCGCATCGGCGACGAGCTCCTCGCCGCCACCTCCGTTCGGCTCGATCGCTGCGATCCAACGTCCTCCCGAGGGGCGCAGGGACGACACCCGACAACTGCACCGCACATCGACCCCGCGAGCGAGATGCTTCGCGAGCCCCGTCATGCCGTCGGTCGCGCGCCAGCGCACGTGACCGTCGCGCGCCTCGTCGACACCACCTGACCCCACCGATCCGGTGAACCACGGCTGCACGACGCCCGCCCTTGCG
>SKRR01000155.1 GCA_007118345.1 Microthrixaceae bacterium | reverse complement strand
GCGGGGCCGCCGAGGCACCCCACCGGCCGACCGTCTCGACCGCCGATGCCGAGTCGGCCCGCGGCGGACGCTTCACGGCGTGGGTGCGCCGGGCCGCCACCCGGCTGCGGGGCGGCGGCCGCGTCGACGGGGACCGCTCGTGAGGATCAACGAACGCACCGGCGAGGTCCGGAGCAAGCTCGTGCTCGAGAAGCACAAGCTGACGCGGCGACACCGGGTCCGGCAGAAGCGCGTCGAACGACGCAAACGCATCGACAGTCGGTTCGACACCCGTCGGTCACCGCTCAAGTGGCGACAGTTCCATCCCCGCAACATCGGGGTGGTCTACCTCTACGGACTGATCTGGGTGGTCTTCGCGCTCTGGGTGCCACTGACATGGTTCACCTGGCTCACCCACCGTTCGGTGCTGAACCAGCAGGCGATCCTGGCCGTCGTGGCCATCGGGCTCATCGTGCCGCTCGCCGCCGGGGTGTTCGACCTGTCGATCGCAGCGGTGATCTCGGCCTCGGCCGTCACGGTGTCGTGGGGGCTGGTGGAGGCCCAGTGGTCGGTTCCCGTGGCGATCGCTGCGGCCATGGCGGTCGGCGTGCTCGTGGGCACGGTCAACGGCTTCCTCGTGGTGAAGATCAAGATCGACAGCTTCATCGCGACACTCGGCATGAGCTCGATCCTCACCGCGTACGCGGTGTGGCGGTCGAACAACCGGTCGATCCTGGGGTTCCCCGACAGCTTCAAGGACCTCACCAGCGGATTCGCGTTCGGCCTGAACAAGACGGTCCTGTACGCCGTGGTGCTCGCGTTCCTGCTGTGGTTCGTGCTCGAGCACACCGCCATCGGCCGCTACCTGTTCGCCACCGGTGGCGCCCGCGAAGCCGCCCGGCTCGCAGGCGTTCAGACCGATCGCTACGTGTGGGGATCACTCGTCACGTCGGCGACGTTCGCCGCCATGGGCGGTGTGTTGCTCGCCTCCCAGTTCGGCTCGACCCAGGCGCAGTCGGGCGCGCCGTACCTGCTGCCAGCGTTCGCCGCGGCCTTCCTTGGCGCCACCCAGTTCAAGCGACGCTTCAACGTGTGGGGCGCCGTGCTGGCGGTGTTCGTCCTGCAGTCGGGTGTCAAGGGGCTGCAGCTCGCAGGTGTGGGCACCACCTGGATCGAGAACCTGTTCTTCGGCGTGGCACTGGTGGTGGCGGTGGGGTTCTCGTCCTACCGGAAGCGGGTTCACGGCGGACAGCGACGGTGGTGGCGACGCGAGGAGAGCGGTCCCGAGTACTTCCTCGGTCGACTGCTGGGCTGGGGTCGACCCCGCACCGAGGCCTCGAAGCAGAATGCCGAACAGTGGTGGTACGACCCCGAGGACCGCGAAGGACATCATCTCAAGCCATGAGGAGCCAACCATGAGCCTCGTCGGCGCCAAGGTGCTGCGCAAGGAAGACCCGCGGTTGCTGTCGGGCACGGGCACGTTCGTCGACGACCTGTCGCCGCCGCGCTGTGCGTTCGCCGCGTTCGTGACGTCCACCGAGGCGCACGCGGAGATCGTCTCGATCGATGCCCGGGCGGCACTGAAGATACCCGGTGTACTCGGTGTGTGGACGGCGGCGGACTTCGCGGACCATCCCGACCTGCCCGGTGGGCTGCCCGACCTCGAGCGGCCGGCGCTCGCCCGCAACATCGTGCGGTTCGCCGGCGAGCCGGTGGCGGTCGTGGTGGCCGACGACCGCTATCTGGCGGCCGACGCCGTGGCCGCGGTGGACGTGCAGTACCGCGACCTCCCCGTCGTCACCACGATCGAGGCCGCCACCGCCGACGATGCGCCGGTGCTCTTCGCGAACCACGGCTCGAACGTCGTCACCGTGGTGCCCACCATGGACGACCTCGAACGGCAGATCTCGCGCTGCGACGACCGGGCGTCGCTGCACCTCGTGAACCAGCGCTGCGCCGCCGTCCCGATCGAGGCGGTGGCGTGCCTGGCCGACTGGGGCGCCGACGGGCTCACGCTGTGGGCCACGTTCCAGGCGCCCCATCACCTGCGCAACTACCTCGCCACCTGGCTCGACATCCCCCAGACCCAGTGTCGGGTGGTGGCACCCGACGTGGGTGGCGGCTTCGGCTCGAAGATCGTCTGGTACCCCGAGTTCTTCCTCGCCCCGCTGCTGTCGAAGTGGACACGTCGGCCGGTCAAGTTTGCCCAGACGCGCACCGAGGCGATGATGCAGATGGCGCACGGACGCGATCAGGTGCACGACCTCGACATCGGTTTCGACCGGGACGGCACGATCCGAGCCCTGCGCGTGGTCATCAGCCAGAACCTGGGCGCCTACCCCGACCCGACCGGTGTGGGTCTGGCGGTGCTCACGTCGTGGATGGCAGCCGGCTGCTACCGCATCCCGGACGTGTCGACGTCGTTCCGCACGGTGGTCACCAACACCACCCCGGTGGCGGCATACCGCGGAGCCGGCCGGCCCGAGGCCGCGTACTCGATCGAGCGGATGATCGACCTGGTCGCGCGCCGCACCGGACTCGACCCCGCCGAGGTGCGTCGCCGGAACTTCATCAAACCCGGTGCGTTCCCTTACGAGACCCACAACGAACCGGTGGTGTACGACTCGGGCGACTTCCCCGCGGCGCTCGACGAGTGCCTCCGGTTGGTGCGGTATGACGAGCGGCGCGCCGAGCAAGCGGCGCGGGCCGATGATCCCGACGCCCCACTCCTGGGCATCGGGCTGTCGAGCTGGCTCGAGATCGCCGGCTTCGGGCCGAACGGCTCCCTGGAGGGATTCGGCCACCTCGCGTCGTGGGAGTCCGCGCAGGTCCGCATCCAGCCCGACGGCTCGGCCATCGTGTTCGCCGGTTCGTCACCGCACGGGCAGGGCCACGAGACCACGTTCGCCCAGATCGCTTCCGACGAGCTCGGCATCCCGTTCGATCGGATCCAGCTGCGCTTCGGCGACACCGCCACGGTGCTCCAGGGCGTGGGCACGATGGGCTCGCGCGGAGTGCCCACCGCCGGATCGGCCGTGAAGGTGGCGTCGTCGCGGGTGCTCGAGAAGGCGAAGAAGGTGGCGGCCCATCTGCTCGAGGCGGCCGAGGCCGACCTCGAGGTGCGCGACAACGCGTTCAACGTGCGCGGATCGCCGGGCAAGAAGGTGGGCTGGGGCGAGGTGGCGTGGGCCTCGTTCCAGCCGCTGAGCCTGCCGCCCGAGCTCCAGGCCGGCTCCCTCGAGGAGCGGCTCTTCCAGGAATCACCCAACTTCTCCTACCCGTCGGGTGCGTACGCGTGCGTGGTGGAGATCGACCGCGCCACCGGCGCGATCGACATCGTCGACATGGTGCTCGTGGACGACTGCGGCACGGTGATCAACCCGCTGTTGGCCGAGGGGCAGGTGCACGGGGGCGTGGCCCAAGGCATCGCCCAGGCACTGTTCGAGGCCGTGGTGTACGAGCCCGACTCGGGGCAACCGATCACGGCCAACCTGTTGGACTACCTCGTGCCGTCGGCGCCCGACATGCCGGGCTACACCGCCGGGCGGATCACCACGCTCTGCCCGAACAACCCGCTGGGAGCCAAGGGGATCGGCGAGTCGGGCGCCGTGGGCGCACCCGCCGCCGTGGTGAACGCGATCGTGGACGCCCTCGCTCCGTTCGGCGTCGAGCACGTCGACATGCCCGTGACCCCGGAGAAGGTGTGGCGCCTGCTCCACGACGCCACGGCCCCCGAGAGGAGTCACCGATGACCGACGACGCACCAGCCCGGCCCACGTCGCCGACACCCGCCCGCCTCGTCGACGTGGCGAGCACCGTGAACGGGCGCGAGACCCGGCATCGGCTCGACGCCCGCACCCTGCTGGTGCACCTCATCCGCGAACACGAGCGGCTCACCGGCACCCACATCGGTTGCGACACGTCCAACTGCGGGGCGTGCACCGTCCTGCTCGACGGTGAAGCCATCAAGAGCTGCACGGTGTTGGCCGTGCAGGCCGACGGTCACGAGATCACCACGGTCGAGGGCCTGGCCGGACCCTACGACGGGTTCACCGCGGTGCAGGAGGGGTTCCGGCAGTGCCACGGCCTGCAGTGCGGCTACTGCACGCCCGGCATGGTGATGGCCGCCACCGGACTGCTCGCGGTCAACTCGGACCCGAGTGAGCAGGAGATTCGCGCGAGCCTCGAGGGCAACATCTGCCGGTGCACCGGCTACCAAATGATCGTCGACTCGGTCCGCTGGGCTGCCGAGCACGGTTCCGATCAGCCGAACACGACCGGGTAGCGCGCGAACACGTCCCGCATGGTCGACGCATCGCGCTCGGCCGGATCGTCCGGATCGGGACGCGCTCCCTCGGCGAGCACGACGCCCGTCATCACGGTGATCGATCCGAGCAGGTGGCCGTCGAGGTCGGGGAGCGGCTCGAGGCCGCCCGCCAGCTCCTGACCGAGGCAGGCGTGCACACCGTGCCCGAAGCTCAGTCCCCACGGCGTCACGCCCTCGGGCAGCGCCCGGCGCGGGTCGAAGTCGGGGGCGGTCGGGCCGAAGACGTCGGCATCCCGGTTGGCTGCCACGAGGTCGATCGCGACGAGTTCGCCCGCGGAGAGCTCCAGCCCCGACCGCAGGGTCACCGGTTCGAGCACGTGTCGGAGCGACACCGGGCTCGCGGGGTGCAGCCGCAACGACTCATGCACGAACCGTTGCCGCTCGACCGCATCGACGGTGAGGAGATCGCGTTCACCGGGGTGCCGCTCGAGCCACTCGAACAGGTGGTGCATCGCGTGCACGAACTGGTTGGAGGTGGAGTGCGACCCGACCCAAGGGAAATAGGCGATCTCGCGTCGCACCACGTCGAGCGGGAGGTCGAGGCGGTCCTGGTTGCGGAGCAGCGTGGTGAGCACGTCGCGGGGCAGTTCGGTCTCGGCGAGCTCACCTCGCTCGTGCGCGGCGACGAGCGCGGCACGCCGGCGGTGCGACGGCTCGAAGTAACGCTCGACGAACTCGGCCAGTGCTGCGTTCCCGTCGGCCACGATGGCGGCCTTGTCGCCGGTGGCGTGGGCCACGGTGGAGGCCCTGGCGAGACGGTCCATCAACGCGTAGAGACCGTCGAGCTCGGCGTCGGTGCCCTCCGGACGGTCGACACCGGCCACCCCCAGCGACAGGGTGAGCATGGTGCGCCGGGCGAGTGGCAGCAGATCGCCCCGACCGGCCCCGAGGGCTGGTGCGAGCACACCGCGGATGATGCCCGGGATGACGTCGGCCTCGTACCAGGCGAACGTGTCGCGACGGAAGAGCCGGTTCTCGAGACGCCGGCGGGCGAGGTGGTCCTGGCCGTGGAGGTTCACGATCACCCCGTGCATGAGGGCATCACCCTCGTCGTAGAGCGCCTGACGGAGCTCCTTGTGCCGGTACGCATCGCGTGCGTCGGCGTACGTCGTTAGACGAATCACGACTACCCCCTTCCCCCTGCACTCTAGGCTCGATATGGTCGGGGCGTGCCAGGGGGGATGTCGATGCTCGTGACCGGTGGCGCGTCGGGTCTCGGCGCCGCCATCGCCGCTGCTGCCGTCGCTGCTGGGTACCGCGTGGGTGTGCTCGACCCGCTCGATGCATCCGACGGACACCTCGGTGTCGAGTCCTTCCGTGGGTCGGTGGCCGACCCCGACGCGGTCGAGGAGGTGCTCGACCGATTCGGCGCCCCCGACGTGGTGGTCAACAACGCCGGCATCGTGCGCTTCGGCCCGCTGACCGACCTCCCGCTCGACCAGTGGCGCGAGGTGCTCGACGTGAACCTGACCGGAACCTTCGTGGTGGCGCGGGCGGTGGCCCGCCGCTGGATCGAGATGGGCACTGCGGGGTCGATCGTCAACGTCACGTCGATGAACGGGGTGGCGGCCGGACCCAACGCCGGTGCGTACGGCGCGTCGAAGGCGGCCGTAGCCCTGCTCACGAACCAGATGGCGCTCGAGTGGGGGCCGCACGGGATCCGGGTGAACGCGGTGGCACCGGGCCTGATCGACGGTGGGATGTCGACGCCGATCTACGCCGACCCCGACACCCGACGGGCGCGCGAGTCGAAGGTGCCGCTCGGACGACTCGGCACGCCCGACGAGGTGGCCGACGTGGTGCTCTTCCTCGCGTCGTCGACGGCGGCGTACGTGACCGGACAGAACCTCGTGGTCGATGGCGGCGTGACCGGATCCGTCATCGCGCATCTCCCACGTCCGGTCTCGGTCGACTCGGTGGGTCACGACTGATGGCCCGCGTGCTCGTGCTCACGGGTGGCCCCGATCACGCCCACGACTTCCTCAGGACCGGCGCATCGCTGGCCGGGCTGATCGGCACCGTCGGCCACCACGTCGAGGTACTCGACGATCCCGACGCGGCAGCTGGCCGTCTCGACGAGGGCGACGTGGACGCCCTAGTGGTCAACGCGCTGCGGTGGCGGATGGAAGGCGAGGCGTACGAGCCCTGGCGCGAGGCCTGGGCCTATCAGACCCCCGACTCGACCCGACGCTCGATCAGCGGGTTCGTCACGGCCGGGGGAGGGCTGTTCGGCAACCACACCGCTTCGATCTGCTTCGACGACTGGTCCGGGTGGCGCGACGTGCTCGGCGGCTCGTGGAGGTGGGGGCGGTCGTCGCACCCCGCCTACGGTCCCGTGTCGGCCACGCTCCACGGGTCCCACCCGGTGATCGACGGGCTCCCGGGTGAACTCCACGTGATCGACGAGGTCTACGGCGACCTCGACCTCGCGCCCGGCATCGAGGTCCTCGCGACCGCGCGCCGCACCCCCGACGACCTCCCCCAGCCGGTGCTGTGGGCTCACCAGCACGGGCAGGGCCGAGTGGTCTACGACGGGTTCGGACACGACGCCGCCTCGCTCGAGCACCCCGACCACGCCCGCCTGATCCGTCGGGCCGTCGCCTGGGTGGCCCACGACGGGCGGAGCGACTGATGCTCCCGGTCGAGGGCATGTCGGTGCTGGTGACCGGCGGCGGCTCGGGCATCGGTGAGGGCATCGCCCGACACCTGGGGGCCGCCGGGGCACGCGTCACGATCTCCGGCCGACGACCCGATCGCATCGAGGCCGTGGCCCGGTCGATCGGCGAGCCGTGCCGCGCGGTGACGGGCGACGTGACCTCGGCCGACGACCGCTCCGCCATGATCGCCGCCGCGGTCGAGCACGGTTCGGGACGTCTCGATGCACTGGTCAACAACGCCGGCAACATGTACCGCGGACCGCTGGCCGAGCTGCGCGAGGACGAACTCCTGGCCGTGTTCCACTCGAACGTGGTCGGGGCCATGATGCTCACCCAGGCGGCACTGGCCCATCTCCGCGACGCCGGCGGTGCCGTGGTGTTCATCGGATCGGTGCACTCGCAACGGGCGTTCCCGGGCGCCTCGCCCTACGCCGCCACCAAGGGCGCCGTCGAGACCCTCACCGGCGTGCTGGCCGCCGAGCTCGGTCCCGTCGGAGTACGCGTGTCGTGCGTGCGCCCGGGCGGAGTGTTCACCGAGATCAACCAGCGCGCCGGGTTGTTCGACGACGCCACGGCACGTGAGCGACTCGAGGGCCTGGCACCAGCGCACGCGCTCGGCCGAATCGGCACCGTGACCGAGATCGCGGAGGCCGTCGAGTACCTGGTCCGCGCGGAGTGGACCACCGGCTCGGTGCTCACCGTCGACGGCGGGCTGAGCCTGGGGGTCACCGACGCATGAGATCGCACCAGACCGGAGAACGACGCACGAGGGGACTGCGATGACCGAACACACCACTCAGATCATCACGATCACGACCTACGACGAGGCGCGCGACACCTATCGTCAGAAAGCGCTGCGGCAGGCGCTCTACGACGCTGGCGAGGTCGTGATGGGCGACGTGCTGGTGAACCTCCACGCCGCCGAGCACCGCGACCGACGCCGGCTCGAGAACCGGTTGTTCCGGCGCGAGACGTTCGAGCTGTACGAGCGCGACCTGTTCCCGCCCATCATCGCCGACACCTACGCGCCGTACCTCGCCGAGGGTCGCGCCGAGCTGGTCGATCTCGGCCACCAGCTGATGATGAACCTGGCCGCGCTCACGGCAGGGGTGGATCGTCCGCTCGGCACGCCCGACGAGACCCGTCACCTCTACGACTACCTCATGCGATTCATCGAAGGCGCCACGCTGGCCCACTACACCGGTGATCGCGACGCCAAGCGCGCCGAGGTGGCCGAGAAGCTCGCCGCGTTCGACGCCGAGTTCGTCCGACCGTCGATGGCGCGCCGGCAGGCGATCATCGACGACGGCGGCGAACCGCCTCGCGACGTGCTGAGCATCCTGATGACCAACCAGGACGATCTGCACCTACCGCACGACGTGATCGTGCGCGAGGTCGCGTTCTACCTCCTCGCCGGTGCCCACACGTCGGCCACGGCGTTCACCCGTGTGGCGCACCACATCTTCACCTGGCTCGACGAGCACCCCGACGACGCGGAGATCGTGCGAACCGACCGGCTGTTCGTGCAGCGCTGCACGCACGAGACGGTGCGTCTGCAGCCATCGAGCCCGGTCGCGATGCGCTGGGCCCTCGACGATGTCGAGCTGCGCTCTGGTCGAGGCATCCCCGCAGGCGCCAAGGTGGTGGTCGACCTGCTGTCGGTGAACCGCGATCCGGAGGTGTTCGGGCCCACCGCCGAGCAGTTCGATCCGCGACGCGAACTGCCCGACGGGGTACCGCCGTACGGGTTGTCGTTCGGGTCGGGGATGCATGCGTGCATCGGCCAGGACCTCGCCGCCGGCCTCGTGCACGCCGAGGGAGACCCGCTCGACGATCACATCTTCGGGCTCGTGCCCGAGGCGGTGCAGGTGCTGTTCGACCACGGTGCCCGCCCCGACCCGGACGATCCGCCCGAGATGGACGCCTCGACCACCCGTCCCTACTTCGGGCGTTACCCGGTGGTACTCGGCGGCTGAGGCGGCCGATCGACCACCGACCGGGCGGCGCTGGCCAGGAGGGCCACCCGCTCGGCCGGCGACCACCGGGCGGCGAGCGGATCGCTCTGCACCTCGACGCTCACCGTCACGTCGTGCGGCAGCACCGCGAGCATCTCCGTCACGGGGAGCTGCCCGATGCCG
>SKRR01000256.1 GCA_007118345.1 Microthrixaceae bacterium | reverse complement strand
TCGGCGATGACGAGGTGATCGAGGTGGGCGACCTGCGCCTCCACACCATCCACACGCCCGGTCACACGCCGGGTTCGATCTGCTTCGCGGTCGACGGCAAACCCCTGCTCTTCAGTGGCGACACGCTCTTCCCGGGCGGTCCCGGCAACACCACCTTCGACGGCGGCGACTTCGACACGATCATCACCTCGATCGATCGTCGGCTGTTCGCCCGGTTCACACCCGAGACACTGGTGCTGCCCGGCCACGGCGACGACACCACCATCGGCGCCGAGTCGCCCCACCTCCAGGAGTGGGTCGACCGTGGCTGGTGATCCCGCCGAGCCCCCACTGCCGTCCCATCTCCGGCCGCTCGACCCGACACCGGTCCACACCGCACAACTGCCACCGACGCCGACCCGTGACCGCAACATCCCCGCCAGCGCATGGGTCGAGGCGCCCGACGCGCTGCTGCACGCCGGTGACGACCTGGGCGAGCCCGAACCCACCTTCAAGCGCCGGATCGGGCGGTGGCTGCTGTGGCGGACCGGTCCGGCCCGCAAGGCGGACGCCCGCTACGTGGCGGTCGACGCCGACGATCTTGACCGCATCCTCAGCTTCCGGCTGTATCCCGACGGCAGCGGCGACGGCGCCGGACCCGATGGCAGGACCCACGACCGCTTCCGAGCTTGGAAGGAAGCTCTCCGTGACCACAGCTGAGCTATTTCCACTACCGAGGTAGGAGAAATAGACTGTGCCCATGGCTGAGCGACCCCCGGCGGTGACCGACACGCTGGACGTGGATGCCGTCCGAGCAGACGTCCCCATCCTCGGGCGGCGGATCCACGATCGCCGTCTGGTGTTCCTCGACTCGGCCGCATCGTCCCAACGCCCCACGGCGGTGCTCGACGCCATGGACGACTACTACCGCACGACGCACGCCAACGTGCACCGAGCGGCCTACACACTGGCCGAGGAGGCGACCAACGCCCTCGAGGGGGCGCGGGGCGACGTCGCCAACTTCATCGGCGCCGCCGACCCGGCCGAGATCATCTTCACCAAGAACGCCACCGAGGCCATCAACCTGGTCGCACGGTCGTGGGGCGCTGCCAACCTGCGTCATGGGGACGCGGTGCTGCTCAGCCAATTGGAGCACCACGCCAACATCGTGCCGTGGCAGCAGCTCGCGGCGGAGCTCGGGTTCGAGATCCGCTGGATCCCGCTGACCGAGGACGCAACGCTCGACCTCGGGGACATCGAGCAGCTGCTCGACGGGGTGAAGCTGCTGTCGATCACTGCGATGTCGAACGTGGTCGGCACCATCACCCCCGTGCGCCGGCTGGCCGACCTGGCCCACCAGGCCGGCGCGCTCGTGTGCGTCGATGCCTGCCAGTTCGTGCCGCACCTGCCGACCGACGTCAGCGCGCTCGGCGCCGACTTCCTCGCGTTCTCGGGTCACAAGATGCTGGGGCCGACCGGCATCGGCGTGCTGTGGGCCCGCCGCGACCTGCTCGACGAGATGCCGCCGTTCCTGGGCGGCGGCGGGATGATCCTCGATGTCAGTCTCGACGGGTTCGTCCCCGCCGAGCTGCCCCACAAGTTCGAGGCCGGCACACCGCCGATCGCCGAGGCGGTGGGTCTGGGTGCGGCGGTGCGGTACCTGTCCGAGCTCGGCATGGCAGCGGTCCGCTCCCACGAGGTCGAGCTCACCCGCTACGCCATGTCCACGCTGACCGAGCGTTTCGGCGACAAGCTGACCATCCACGGCCCGGCTGACGCCGGCGTCCGCGGCGGGGTGATGAGTTTCGCGTTCGGCGACCTCCACCCCCACGACCTGTCGCAGGTCCTCGACCAGCACGGTGTGTGCATCCGCCCCGGCCACCACTGTGCCAAGCCACTGATGAGAGTTCTCGGCGTGGGCGCCACTGCGCGAGCATCGTGGTACGTCTACAACGACGAGTCCGACATCGACGCTCTCGGTGACGCACTCGCCGAGGCCGGCGACTTCTTCACGTTCTGATCCCGTTCGACAGGAGCCAGCGATGTCGGGTCTCGAAGACCTCTACCGCGAGATCATCCTCGACCACTACCGCAGCCCACGGAACCGGGGCGAGCTGCCCAGCCCGCCGGCGCACCGGGTCGAGGGCTTCAACCCGTTGTGCGGCGACGAGATCGTCGTGTACGTCGAGGTCGACGACGCCGCCAAGGGCGACGCCGCGGTCGTGAGTGACATCCGCATCGGCGGCCAGGGCTGCTCCATCTCGCAGTCCTCGGCATCGATGATGTCCGCAGCCGTGAAGGGCCACACCGTCGGTGAGATCCGCGATCTCACCAGGTCGTTCAAGTCGATGATGTCGATCCACGAGGAGGGACTCGAGGGCGGCGAGGTCGACGACCCCGGCGAGGCCGATGCGCTGGAGCTGGGCGATCTCGAGGCCCTGCGAGGTGTGGTCAAGTTCCCGGTGCGGATCAAGTGTGCGACGCTCAGCTGGAACACCCTCGCCCAGGGCCTCGACGAAGCCGCTGCAGCGACGACCTGAGCTGATCTGGCCGGGCGCGGCCTCAGTCGGCGTCGCCCCCGCCACCGGCAGCGTCCCAATCGAAGGTGGCGACCACGGGCGGGTGGTCGCTGAGCGGTCGTCCCACTTCGTCGCGGAACCGGTCACGGGGGAAGTCGATCGACGTGGCGACCAGGTCGACGCCACCACCACTGCGATAGGCGAACTTGTCGATGCTGTGGGGCTCGTCACAATCCAGCTCCGTGCACACGTCCGCAAGACCGGTGCGCGCGAGGAAGTCGGCCCAGATGACCGCGTCCTCACCGTCCCAGCCATCCGGGTGGTCTCCCAGGTGCAGGTTCGTGTCACCCCCGACGATCACCGCACGTCCGCCACTGTGGGACTCGATGAACTCGGCGAGCTCACGGAAGTTGTCGTACTGCAGGTCCTGGTCGCGGCGTGTGGCCCCTGCCTCGGCGTGCAGGCTGTACACGTCGACCAGGTGGTCGTCGCCGAGCACCATCGTCACGACGCGGAATCCCTTCATCGCAAGGCAGTCCGCCGCCCCCGGGGGCAGTGGCCCCCCGAAGCAGTCCGACCAGGCCCACACCCGCGCATCGAGCAGCGGGTACATCGACATGATGCCGATGCCGTCACCGACGAGCAGGGGTCGACGGTTCGGGTTCACGCCGACCGCCGCCGGTCCGGGATGGCGGTCGGTTCGGTACGGGTGCGCCGCATCGGCGCGCAACCTCGTGTGGTAGTTCGCGAAGTCGAGCAGGCTGAGTGCCGGCACCCACCAGTCGAAGTCCTCCTGGGTGAGCACGACGTCGTAGGCGTTCAACAGCGGGCTGATCCTGGGGATGTTGCGTCGTGGGTTCTCGTCCGAGATCTCCTGGGGCAGACCGGCCACGTTGTAGGTGAGCACCGAGAACCGACCCGGGGGGTCGGGCAGCGGTGCCGTCGTGGTGGGCGGTGAACCCGGATCGGATGGCGGCGGCGCGCACGCAGCGAACAACACGACCACGGCGACGATCGACATGGCGACCGCTGTGAGCCGGCGGCGACCTTCTCCCACTGAACCCAGCATGAACGCGAAGTTACGTGGGATCGCCGGTTGGGCGACACCTCATGTGGGTACGAAGCCGGTCGTCGTCCACCCGCGTCGTCGCCGGAGGTCATCAGATGCTCGCCGCCCGCTCACGCTCCCACCCCAGGTTCCGGCCCGCCGTGTTGCTCGACGCCAGGCTCGGGTGGGCCCTCTCGGTCGTCGGCACGGTCGTCACGGCCGCAGCTGCCGTGACGCCGCCGGTGCGGCAGGCAGGCATCGCCGAGACGATCCCCGTGCACGCCGCCGTCGCCCTGCTGGTGGGTGTCGTGTCCGTGATGACCGGCGCGGCGATCCTGACCGCCCGGCGCCTGACCGAGGACTGATTCGGACGCGGGTCAGCGGCGAGCCAGCTCCGACATCCGGCGGGCGAGGGTCAGGTCGAGTTCGGTGATCCCACCGGCGTCATGGGTGACCAGGTCGACCGTCACCTTGGAGTAGACGTTCGACCACTCGGGGTGATGGTCCAATCTGGCCGCCTCGGTCGCGACCGCTGCCATGAAGCCGAACGCCTCGGCGAAGTCCGAGAACTCCGCGAACTCCGCATGCAGCTTGTCGTCACGCACTTCCCACCCGGGCAGTTCGGCCAGCGCGGCGTCGAGTTCTTCTGGACCCAGAACAGTTGGTCGTGCCATGCGCGCGACGATAACGAGCCCGGGAGCCGACGCGCGGTCAGCGGTTGCACACCACCGACCGGTAGGTTCGGACGCCCATGGAGCTCAGCTGCGCGTTTCCGCCACGACCCGACCTTCCAGAACTCGTCCGCCACGCCGAGTCCCTCGGCTACCGCAGGGCCTGGGTCTACGACTCACCGGCGCTGTTCGGCGACTGCTGGATGGCACTCGCCCGCTGCGCCGACGCCACCTCGACCATCGGCTTGGGTCCTGCGGTGCTGGTGCCGTCGTTGCGGCACCCGATGACGAACGCGGCAGCGACCGCGACGCTGGCGCAGCTGGCACCGGGCAGGACCTCGGTCGCCATCGGCACGGGATTCACCGGCAGGTTCGTGCTCGGCAAGGGACCGATGACGTGGGCGGCGACCGAGCGGTATCTCCAGCAGTACCTCGGGCTGCTGCGCGGTGAGACCGTCGAGGTCGACGGGGCGGCGGCGCGGATGATCCACCCCGACGGCTTCGTGGCGTCGCGTCCGGTCGACGTCGAGGTGCTCGTCGGGGCCAACGGCCCGAAAGGACTGGCGGTCGCCGAGCGGGTCGGGGCCGACGGTGTGGTCTCGATCTTCGGTGCCCAGCCGGGGTGGGAGCGATCCGCGCTGTTCGCGTACGGGACACTGCTCGACGACGGCGAGGCGCTCGAGGCCCCGAGGGTGATCGACGCAGCGGGTCCCGGCGCCGCGGTGGTCCTCCACGGCTTGTACGAGGCGGACCCTGCGCTGCTCGACGGACTCACCGGAGGCGCCCAGTGGCGTGGCGCGATCGAGACGATCCCCGCCGCGGAACGCCACCTCCACACCCACGAGGAGCACTTCGTGGGCATGACCGCCCGCGACCGCGCTGCGGTCGACGCCGACCTCATCTCGTCCACCACCTGGACGGGGACTCGTGACGAGCTCCGGATGCGACTCGACGGCGTCGCTGCCGACGGAGTCACCGAGTTCATGTACGCCCCGATGGGGAGCGACCTGCGGCGTGAGCTCGAGGCCTACCGCTCGCTGTTCTGAGCCGACGGCGGGCGCTCAACCACCCGCGTCCTCGGCGAGGTCGCGCAGCGCACGCCATTCGGCGGGCGTCAGTGCCGCAGGGTTGCCGATCCGTGGCACGCGCAGGATCTCGCTGTGCGCGAGCCTCGGGTCTGCGGCGAACTCCTCGCGCGACACCACCCCGCTGAGGACCTCGAGGTGCACCGGCAACCGCGGGCGCACCTGTCGACGAGCGCCTTCGTCGCGCCAGAGGGTGTCGTCGGGGTCGCCGCAGTCCTCGTGGACCGGACCGGTGACGGTCCCGAGCGCCCACACGCCGGACAGGGTCCGCGGGTCACCACGAGTGACCCACATGGCAACCGGCTGCCCCGGAGCGACGAGGGAAGTGCGGTAGCTGCGCGCCATGCGCCACCAGTTCAGTTCCGTACCGTCCCGAAGCGCCGTTCCGATGTCCCAGACCGCCGGGTTGGCCTTGAGCAGCCAGGCACCCACAGCCGTCCCATCGCGAAGGCGCGCGAGGGGCGTGGGCGCCGAGGCCTGCTCAGCGCCCGCGGCCACGTCGGAAGAACCGGCGCCACCCCCGGCCAGCCGCCAGGTCGCGTTCCACGTCGTGGCGGGTGCTGGCGGCAACCGCATTGACGATCTCCTCGGCTTCGTCCAGCAGCGCCGCGACCGATCCGTCGTCGAGCCCAGCGGGCTCAGGCGGGGTCGGCGGAGTGACCAGCGAACCGTAGCTCCAGTTCACGTCGGCGAGACGCGGCCGATACGCCTCGCACTGCTCAGGGCACCGCCACGGGGCGTCGGGGGCGAGGTCGAGGTCGCACTTCCTGACGGTGTCACCGTTGGGGTAGGTCCTGCTCTCGAAGAACTTGCATCCCTCTCGCATCGGCATCGGCACATTCTGGCAGTACCGACCCCCGGCGGCGCAGCACGACTGGCCGACCCGTGACCCGATGACCTTGGACCCTTCCGGCCCAGCACGATCTCGGACGATCCTGAACTCACACAGCATCGAACCACAGGAGCGCCATGACGACGGACCCCGGTCGAACCGCCGGCGAGGCCCGACTCGCCGGACTTCCCGACGGCGGGGGGATGAACATCGCCCATGAGGCCGTCGACCGTCATGTCCTGGCGGGTCACGGCGAACGGGTCGCGTTGCGCTGCCTCCGGCGAGGTGGGTCGGTCGACGAGGTGACCTATTCGGAACTGCAGGACCTCACCGCTCGATTCTCCGCCGTGCTGGAGGACCTCGGGGTGCGACGCGGCGAGCGGGTGGTGCTGCTCGCCGGCCGGGTGCCGCTGCTGTACGTGGCGGCCCTCGGCACGTTGCGCCACGGAGCAGTTCTGAGCCCGCTCTTCGCCGCCTTCGGGCCCGAACCGCTCCACCAGCGTCTCGACCGCAGCGACGCGGCCGTGCTCGTGACCACCGCCTCGCTGTACCGCAAGAAGGTTGCCGGACTCAGGAACCGCCTGCCCGCGCTGCGACATGTGCTCCTGCTCGATTCCGACGGTGATCCTGACGACGAGGTCGTGCTCGGACTGCCCGGCCGCCTGGAACGTGCACACCCGTCGACGACGATCGCTCCGACCGACCCCGAGGACCTGGCGCTGTTGCACTTCACTTCGGGGACCACGGGCATGCCCAAGGGAGCGATGCACGTGCACGGCGCCGTTGCCGCCCATCACGCCACGGCCCGAGACGTGCTCGACCTCCGCCCGGGGGACGTGTTCTGGTGCACCGCCGACCCGGGGTGGGTCACGGGCACCTCGTACGGCATCATCGGTCCGCTCACCAACGGCGTGACGAGCATCATCGACGAAGGCGAGTTCGACGCCAGGCGCTGGTACCGCACCCTGCAGGACGAGAAGGTGGCGGTCTGGTACACCGCACCCACGGCGATCCGCATGCTCATGCGAGCCGGGGATGCGCTCCCGGAAGAGTACGACCTCTCCTCGCTGCGCCTCATCGCGTCGGTCGGAGAGCCCCTCAACCCCGAGGCCGTCGAGTGGGGGCGCCGCGTGCTCGGGCTCCCCATCCGGGACAACTGGTGGCAGAGCGAGACCGGCGGGATCATGATCGCGAACGACCCGTACGGCGAGGTGCGGCCGGGCTCCATGGGTCGCCCGATCCGCGGGGTGGAGATCGCGCTCGCGAGAGTGGGGTCGGGCGGTGATCCGATCGTCGGGGACGACGGGGACCCGGTGATGATCGACTCACCCGACGAGGAAGGGATGATCGTGATCCGGCGGGGCTGGGCCTCGATGTTCCGCGGGTACCTCCACGACGAGGACCGGTACGCACAGTCCTTCCTCGGCGACTGGTACCTGTCAGGTGACCTCGCACGACGGGACGCTGACGGTTGGTACTGGTTCGTCGGTCGGGCCGATGACGTCATCAAGACCGCGGGCCACCTCATCGGACCCTTCGAGGTGGAGAGCACCCTCATGGAGCACCCTGCGGTGGTCGAGGCCGGGGTGATCGGCGTCCCGGATGCCATCGCCGGGAACCTGGTCAAGGCGTTCGTGACCCTGCAGAGCGGAACAGCAGCTGGTGAGGAACTCGAACTGGACCTGCTGGGCTTCGCCCGACGGCGTCTCGGCCCGGCGGTGGCACCCCGTTCCATCACCGTGGTCGACGAACTCCCGCACACCCGCAGCGGGAAGATCATGCGTCGACTGCTGCGGGCCCGCGAGCTCGGACTTCCCGAGGGTGACCTGTCCACGCTCGAATCGGGCACCGACCTGCCGGGTGAGGAGGAGCGATGACCGAGCAACCCGTGGAGGTCATGACCGACCCACTCCCCGCCGAGCTCGACGCTGAGCGCGCGGAGTCGCTGTTCGCCGAGATGGTCAGGATCCGCCGGTTCGAGGAGCGATGTGTCGAGCTGTACTCATCCGCGGACATCCGAGGGTTCCTGCACCTCTACATCGGCCAGGAGGCAGTGGCGACCGGCGTGATGGCCCGGCTCACTCCGAGCGACGCCGTGGTCGCCACCTACCGGGACCACGGCCACGCGATCGCGAAGGGTGTGACGATGCGCGCCGCCATGGCAGAGATGTTCGGCCGGGTCGAGGGCTGCAGCCGCGGGCGCGGCGGGTCGATGCACCTCTTCGACGCTGCCGCGAGGGTCTACGGGGGGAATGCGATCGTCGGGGGCGGACTGCCGGTCGCTGGCGGGCTGGCCCTCGCCGACCGCCTGCAGCGCCGTGACACGGTGACGGCGTGCTTCTTCGGCGAGGGCGCTGTGGCCGAAGGGGAGTTCCACGAGACGATGAACCTCGCAGCGCTGTGGGACCTCCCGGTCCTGTTCTGCTGCGAGAACAACCAGTACGCCATGGGTACCGCGCTGCACCGTTCGGAGGCGGCGACGGATCTCGCCGTGCGAGCGGCGGGCTACGGGATGGCTGCATGGGCGGTCGACGGAATGGATGTGGTCGAGGTCGACCGAGCCGCAGCTCGAGCGGTCGAGATGATTCGCGGCGGAAGCGGGCCGGCGTTCCTCGAGCTCCACACCTACCGGTTCCGGGCGCATTCCATGTACGACCCCGAGCGGTACCGTGACAAGGAGGAGGTCGAGCTCTGGAAGCACCGCGACCCGATCGAGTCGTTCTGGACCCGCGTCGCTGCAGCAGGGCTGCTCGACGACGCGGACCGTGTCCGGGTCGAGGCGGAGGTCGCCGACGAGGTCGACGACGCGGTCGAGTTCGCCCGGGGCGGAACGCTCGAGCCCCTCGAGGAGCTCACCCGTTGGGTGTACTCCGACGGGTCCAGCGCGCTCGAGGTGGACCGATGACCTCCGAGCGCACCGAAGGCGGAACCGAACGCATGACCTACCGCGAGGCCCTCCGCGCGGGCCTGCGGGATGCCTTGACCGAGGACGAACGGGTGATCCTCATGGGGGAGGACATCG
>SKRR01000071.1 GCA_007118345.1 Microthrixaceae bacterium | reverse complement strand
GTGGGCGCCGCCGGTGCGGCCGTCGCCGAGGTCGACCACGGCGCCGATGCGCTCGGGGACGCCGGCGGCCCCTGGCGCCAGCCAGATCAGCAGGTCCTCGTCGGCGTCCGCAGCCCCGCCGTCGACGACGCGGACGGTGGTGCTGGCGGGCGCGGGGCCGCCGCGCGCGTGGGGCAGCCAGCAGCACCAGCGCCAGCTGCCCTCCCTTCCGGGCGCGGCGACCACGTCGAGGTGGACTTGCGAGGGGGTGAGGGTGGCGCAGAGCTGCACGATGATCGATCGTGCCAGCGCGGTGGGCATCTCGTCGGGTCCCACCACGGCCAGTCCACCGTGACCGGCCAGGTCCACCAGCAGCGGTGCACGGAACGGGGAATGGGCGTCGGCCACCGCGCGGGCCTCGTCCCGCAGGTCTCGTCGACCCGAGCTCGGGGGGCGCAGCGGATCATCCGCAGCGACCGGGCCCTCACCCACGCGCACCACGAGCGAACCATCCACCCGCTCCCACACGCGGCCCGGGCCCTCCTCGACGAGCCGGACGACCTCCTCACCGCACGGGGCGTCATGGTCGAGGCGCGCATGCTGATCCACCCGCGCCGCAGCGGCGGCGGCGGCCGCCTCGGCCAGATCCGTCCGGAACTCCTCGATCCGGAACCTGCGCTCGGCCCGAGCTTCTCGTCGGGCCTCGAACCCCGCGGCGATCACGAACACGGTGCTGAAGAGCATGAACCCGCCGGCGAGCAGCGATCTGGTCGCGAACCAGAGCGCGCCGCCCATGAGCATGGGCACCAGCGCCGACACGACGGGGAGTCCCGGTAGACGCCCCGCCGCCGGCGGCGTGGGTAGATCGATCGGCCTGGGGACGTGGGACCGCACGTGTCGCGGTGTGCGCAGGTGCAGGTGCGTCGGTCCCGAGGTGGCCGGGGGGTCGAGCTGGGCCTCGAGCCGCAGGGTGCGCAGGTGACCGGCGCGCGTGATGCGGTCACCGTCGCGCAGTCGTCGGCCGCCCACCAGATGCTCGCCCTCGACACGGACGGGCACCGAGGAACGGGTGCTCAGCAGCACCGCTCGGCCGATGTCGAGGTCGAGTCCGTCGACGCGGTTGTGTCCGTAGCGCAGCTGGTGGTCGCCGTCGGCGCCCACCAGCCGCGCCGGTGCGAGCGGCGCTGCCAGTGGGGCCGAGGGGTCGGTGTGGAGCTCGACCGTGCTGCCGCTCGGTGGGCCGGCCGACGAGACGAGCGCAGATCGTGGTGGTGGGTCGCCGGGTGTGGGCCAACGGACGACGAGGGTCCGGTCGGTGCGGCCGAACACCGCGTCGGCGAGCTCGCCGACCCGGAGATCGTCAGCGGCGACCACCGCCACGTCACGGGGGCGGCCGCGATCGTCGCGGCAGCGGAGCAGGAGTCGGATGGTCAGTTCTGGGACGCCTGGGTCTGCTGGGTGATGTTGGTGGCGATCACCTTGGCCGCCGCGTCGAGCGCCGCGGCCACCTTCTCGAGCTGGCTGCGGTGGGTGCCGTCCCACTCCGAGCGGAACCGGTCGGCATCAGGACCCCGCCACCATGCCGAGCGGAGCTGCCCGTCGAGCTGCTTGGCGAGCGTACGGATCGCCCCGGCGTCCCGTTGCATCGCCTTCTGAAGGGTGCCCATCTGTTCCGGATCGAGTCCGAGTTGTGCCATCGGTGGTCTCCTCTCCCGGCGCCCGGTGGCGTCGGCGGACCACAGCGAACCGCGGATCGGCGTCGTTGTCAGCGGGGACGGTTGCCCGGTCGCCGGCGGGCGCGCCCTTTCGGCAACCGCGACGGATGCAGCCCGGGTCCCCGCCGAGGCGCCGGACCGCGCCCGAGCGCCTCGAGTGCGTTGCTGTAGTCGCGGGGGCCACTGGACCGCCGCGACGATGCTCCGCCGCGCCGCGAGCCGCGCCCGCCACCGACCACGAACCGGCGCATCACGCTGGCGGTCACCAGCGCGATTCCCACCAGCAGGATCAGGTCACCGATCGACAGGACCTGGCCCCACGGGAGGGGAATCACCCCGCCGAGGAAGCCGAGCGTCGCCCCGTCGGCGAGCACCCGGCCGCCGTTCAGCACCACCTGTCCCAGCTGGGCCTCCTCGACCGCTCCCGCGCTCACGAGCGCCCAGCCACTCACCGGCATGCCCAGGTTCAGCAGCGACACGAACAGGTTGAGCCCGGTCCCGATCACCACCAGCACCATGCCGCCGACTCGGACGTTCCTCACCGCGAAGAACACCACTGCGGCCTTGGCGACCAGGACCATGGCAGTGACCGCGCCGCCGCGGATGCCGACCAGGTCGACGAGGACCAGGACTCCGAGCCCACCGGCGAGGGCGGGCCAGGCCTCTGGTCGCCACTCGGTCAGGTTGCGGAGGTCCCCGCCCCACCGGCGCCCCAGCACCACCCCAACCAGAAGCGCCAGGAGTGTCGGGATCAGCGCCATCGGATGACGAACCTAGTGGGAGCTAGGTTCGCGGAGATGGACGAGCTGCTGCACGAGGTGCGCGACGGCGTCGCGACCCTGACGATCAACCGTCCGGAGCGCCGCAACGCGCTGTCGTGGGATGTGGTCGAGGCCATGCTCGGCCGGGTGCGTGAGTGGCGGGACGACCCCGACGTCCGCGTCGTGGTGCTCACCGGCGCCGGCGACCGTGCGTTCTGTGCGGGCGCCGACCTGTCGGGCATGCGGGGCGACTCGGGCCACGCCGCGCTGCACGATGCCCGGGGGCAGCTCGCCGAGCTGTTCGATGCGCTGTGGTCACTCGGCAAGCCCACGATCGCCTCGGTGCGCGGCTACTGCCTGGCGGGGGGCTTCGGCCTGGCGCTCAGCTGCGACCTCGTGGTGGCTGCAGCGGACGCCACGTTCGGCACGCCCGAGATCGACGTGGGCCTCTGGCCCTTCATGATCACCGTGCCCCTCTGTCGTTCGATGCCGCCGAAGCGGGCGCTCGAGCTGATGATGACGGGTCGGCGCGTCGACGCCGAGGAGGGCGAGCGGTTGGGGTTCGTGACCCGTCGGGTCGCCGTGGACGATCTCGGGTCGGCAACCGACGAGCTGGCGGCCACGCTGGCGGCGAAGTCCCCCTCGGTCATGCGCATGGGGCGCGACAGCTTCTACGCCGTGTGGGACCAGTCCGCGACGGAGGCGCTGGCGGTGCTGCACCCCATGCTGACCGTGACGACCGGGCTCGAGGACGCCGCGGAGGGCATCGCGGCCTTCGCCGAGAAGCGGCAGCCGAGGTGGACGGGGCGCTGAGCCCGGTGGGCTAGAACGTGCGCCATGGAAGAACTGTGGCAGCTGGTGCACGTCCTCGCGGCGGTGATCGCCTTCGGCGTGCTGTTCGCGCAGCCGATGATCGCTCGTTCCGGCAACGGCGATCTGAGCGACGGGTTCGCCAAGGTCGGGCTGTACCTGCAGGCCCCGGCGCTGGTGGTGGTGCTCGTCAGCGGGATCGCGATGATGTACACGATCGGGCTCGATTTCGCCGATCCGTGGGTCTCGATCGCCTTCACCGTGTGGATCCTGATGGCGGTGGTGCTCGTGTTGTTGGTGCGTGCCCAGCGGTCGGGGTCCAGGGCGGTGCAGCCACTGACCGGGGCGATGCACCTGCTGCTCGTCGTGGCGCTGTGGTCGATGATCTGGCAGCCGGGCTACACCGGCGTCGTGCCGAGCTGACATGGCCGTCACCTTCCACGCCGACGGTGCGGTGGGGCACATCGCCATTTCGCGCCCGGAGCGACGCAACGCGCTGAACCACACCGCGCTCGACGAGCTGCACGACTGCGTCCGGCGGGCGGCGGACACCGAGGTCCGCGCCCTGGTGCTCACCGGCACCGACGACCAGTTCTGCAGCGGTGCCGACCTCAAGGAGCTCGAGGACCTGAGCTTCACCACCGCGCTGCGCGCAGCGCTCGACGACCTCGCTGCGCTCCCGGTGCCGACGATCGCGGCGATCCCGGGAGCCTGCATGGGGCTCGGCATGCAACTGGCCCTGGCGTGTGATCTCCGCCTCGCGACCACCGAGGCGCGCTTCGCCGTGCCGGTCGCGAAGCTCGGGCTCATGGTCGACCACTGGACCGTGCAGCGGTTGGCGCTGCTGGCCGGTCACTCCACGGCGCGATGGATGTTGCTGACCGCCCGCCCCGTCGACGCCGACCGCGCACACGCGGTCGGGTTGGTCCACGAACTGGTCGATGGCTCGCCCCCCGGCGAAGCCGTGCTCGCCGCCGCAGACGAGCTCGCCGCGTCGATCACCCGGCTCGCTCCACTCGCGCTCGCCGGCTCGAAGCATGGTCTCGATCTCTTGGAACGGGCCGACATCGACAGGTCAGGGAGCTACCGGGCGGCCTTCGAGTCGGCCTGGGCGTCCGACGATCTGGTCGAGGGACGGAGCGCCTTCGGCGAGGGTCGCCGCCCCGAGTTCCGGGGCCGCTGAGTCCGACCAGCTGCCAGAGTGGGTGCATGGTTGCTGTCGCCACTCGCGTGGTCGACGGTGCTGCAGTCCTACCCGGTCGAATGAGACCGGTCCGACAGCGCGTCTCAGCGGGCTGCGCCGCGCTGGGTGCCGGTCATCGGTTCGCCCGACAGCTCCATCACCGCGCAGATCGCCGACGAGTCGCCCCGGCCCCACGAGTTCTCGCTCGGCCACCACACCTCGACGTCGAGCTCGGAGACCGTCCAGCGCACTCCGATGAAGGCCTCGAACCGTTCCACGCACAGCTCCTCCGCCCGGCTGCGGATCACGTCGCCGCCCGGATAGCCGCCGCCCACCGGAACCTCCACGTCGAGCTCGACCACGTCGTAGACCTCGTAGCGGTGCGGCGCCGCGCAGTCGACCCGCCACACGGCCAGGTCGGCGGCGTCGGGGTCGTCGACGGCATCGAAGCAGTCACCGACCGACAGCTCGGCCCAGCCGACGGCCACGCCCTCGGCCGCAGGGGCCGTGGCCGGCGGCGCGGGCGCGGCGGTCACAGCGGTCGTGGTTCCCACGCCCTCGGTTCCGTCGCCGCCGCACGCGGCCGACAACGCGGCCAGGACCAGCGCGAGGACCGCGGCACATCGGCAGGTCCGCGGGATCACAACGCTGGCAGGTACCGGTCGAGGTTCACGTAGCTGAACCAGACCAGAACCCCGACCGCCGGCGCGGCGAGCAGGTACACGAACCATTTCCGGGCGTACCGGGCCAGGAACCATGCCAACAGGAGCACCGCAGCCGCTGCGAGGCCGAACAGCACCGCAGGTGTCAGCGCCGCAGCATCCCCGTCGAGCCCCTCGTCGAACTCCGCCGCGGTGGCCTGCGCCGCGGGCTCGTCGGAGGTGGAGGTCAGTTCCACCGCCGGTGCCGGAGTCGTCTGCAGCACGGCGTGCACGATGATGCGTTCCCGGGCGGAGTACTTGGGGTGGCAGGCCGTGAGGGTGATGCGGTTGTCACCCATGTCGTCGAGCACCTCGACCTGGGAGGGCAGCACTGCGTACCACGCCTGCTCGGGAGTCCCCGGCGCCGGGACGACCTCGTAGGTGAAGCCGCCCTGAGGGGTCACGACGCGGATCTCGTCGCCGGGTTCGAGCTCATCGATGCGGTTGAACGGCGCGCCGTAGGTGGTGCGGTGACCGGCGACCCCGGCGTTGCCGGCCTGACCCGGCAGCGGCGTGCCCGGGTAGTGACCGGGTCCCTTCTTCAGATCCTCCTTGGAGACCCCTTCGACCACCACCGCCTCCAGGCCGATCCTCGGGATTGCGATGACCCCCACCGGCTCGCCTTCCGGCGGCGGCGGGGTCGGTGGCGCGGTCGCAGGGTCCCGCTCGGCGAGCTGCTCGCTGAGGCTCGTCAGATCGACCGTCGTGGCGTCCGCCCCCTCGACCTCCGCGGCGAGCGACTCGGTCAGCTGCGACTGACCGCGCGCGGTCTCGATCCCGGTGCCCCACAACTGGAATGCCACGAAGCCGAGGATGAAGAGACCGGCGGTGATGAGCACGCGGCCGATGCCGCCGAGGATCCTTCCGAGCACCGGCTCACGGTACCGGGCCGGCGGGGGGTACCGTGGCCGCCCGTGTCGTCCGTCGTCCATCTTCGTTCCGCTGTTGCACTCATCGGGCGGTTCCCGGCGCTGGCAGGGGCGGACCTCGACGTCGCCAGCGGGGAGATCGTGCTGCTGCGCGGACCGAACGGTGCCGGCAAGACCACGCTGCTGCGTTGCTGCGCCGGGCTGCTGCCGGTCACGTCGGGCACCGCCGAGGTGCTCGGCATCGACCTGAGGACGCGACGCACCGCCGTGCGACGCCGTGTCGGCCTGCTGGGCCACGCCACGTTCCTCTACCAGGACCTCACGGTGCGCGAGAACGTCGACTTCTGGGCCCGTGCGTCCGGAGCGTCCATCGACGACGGCGTTGCGGCGCTCCGTCGGCTGGGTGTGGCGGAGCGTCTGTGGTCCCTGCCGGTGCAGGCGCTGTCGGCGGGTCAGCGTCGGCGCGTGTCGTTCGCCTCGATGGTGTGTCGTCGCCCCGAGCTGTGGTTGCTCGACGAGCCTCACGCCGGTCTCGACGCGGCGGGCCGTGACACCATCGACGAGCTCATGGCAGCGGCCGCGGCGGCCGGTGCGACCGTGCTGTTCGCATCCCACGAGCTCGACCGCGCGCATGAGGTCGCGCACCGCGAGGTCACGATCGCCGGCGGTGTCGTCGAGGCGGCCCCGTGATCCGCGAGGCGTTGCTCGTCGCCGGCAAGGACCTCCGCCTCGAGTGGCGGTCCAAGGTCGGGCTGGTCCAGATCGTGCCCTTCGCGATTCTCGTCCTGATGCTGTTCGCGTTCGCGCTCGACCCGGACCGTGGCGTGCTCGAACGTGCGACGCCCGGTCTGTTCTGGGTGGCGGTGCTGTTCTCGTCGGTGTTGACCCTCCAGCGCAGCTTCTCGGTCGAGGCGGAGGACGGGGTGCTCGACGCGTTGCGGCTGTCGGGACTCGCCCCGGTCAGCATCTTCTGGGGCAAGGTGGCGGCGCTCACCGCGCAGTTGCTGGTGCTCGAGATGATCCTGGCGTTCGGCGTGGCGATCTTCTACGGCACCACCTTCCACAGCATCGGGCTGCTGGTGGTGGTGGCGCTCGCGGCGACGGTCGGGATCGCTGCGTCGGGTGCGGTGTACGGGGCGCTCGCCGCACGGCTGCGTAGCCGCGACACGTTACTGCCGTTGCTGATGCTGCCGCTGCTCGCTCCTGTGTTGATCTCAGCAACCCGCGGGTTCGAAATTGGTCTGGAGCGGCAAGCTGGTGGAGGGTGGACGTGGGCCGCCTTGCTGGCCGTGTTCGCCCTCGTCTACCTCATCCTCGGATCCTTGCTGTTCCGACCGCTCCTGGAGGACGCATGACCACAGTTCGGGACGCCCGTCCACCGACGGGTACCGGGTCGACCGGGACCCGCGCGCTCGGTGCCGTCGCGCTCGTGCTGCTCGTGCTCACGATCGTCTACGGGTTGATCATCAGTCCCCCTGACCGGCTGCTCGGCGAGACGATCCGCATCATCTACATGCACGTACCCACTGTGCTGGCGGCCTATGCCGCGTTCATCGTCACCGCGGTGTCATCGGCCATGTACCTGTGGAAGCGGACCGAGTTCTGGGATCTGCTCGGGGCCTCGGCCGCCGAGATCGGCGTGCTGTTCTTCGGCGTCACGATCATCGTCGGTGCGTTCTGGGGCAAGATCACCTGGGGGGTGTTCTGGCGCTGGGAGCCGCGGTTGACCACCTCGGCAGTCCTGTTGCTCATGTACATCGGCTACCTCGCGGTCCGTGCCGTTCCCGCAGACACCCGGACCCGGGCCACCCGCAGCGCCATCATCGGGCTGGTCGCGGTGGTCAACATCCCGATCGTCCACTTCGCGGTCGACTGGTGGCGGGGCCTGCACCAGGGTCGCACGGTGCTGTCGACGATCGACCCCGAGATGGCCGGCACCCAGCTCTTCGCCATGTACCTGTCGATGGCGGCGGGCATCGTGGTCTTCGTGTGGCTGCTCCTGCACCGGTTCCGGGTGGCGTTCCTGACCGAGCGGGTCGAGGAGACCGGCCTCGACGAGGCCATCGCGCAGCGTCGCGCCGAGGGGGTGTCGTCATGACCGAGACCACCCTCTACATCGTCCTGTCCTGGGCGGTGACCTTCGGCGGAATCGGTGCCTACGCCGCGGTGACCATCCGGCGTGGGCGGCGACTGTCCGAACAGGTCGAGCCGCAACGACGGAGGTGGATGAGCAGTGACTGAGCCCCGTGGACCGATTCCTCCCGACTCGCGACATCTCGACGATGCCGAATCGGGCGATGCCGATCCCGTCGGTCTCGACGTCACCCCACGCACCGGGCCCGGCGACGAACCGCGGGGCGGCGGCGCTCGCCGTGTGCTGGCGGTGGGTGGCATCGTGGTGCTGATCGCCGCGCTCGGCGTGGTGCTCTTCAACGGCCTGACCGACGCCGCGACCTTCTACTACAACGTCGACGAGGCCCTCGAGCGTCGCGACGAACTCGAGGGCCAGCGGTTCCGGATGCAGGGCAACGTGCTCGGGGAAACGACCGTCGTGACCAGCGAGGGGATCGACTTCGTCATCGCCTACCGGGACGCGGAACTACCGGTCCGCAACGTGGGCAATCCGCCGGAGCTGTTCAACGAGGAGATCCCGATCATCATCGAGGGCACCTTCACCGGCGACGAGTTCCACAGCGACGAGATCCTCATCAAGCACGACAGCACCTACGAGGAAGAGAACGACGCCCGTCTGCGTGAGGCACGTCGCGACGCCGAGGAACGCGCCAGCGAGGACGGGTGAACCGCGCCCTCGGGCTCGCCGGTCTGGTCGTCGCGCTCAGCGGCGCCGGCATCGGGATCGCCGTGTTGGCGTCGGGACTACGTCACCGCCGGCCTGACCGGTTGCGCCTCGGGCGTGCGTACGCGTTCATCGTGCTGATCGGCGCGGTGGTCGCCGTGCTGGCCATGCAGCGGGGCCTGATCACCCGCGACTACACGCTTCGCTACGTGGCCGAGCACGGTTCGTCGACCACGCCGCCGCTGTTCAACGTGGCGACGATGTGGTCGGCGCTCGAGGGCTCGATCCTGTTGTGGGGCCTGGTGCTCGCCGGTTACGTGGCGATCGTCGCCAACAAGTTCCGCAAGCGGCT
>SKRR01000245.1 GCA_007118345.1 Microthrixaceae bacterium | reverse complement strand
CTCGGGCGGTACCCCTCTGCGACGCTCGTGGACGGTCGCTTCGCCGGCGGGACCTCCCTCGATCGCAGCGCCGGGGCACCCGAACACCTCGCGTGGGTCGGCGCGGAGTACCACCGGTACTGGGACCCCGCACGCGAGGGTCGCGGGGCCGTGTCCGCCGATGGCGGCCGGACCTGGCGCGAGCTTCCGAACCTGACACCGGACCACTTCGGGGGCACCATCGCGATCTCGGCCGATGATCCCGACAACCTCGTGTGGGTGCCGAGCTACATGGATCCTTGGGAGTGGTCGTGGGAGCCGCGCGGGATCTTCGTGACCGACAGTGGTGGTCGCTCGTGGACGCATCTGGAAGATGGGATCGATGGCCAGCACCGGTTCCACCGACTCGTCTGGTGGACCGGGCGCCGGCCGGTCGCTGCTGATCAGGTCACGGGCGGGCAGTTCTACCTGAACGATGATGAGGGCAACTTCTGGGTGAGCAGCAACGGAGGATTCAGCTGGGAACCCGCCGCTCATGCGCCGCCCTGCTTCGAGGGGAACGACTGTCATGTGTTCGGCCAGCTCCGGGCGTTCCCGGCGACCGAGGGCGAGGTGTGGGCCAGCGTCGGTCGCGACGGGCTCATGCGGACCCAGGATGCGGGGGCGAGTCCGTGGGAACGGGTCCCCGACGTCGTCGAGGCTCGAGCCTTCGACTTCGGCGCACCCCTGCGCGACTCGACCGATCCTGCGCTCTACCTGCACGGGCGGGTCGGTGACGATCCCCAGCTCGGCCTGTGGCGATCGGGAGATCTCGGCGAGAGCTGGCAGCTCATCGGCCGTCACCCAGCCGGTTCGGGCAGAGGCACCTCGGTCGTGTCGGCGGATCCGGATCGTGCCGGTCGTGTGTACGTGGGCACCCCCGGCGTGGGATTCCTGTTCGGTGACGATCCGACGGAGGTGGGTGGGTGAGCACATCGAAGCGGCCCGTCGCCTACGTGGTGACCCACCATCCCCGGACCACCCAGACCTTCATCACCGCTGAGATCGAGGAGTTGCGCCGTCGCGGACACCGCGTCGAGGTCTTCGCACTGAACCAGCCGGGTCCGGGTCAGATCAGGACCGACGCAGACCGGCTCGAGGTGGCATCGACGACGTACCTGAAGGCGGCCGGCATCGCGGTCGTGCTGGGTTCGCTGCGCCGAGCGATCGGCGCATCTCCGATCGGTTTCACTCGCACGGCGTGCAGAGCGGTGCGTTCCGCCGGGACGGACGCCCGTCGGATGCTGTGGCGGCTCTTCCACTTCGTCGAGGCCGTGCTGGTCTGGGACCGGTGCCGTGACCACGGCATCGCGGTGGTCCACGCACACTTCGGGCAGTCGCCCTCGACGGTCGCCTGGCTCGCGACGTCGCTCGGGCGGTCGTCGGGATCCGGCCCGACCGAACTCGTGGTGACAGTCCACTGCGGATCAGAGATCGAGGACGTCGCCGAGACCATTCCCGAGCTAAAGGCTCGCGACGCCACGGCGATCGTGGCCGTGAGTGATCACACCCGCTCCCAGCTGATGCGACACGTTCCCGCCGAGTTGTGGAACCGACTGCGGGTGATCCGTTGCGGCATCGACCTGTCGGACTTCCGCTTCCAGCCTCGCCCGCTGCACGACATCCCCACCGTGCTGTTCGTCGGCCGCCTGGCGACCGTGAAGGGCACCTCACTGCTCATCGACGCAGTGGCGCGACTCCGTGCTGCGGGCCGGTCCGTACGGCTCGAGATCGTCGGCGGCGGTCCGCTCGAGGGCGAGCTGCGCCGGCGGGCCGAGGGACTCGACTGGGTCGACTTCATGGGTGAGCTGCACCCGGCGCAGGTCCGGGAGCGGCTCGTGGAAGCGGACATCTTCTGTCTGCCATCGTTGGACGAGGGCATCCCGGTGAGCATCATGGAGGCCATGGCGGTCGGAACTCCCGTGGTCGCCACTGCGGTGGCGGGTGTGCCGGAGCTCGCGATCGACCGACGCACCGCCCTCGTCGTTCCGGCCGGCAACGCGGACGAGCTGTCGATCGCGCTCGACCGTTTGCTCGACGACCCGGAGCTGGTCGAGCGGCTCCGGAACGCCGCACGCGAACGGGTGGAACTGCTGCATGACGCTTCGTCGAACCTGTCCGAGCTGATCGCGCTGCTCGCAGGGCCGGGGACGTGATGCTGCGCCGCTTCCGCTCGCTGGGGCAGAAGGGACTGGCCAAGGACACCTCCTGGGGGTTCGGCAGTGAGGCGACGACCATGGTCGTGCTCACCGTGTCGTTCACCCTGCTGGGCCGGCGGCTCGGTCCCGAGGGCTACGGAGCGTTCGTGGGGCTCTACGGCCTCCTCGGACCGGCGATCTCCATCAACCAGAGCGCGGTCGGGCTCGCCATCTACGAGCGGGTCATCGGACGAAAGGACCCGGCCGCTCAGGTCGGCGCCTCGTGCTTCTCCTCGACACTGGTGATCGGGCTGGTGTTGTCCGGCATCGTCGTCGGGCTCGGCACGGTGCTGCTGCCGGCTCTCCCGTTGCACCTGATCATCCTGTTCTGTCTCAGTGAGCTGTTCATCACCTCGATCCTGCTGATGGCGATCTCGCTGGCGCAGTCGGTCCGTGGCTTCGCCAGTGCCTCTCGGCTGAGAATCCTGGCCACCTCCTTCCGCGGGTTCGCCATCGTGGTCCTGGCCGTGTTCGACCAGCTCACGTTGCGGAATCTGGCCCTCGGGCAGATGCTCGCTGCGCTGGTGGCGTTCGTGATCGTCGGTCAGCTTCTGCGGAGCGAGCTCGGTGGCCTGCTCCTTCCGGGCCGACTCGATGCCCTGACGCTGCGGAGCATCGGGACCTATGCGTCGGGCATCTCTGCCTCCAGCGTGCAGAGCAGCGGCGACAAGGTCGCGATGAACACTGCCGGTCACGTTGCTGACGCAGGACTCTACGGAGCTGCCTACCGGATCATCATGCTGGCCCAGGTGCCGGCGAACGCCCTCGTCCACTCGACCCACATGTCATTCCTGGACCGCGACAAGAACGACCCGGTCGCCCTGAGTTTCAAGTACTCGATGGTCGCGCTCGTCTACGCCCTCGTCGCAGCGCTCGGATTGGTGATGCTTGCGCCCCTCGTCCCGGTGCTGCTGGGTTCGGAGTTCGAAGGCACCGAGACGATCATCAGATGGCTCACCCCGCTACTCATCCTGGCGGTGCTGTCGCCGTTCCCGGCGAACGGACTCCTGACCTACAGCCGAAACGGGCTGCGCACCATCATCCAGAGTGCCAGTGCGGCGTTCGCAGTGGCGTTGTACGTCCTGCTGATCCCACCGTTCTCCTGGCAGGGGGCCGTGGCGGCATCGCTCATCGCAGAGCTCACGGTGACGGTGGCCCTGTGGGTGGCGCTGCTGTTGGTGCGCCGCCAACGGCGCCGGGCGGATGCTGCGTCCGCTGTGCCCGTCATCAGCTGACGCCCGGCACCGGCAGGTGGAGCGGCGCAGATCTCGCGAACACAGCGGTACGCTGGTCGGCCGGCCCCACGCCCAGCGGACTCACCGTCGACCGACCCCCCCGGAGAGTGATCAGACATGGAGCTGCTGGACATCGTTCGTGCGATCCGCCGCTACTGGGCACTGACCGCTGCAGTGGTCGTGCTGTTCCTGCTGCTCGGTGTCCTCGCGACGCTCGGCCGCGGCCAGAGCTACGAAGCGAGTGCCCTGGTCGTGGTGAGCTTCGCCGAGAGCGACGGCTTCGGCGCGCCGAGCACCGACCGCTACGTGCAGAACCAGCTCGTGGTGTTCCAGTCCTCGATGCTGGCCGCCGAGGCGGCGGAGGAGCTGGACGGACTGTCCACCGAGCAGGTCCAGGCCATCACCGACTTCGAGCAGGTGGACGGCAGCGACATCATCCGTGTGATCGCACGATCCGGATCGGCTGAGCAGTCCCGAGAGGTGGCCAACTCCTACGCAGCTGCGTACGTGGACGTCACCCGGCAGCAGATCCTCGAGTCCAGCAGACCCCAGATCGAGGCGATCGACGCCGAGCTCGAGGCAATCGCAGATGACCTGAACCAGCTTCCTTCGGCGGGCGACGTCACCAACCCCCTCGCAGCGAACGTCAACCAGGAACGGGCTCAGCTGCGTGCGCGCCAGACCGAACTCAGCCAGCTGCGTGAAGAGCTCGTCCTCGCTCGGAACCAGGCCCAGGCCAGCAACCGGATCCTGCAGGAGGCGGAGCTGCCGGGCCCGTCGGGCAACCCCACCCTGTTGCTGGCCGCCGCGCTGTTCGTCGGGTCGACCGCCGGAGCGGTTGCAGCGGCGGGCTACGCCCGCCTCACCGGCCGGGTGCTCGACGGCGAGGAGATCGCCGAGACGCTCGGTGTCCCGCCCGCGGCGACACTGCCTGCACTCCCGAAGAAGTTGCGAGGCGAGAATGTCCTCGCCCACCCTCCGGACTGGGCGGCGGTGCGCGGGCTCTGTGTGCGGATCGAAGGACAGACGTTGGGCGACACGCTCGTCATCGCAGTCGCCGGGACCGACAGCGTTTCGGGGACCACCACGGCGGCGGTCGCGATCAGCGCGCAGTACGGACGACAGGGCTTCGACACGCTGCTGGTCGACCTCGACGTGATGAACCCGGAGCTGAGTCGGCTGGCCGGGACCGGCGACGGTGTCGCCGCCTTCCTCGACGGGAGCGGCCAGGTCACGTCGATCGACCTGGCCATCCCCGGCGTCAGGTTCACCGGCGTGGGCTCGAGCCCCACTCGGCTCCCGAGGGAGAGCGTCGAGGAACTCGTGAAGGCCCTCGCTCACTCCGCGAGGGTCGTGGTGATCGACTGTGGGACGTTGCTCGACTCCGCTGCTTCACGGCGCATCGTCGAGCTAGCCGACGCAGCGGTCCTCGCCGTGCCGATCAAGCGGCAGCGGTCCACCGATCTCGCAGTGATCGCGCAGGATCTGCGGCCCCGCGACAACGCACTGCTGCCCGTGGTCACCTCCGTGGCGCGTCGTTAGCCGGACGACATGTGGTGCGCTCCGTCGATGCGGAGTCGCGCGCAGAGCGTCGAGAGGGCGCAGAGGAACACCAACCACATCCCGAACGTCATCACCTCGGTCAGCGAGAGGATCGCCATCAAGGTGATGAACAGGAGCGTGTACGTGCCGACACGTGGGTGATCGTCGAGCAGGGCCAATGCACGTCGGGACGTGCTGAGCATCAGCGCCACGAACAGGAGGAGTCCGGTCAGGCCCAGCTGGAGCGCGACCTCCAGATAGCCGTTGTGGGAGTGGAACACGACGAACCCGAGCGATTGCTGTATGGCCCTCGTGTGGCTCGCCGCTTGATCGATCCACACGCCACCGATCCCGTAACCGGTCACAGGGCGGTCGGCGATCGCCGAGATGACGCCGCCCCAGATGTCGGTGCGAGAGGTCAAGGTAGGGTCCTTGCCGAAGACGGTCACCGCGGAGGGCAACCAGATCACCGCCAGCGCAGCACCGAGGAGTCCGAGCATGCCCATCACCGCCGCGATTCGACCCCGCGCGGCGACGGGTACGGCGCGCAACGACCGGACGACCCACGCAGCGGAGAGGAGAAGTGCGCCGGTGAGCAGCGACGTGGTCGACTGGGCCATCACCACGAAGAACAGCGCCACCACGATGGCAGCGTTCCGGCGAAGGCGTCTGACCTCGAACATGGCGATCGTCAGCACGGCGAAGAGCATGAACGGCGCCATGCCGTTCTTGTGGATGAATCCTCCCCGCCAACCGGGGACGGCGTCGTCGTTGACGGTCGCCGTCGCGGGATTCATGCCCGTGTACAGCACCGTCCACGCGATCACTGCGTAGCACCCGATCAGCAGCCCACGCGTCAGCGCCGGGAGCGGGAGGTAGCAGACCAGGGTGACCATGACCGCAGCGAACAGGAGCGGTCGCTGGGACTCGAGGATGAAACCACCGGTGTTGGAGGTCCACAGGTAGCTCAACAGCCACCAGCCGAGGTAGGCGACGACCGGGAGCGTCAGCACGAGACGTCGGTAGCGGCGGGGCGGAGCGAGCACGACCATCACCGCAGTGGGGAGGAGAACGAGCACCAACTCGACACGTGGTCCGACCTCTGTCGAGGCGCCGAAGCCGAAGAAGATCGCGGCAACGAGCGCGATCTGACCAGCCAGGATCCACAGCGCACCGGAACTGTCCTCGATGTGATCAAGGTCGCGCGTCGACCGAAGGACCTCGGTCATCCCGACTCCTTCTCCATCGCGATCACCGCGTCGGCCATTTGCACCTTGGGGACCCACTCGAGTGAGCGCTTGGCGTGCTCGTTCGTGTACCGCAGCGGCTTCCAGCGTGCCCGCTGGCGTCGGAGCTCGAGGAGTTCGGGCAGCTTGAGGTGCCGTCCGGGGATCTGACGATCCAGCAGGTCGGTCGATCGACCGACGGACTCGATGATCCGCCATGGCACGGGAACTGCTCTGCGTCGGGTCAGCCCTGCGGAGCGGCAGGCCCTGAAGTACTCCATGTGCGTCGGCAGGTCGTCGTCGACGAGGTTGAAGGTGGACCCGCTCGCCACCTCCGCCGTGAGCGAGAGCACCATCGCGTCCGCGCAGTTCGTCACATGGACGAGTCGGAACGGCGCGGCCGGCGAGAAGACGAACGCCAGATGGGGGGAACTGAAGGCGGCCCCGTGGTCCCAGTCGGATCCGGGACCGTAGATCATCCCCGGGCGCACCACGACGAGGGGGTGTTCCGCCTGCTCGCACGCCTCGCGCACCAGACGTTCCTGCCACAGCTTGGTGGTCGTGTACGCATCGCGCCGGCGGGGGAGCGGTTCGAGCGGGGTCCGCTCGTCGAGCAGACCACCGACCGGGACCGCGGTGTAGTCGTAGACCGAGAAGCTGCTGACGTGGACCATCCGCCGGAGCGACCTCGTCGAGAGCGCCCGCAGCAGGTTCTCGGTGGCCGTGACGGTGCCGGCGAACTGGGCGGGCAGGTCCCCGGAGGTCGCGGCAGCGACGTGGACGACTGCGTCGACGCCGTCGATCTCGTCGACCCAGGGTCCTGGCTGACGGAGGTCCGCCCCCACGACCTGGATCGGCAGGTCCGACCAGGGCAGCGACGGCCCGGTGTCCGCTCCGAGCGCAGTCGGTCGGACCATGGCGACCACATCGTGGCCTGCAGCGTGGGCGGCGCGCACCACGGCGCGTCCGAGGAACCCCGCTGCGCCCGTCACCAGCACCCTCACGACGGTGCCTCGGTCCGATCGGTGGCCAGCCCGGCCAAGCGGTCGTTCAGCAAGGCGGTCGAGAGGATCCACGACGGCGGGACCGGGCTGGGACCGCCCGTTGCGATCGCTGTGTACACCGCCTCCAGCATGCGGGGGATGCCGTGGTACCCACCGTGGCGGAGCACCTTTCCCCCGAGGTTCGTGACCGATGCCCCCACCAGTCGCAGACCGGACCACAGTTGCTCGATCGGGGCTCCGATGCCGGTGTCGCCTTCGTCCTGCAGGCGGAGGTACGGCTGGTAGAGGTCGGTCTCGACGCCTCCCCGAGTCCCGCGCACGGCGATCCGGAACCCGTCGGGTGCCACGTCGGAGCACACCCGTATGCGACCCCTGACGGAGCCCGCCACGATGAGCGCGTCGAGGTGGTCATAGCCGACCCGCGGGTTCCCGCTCAGGTTCTCGAGCCTCCCGACCACCTCGTCGACCGAGCCGGAATGGCCTGCATGGTGCAGGAACAGGTAGCTGAGGTGCGGCAGGAAGTCGTGCACCGCGCCCGCAGGAAGGTCCACCCCGGGGCCGGTGAGGTTGGGGTCGCCGAAGGGGCCATCGGTGAGATCGAACCACAGCGAGACCTCGACGTCTCGCACCTCGCCCAGCCGACCCGACCCAGCCAGGCGGTCGATTGCCAGTACCGGATCGTTCCAGCGCAGGTTCTGGGACTCCACGAGCATCAGACCCCGGGAGGCAGCGAGCTCCAACAACTCGCCGGCGGCGTCGGCTGACGGGGCGAGCGGCTTCTCGCAGACCACGTTGACGCCGGCCTCGAGCGCCATGGCGACCAGCGCCGGATGGGTCGCCGGTGGCGTGCAGATGTGGACCACGTCGATGTCGCGAGCGAGGAGGTCGGGTGCTTCGGCATCCGTTGCGGGAACGCGGTACCGATCCGCTGCGAATCGACGGGCGGCGGGTGACCGGTCACCTACCGAGACCAGATCTGCCAATGGTGACGACTCGAGATACTCCAAGTGCTCGTGAGCGATGGCACCGCACCCGAGCACACCTGTGCGCAGCGGCGCAGCTCCGAATCCGTTCACCCGGACATCCTAATGATGGCTGGCCTGACGTCCGAGCGCCCCCGCCAGTATTCCGGTGGCTCGTGCCCCGGCGGCGATCGCGTACCTGAACTGTGGCGGCTGTCCTGAGATGACCTGCCGCAGCGGCCGCACCAGCGCGAGTCCGAAGGCCTTGAACGCCCGCAGCACCCACCACGGTCGGCTGGCCTGACCCAGGAAGCGGTTCGTCACCCACTCGCTGTTGCCGATCCAGAAACGTGTTCGAACCTGGTGGCCGAAGGTGCATCGCTCGATCGGCTCGTGCCCATGAACGGCCGCACGGGGCGAGAAGACCACCGTGAGCCCCTCTCGGACCGCAGTTCGGAAGAACACCATGTCCTCGCCTCCCACCACGCCGAGCGACGGCTCGAAACGGAGGTCGGGACGTTCGGCGAAGAAGGAGGCACGGAAGAACGAGTTGTTGGTCGCAGCCGCTTCCATCGGCTCACCGTCCTCGCCACGGAACTGGAAGTCCTCGAGGAACGGCTGGTCGCAGAGCCACGACGGCGCCCCGGGAGCCGGTTCGAGGTAGCACGGACCGGTCACTGCGTCGGCACCGAACCGTTCCACGGTGTCGAGGTACGACTCGAGCCACTCGTCGACCGGCTCGCAGTCGTCGTCGGTCATTGCCACCCAGTCCGCGAGCGGGAGTGCCGTCTCGAGTGCCAGGTTCCGCGCGATCGAGATGTTGCCCTTCCCCGAGGAGCGGTAGTGGATGCCGAGCGTGAACGACTCGACGAACTCGTCGCGCACCGTTGCCGCAGCGCCGTCAGGGTTGTCGTCGACGAGGGCGACACCGACCATTGCTCGGCCTCGTAGCGCCGCTTCGTTCCGCTCGATCGCTCGGAGCAGGCGTCGCAACGGGTCGTTGCGGCGGTAGGTGCACACCGCGACCACGATCCGAGGTGGTTCGTGGTCGCTGTCGGGCACCGACCGGTCAGCGGCGTGCGCTGTCATCTCGCTCCCAACGGATCTGTCGACGGCGGAGACTGACTCTCGCCCTGGCAGCGAGGTTCACCGCCAGGTAGACGAGGAGGTCGAGTGGGTGCCGACGTGCCAGTTGGAGCAGTCGCCGACGATCTCGTGTCGGCCCGCCCTGCGCCTCGAACCCCACGCCGTGGTACTCCCGGTTGCCCCGGTAGGTGCGCTCACGGATCGCGAGCAGTCCACCGAGACTGAAGGGCGGGTGGACGACGAAGGTCGACCCGGCGACTGCGGCGCGCTCATCGGGTCTGAAGAGGTTTCTCACGAACAGGTCATCGGCGGTGATGTCCGGGAACGCATCGAACCGCTGTCGCCCGGACTCGCTGAGCACGTAGAGCCCGTTGCCGACCAGGCCGTCGGCCAGGTAGGGAAGCTGTCGGAAGGCAGCGAAGAAGCGTCGGACGAACCAGGGTCGCCCGTCGAGGTCGAGACGCATCTCGGGTGCGGCACACAGCACGTCTCCACCCGCGAGCACCTCGACGACGCTGCGCAACGAAGGTGTGTCCACCTCGACGTCGGCATCGAGGTACGCACGGGGGAAGCTCGTCGCCACAGCGTCGCCGGCGTTGAGCGCCGACACCTTCGAGGCCGCCGCCAGTTCGAGGACGGCCACGCCGGGCGCAGCGGCACGTGCGCGTGCCGCGGTGTCGTCGGTGCACCCGTTCGCGACGACGACCACTTCGAACTCTCCCGGGGTGGCGTCACGGAGCAGGGTCCGCAGGCAGCGCTCGATGACCGCCGACTCGTTGTGCGCCGGGATGATCACCGACGCGAGCGGGGTGGGCTCGCCACCGCTCACGGGCGTACGTCCCCGGCGACGCGCCGACGACGTGATTCCCGGCCGACCATCAGGATGAAGGCCGGATCGTCGATGAAGTACCTGCGGAACAACCGTCGGGGCTCTTGGACGAAGCGGAACGCCCACTCCATGCCGACCCGCTGGATCCAGACGGGAGCTCGGCGCACGTGACCGAAGTGCAGGTCGAACGACGCGCCGACGGCGAGGAACGTGGGGGCAACGACCGGGGACCGCTCCAACAGTCCGGCGATGAGGTGGTTCTGCTTCGGGAAGCCGAGGCAGACGAAGACGAACTCTGCGTTCGTGGCCTCGATCAGCTCGGCGCAACGGTCGACGAAGGTCTCGAAGCCGGTCCGGTCCTCGACACGCAGCATGGGCGCGACGAGCGCGTGACAGTTCGGTCCTTCGGCTCGAACCCGGTCGGCGATGCGCTCGGATGACGCCACCACGACACAACGTCGCCCCGAGTCGACGAGTCGGGGCCACAGCCGTGCGACCAGCGAGGAACCCGTGAGTCGAGCCTGCAGGGGAGCGCGGAGCCATCGACTCGCCCACACGATCGGCTGGCCATCGGGGAGCACGATCTGGGCGTTGTGCGTGAGCCGCTCCGACCGGGCGTCGGTCTTGCGCTCGAGTTGGACCAACTGGTCGACGTTGGGTGTCACGACCACTGTCGGGGCGGCCGGCGTCGAGGAGGCTGGTGGGGGATCCTCGATCCGCTCAATGACCGTGTCCAAGCTCGCAGCGTCGACGAAGTCGAGGCCGAACAGCCGGACCCGCTCGAGGCCATCGGGGCTCTTGATGCGGTTCCCGCTCGATGGCGCTCCACCCACGGACATCACGCTATCGCCTCCAGTGTCGTTTCCCGCCATGCGCACGAGCACGTTTCGATGCCAGGGACTCCGCTGGGACCGGGCCCGTGTCGCTGACTCCGCGAAACCTGCTCCGGAACGGCAGAGCCGCTCAAGCTTGCCGGGCGGGCTGTCGAAGAAGGGACAGCCGTGCACAACGGGCCGCCCGATCCGGTGGCACGTCTGCTGTAGCGGACGTTGCACCAGCGCCAGGAGATCCCCGTGACCTACCGCCCCTTCAACGCTCTCATCCTCGTGGTCGTCGTCGTCCTCGCTGCGTGTGCAGCACCTTCCGCGTCGACGATCGGGTCATCGCGCGACGGCACGGTGACCGAAGCGCCGGCGCCGCCAGCGCACCACGACGTGACACCCGCACCGGAACCGTCGACACCCCCTGGCTCGGCGCCTCCGACCGAGACCACGACCGCGCCGACCACCACGGTTGTCCCGACGAGCTTCGAGGACGTTCCGAGCAACTTCGATGTGTCGGACTGGCTGATCAGTGCCTGGGAGCAGAACCCGTCGAGTGGCTACCCGGCGTTCCGGATGTTCTGTTCCTTCTCGCACCTCGCTCACCACGATCCGATCGTGGATCCCGGCAACGAGAACTTCATGCACCTGCACATGTTCTTCGGCAACACCGCCGTCGACCAGGACTCCACCTACCAGTCGCTGCGCGCCACCGGTGACTCGACCTGCGACGGCGGTCCCCTCAACCGAACGGCCTACTGGATGCCCGCCGTGTTCGACCGTGCAGGTGACGTCGTCGTGCCCAGCCGTTTCGAGCTCTACTACAAGGCCGAGAACGCCGCCGACCCCCGCCAGATCCAGGCGAAGCCCAACGGGCTCCGTATGATCGCCGGCGCACCCGACACACGGGTGTTCCGCTGGACGTGCAGTGGTGGCGCAGGGATCACGATCCCGAGCTGCAACGTGGGGTCACGGCTCACGGTGTCGGTTCGCTTTCCCTACTGCTGGGACGGGCGCAACCTCGACGCCCCGGACCATCGCTCTCACCTGTCCTACGGCGTGAACAACACCTGGGGGCCGTGTCCCGCAAGTCATCCGGTGCACCTGCCCGAGCTGACCGAGTTCGCCCACTTCGACAACGTCCCCGCCGGCACCGCGGACTGGTACCTCGCGTCGGACCGCATGGATCCGAACGACCCGGCCCCGGGCGGATCCACCATGCACGCCGACTGGTTCGGTGCCTGGGACAACCCGATCCAGGAACGTTGGGTCGACAACTGCCTCAGGGGTAGTCGCAACGCCTCCAACGGGAACCTCTGCGACGGGACACAACTCCGTCCGCACACGACCTACTCGGGACCCCAGCGGATCGGCGGCTGGACACCGACCTCCTGACCGACGGGTCAGGAGGAAGCGGAACGACGGCGAACCGCCAGGAGCCCGGCTCCCCCGGCGAGTGCGGCTCCGCCGATGAGCGCCAGTCCCACTGCGTCACCGCCGGTGAATGCCAAACCCTCGGCCCGTGCTTGCGCTCCGGCGACCTCTGGCTCCTGCGCGCCGAGTACCTGGGCCTCGGCTGCCGGGAGCTCGGCTCCCGGCACGGCCCGGGGCTCACCGGGCGGCAGTTCGATCTCTGCCAGTACCTCCGGTGGCGGCTCGGTGACGTAGACATCCGACTCCTGGGCGCCGGCCGCCGTCGCGGTGACGAACAGGGATCCGACGAGCACCAAGCTCGACACGGCCAACAACCTCAGGCAAACACGCATGACGTGATGCTAACAGGCTCCATCGACCGGCTCATTGGGAAAAAATCCCCCGCAGCGCAGCGTGTTCCCGGGAGGCGGGACCAGCCGAGCGGCGCGCTGATCCGGCATCAGCTCGACCCCTCCAGATCCACTGTGCGAGTCGCATCATCCCGCCAGGAAGTTCCGTCGGCCGTCCAGGACACCGCCGGCACACGGGTCGATGGCAGCACATCGAGCTCCGTCCACCCCTCGGAAAGCTCGAAGTCGAAGACCATCTCGGTCGACTCGCCCCGCAACAGCCTCACCGGTGCCACCACGACCCGGCTCGTGCCGTCCGGACCGGCGCGGATGATGGTTCCCCCTTCGAGTGATGGATCGCCCGCACCTGTCGGGATCGTGAGCGCCAGCAACCCGAAGTACTCGCCCGCCACGAAGTCGCTGCCCGGGAACGGCCCTTCGACGTAGCGCGGCAGTCCGCTCGGCGCCTCGTTCCGGATGGTGATCGCCACGGTGAGTCGCCGGCCGTTCCCGGTGTCCGAGATCACCAGTTCCGCTTCCATCTCGACGAACTGGTCGAGCTTGTTGCCTCCGCGGTTGAGCAGCGCCGGAAGTACGGCGTTCTCCGGCACCTCCCCGGTGAGCCCGAGTACGTCCCACGCGGCCCGCTGCTCCGCCTCGTCGGACCACAGGAGCAGATTCCTGCCGTCCCCGGACCGGCGAAGCACGTCGAGGAGATCCCTCATCGACAGCTCGCCTTCATTCAGGGCGGTGAACGCGGCGCTGGCCACGCGGCCCAGCACCTCCCTGCGGCCGGAGGCGTCGTCGGGGAACTGCTGGTACTGGCCGAGCAGCAGTTCCTGAGCGACGTTCTGTGCGTCGATGCTCCTCAGCGTGCCATCGACGTCGACCTCCACGGGGCCGATGACCTCGAGGATGTTGCGCAGCCCGATGATGTCGACCGCCACGACCCCGTCGAGCTCGCCTCGTCCCGCTGCCGTCCACATCTCCGCAGCCATTCGTGCGGCCTCGTCGAAACGAGGGGTCAGGTTGAGGTTGCGCCATTCCTGGGAGGGCTCGAGGTCACCCCACAGCGCAGCGATGTCGGGATCGAGGCGAGCCTGTGGTTCCTCGCTGTACAGGGCTTCGGTCGGTTCGAATTCGCCGAGGGTGAACGTGCCGTCGTCGATGTCCATCGGGCCTGCTTGGAGGAACATGGCCGACCCGGCGCGCATCTCGGCGTTGTTGGCGGCGATCACCAGGTATCGCGTCGGCCCCTCGAGCATGACGGCGACGCCCGACACAGCGGTCAGCGCGTCGTCGACCGCAGTGGTGAGGGTGGCCAGTTCCTCGTCGAATGTCTGCCTCGCTGATTCGATCGGACCGATGAGCGCGTCCGTGGTCGGGATCTCGACCGAGCTGAGCTCGGTGTGCATGATCTCGAGCGCATCTCGTACCGCCTGAGCGACCTCGACCCGGTCGGACGGGAGGCGAGCCCCGTCCTCATCCAGGTCGGCCAGGGTCGCCGCAGCGTCGGCCGCTGCATTCGTCACGGTTCTCGCCGCCTCGGCGAGTTCACGGCTGGCCCCGAGTTGCCGTCCGAGGAACGGAGTGACTCGGACGGGGGCGAGGACCGGCGAGCCGAGCCGGGCTGCAGCATCGGCGAACTGCGCGCCGGCAGTGGCGAGGGTGGCCGGGAGTGTCTCGGCGTCGTGACCAGCAGCAGCGTCGCTGGTTTCGGTCAGGGAGGTGAGGAGGTCGCCCGAGCCGGCGGCCTGCAGGCCCTCGAGTGTGACCACTCCGGCGTCGAGACTCCTGGCGGCTGCGATCGTCTGCAGCACCGCTCCGGCAATCCAGAGGGCGACGACCAGGATCACGACCGCGGATGCCACCCTCCACCTTCTGCGTCGAACCTGCGACGCACCACCTGGTTCGTCGATGTCGCCCACCGCACGAATCTACCGTCAGCCCTGCTGCACCCACGCTCGCCTCCCCGCACCGGCCGGGGCGTTCCGAGCTGCCGCGTCACCGGTAGGATCTCCGCCCCATGAGTGAACGCATCACCACCGACGACGTGGCCAAGGTCGCGAAACTTGCCCGGCTCCGGCTCCGGCCCGACGAGCTCACCCGTTTCACCGAGCAGCTCGACGCAGTGCTCGACCACGCCGAAGACCTCCAGACGCTCGATTTGGACGACCTCGAGCCGTTGGCGCACCCCGCAGAGCTCTCGAACGTGCTGCGCGCCGACAGGGTCGGAGCGCTGCTCGACCGCGACGAGGTCCTGGCGTCGGCGCCCCAGGCGGAGAACGGTCGGTACCGTGTGCCGCCCGTGCTCGGTGAGGCACCGTGACGGCAGGTGATGCGATCTCCATCGCAGCGTCGGTCCGGTCCGGGGAACGCTCCGCCACCGACGTGCTCGAGGAGCACCTCGCCCGGATCGCGGAACGCGAACCCGAGCTGCATGCGTTCAACCTGCTGACCGAGGAGCACGCCCGGGCGGCGGCAACGGCGGTCGACGAGCGCGTCGCGAGCGGTGATGATCCCGGACCCCTGGCGGGAGTGCCGGTCGCGATCAAGGACAACATCTGCACCCGCGGAGTGGCGACCACCTGCTCGTCGCGCATCCTCGAGGGCTGGAAACCGCCCTACGACGCGACCGTCGTGGAGCGACTCGCCGCGGCGGGCGCGGTGATGGTCGGCAAGACCAACCTCGACGAGTTCGCCATGGGGTCCTCGACCGAGAACTCGGCGTTCGGCCCGACACGGAACCCGGTCGACCCCACGCGGGTCCCGGGTGGCTCCTCCGGTGGCTCCGCGGCAGCGGTCGCCGCGGGGTTCGCACCGGTGTCACTCGGCTCCGACACTGGCGGATCGATCCGCCAGCCCGCCGCCCTGTGCGGCGTGGTGGGTGTGAAGCCGACGTACGGCACCGTCTCGCGACTGGGTCTGGTCGCGTTCGGTTCGTCACTCGACCAGGTCGGACCGTTCGCCGCCACGGTCGCCGACGCGGCGCTGGTGAGCGAGGTCATCGGCGGTCACGACCCCGGCGACTCGACCTCGATCGCCGCCGGGTTCCCCGATGTTTCCTCACGGCTCGGTGACGGCGTGGCCGGGCTGCGCGTCGGCGTGGTGACCGAGCTGACCGGCGAGGGCACGACACCCGACGTCGCCGCACGCGTCCGAGCTGCAGCCGATGCCCTCGCCGACGCCGGCGCCACCGTCGAGGAGATCTCGCTGCCCTCGGTCCGCTACGGGCTCTCCGCCTACTACCTCGTCGCCACCGCCGAGGCGTCGTCGAACCTCGCCCGCTACGACGGCGTGCGGTACGGGCTGCGGGTCGAGGCACCGACCACCGGCGAGATGATGGAGCTCACCCGCACCGAGGGGTTCGGTGACGAGGTCAAGCGTCGGATCATGCTCGGCACCTACGCGCTGTCAGCGGGGTACTACGACGCCTTCTACAACAAGGCGCTCAAGGTCCGGCGACTGCTGCGCAACGAGTTCGATGCGGCGTACCGCAGCGTCGACGTGCTGGTCTCGCCCACCTCGCCGACCACCGCCTTCCCGCTCGGGGCGAGGTCGGACGACCCGATGACGATGTACCTGAGCGACGTCTGCACGATCGTGAGCAACCTCGTCGGGCACCCTGCGATGTCGGTGCCCTACGGCGAGGGTGACAACGACATGCCCGTCGGGGTGCAGCTCATGGCCCCGGCCCTCGGCGAGCCCACGATGTTCCGAGTGGCCGCCGAGCTCGAGAGGAGCCTCCGATGAGCCCGACCCCGCCGATGAGCCCCACCCAGCCGACCAGCACCACGGTCGATCTCGACGTGTGGGAGATCGTGATCGGGCTCGAGGTGCACACCGAGCTGGCGACGGCCACGAAGCTGTTCTCCTCGGCACCGAACCACTTCGGTGGCGAGGCGAACACGAACATCGACCCGCTCACGCTCGGACTCCCCGGCTCGCTCCCGGTGCTGAACGAACAGGCGGTCGAACTCGCCATCCGGGTGGGACTCGCCCTCAACTGCACCGTCCAGCGGTCGACGTTCGCCCGCAAGAACTACTTCTACCCGGACCAGTCCAAGAACTACCAGATCTCACAGTTCGACCTTCCGATCAACGTCGACGGCTCGCTCGAACTGCCCGACGGCAAGGTGGTGGGGATCGAGCGTGCCCACCTCGAGGAGGACACCGGCAAGACGACCCATGTGGGTGGGGGAGGGCGCATCCACGATGCCCAGCACTCGCTCGTCGACTACAACCGCGCCGGCGTGCCCCTGCTCGAGATCGTGGGTCGGCCCGACCTGCGGTCGGCGGACGAGGCCCGGGCCTACGTGAGCGAGCTGCGCTCGGTCCTCGTCGCCGTCGGGGCGTCCGACGGGAAGATGGAGGAGGGCTCGTTGCGGGTCGACTGCAACGTGTCGGTGCGCCGCCGGGGTGAAGAGGAGTTCGGCACGCGGTGCGAGATCAAGAACATCAACTCGCTGCGCAGCCTCGGCCGCGCGGTCGACTACGAGGCGGCGCGACAGGTCGATCTGATCACCGCTGGCGACCGGGTCGAGCAGCAGACCCGTCACTGGAACGAGGACGAGGGTCGCACGACCCTGCTGCGATCCAAGGAGGGGAGTGACGACTACCGCTACTTCCCGGAGCCCGATCTGGTGGTGCTCGACCCCGGCTCTGAATGGATCGAACGAGTCCGGGCCGAGTTGCCGATGCTCCCCGCAGATCGGCGCCACCGTCTCGTCGAGCAGTGCGGCGCCGGCGTCGAACAGGCGGCGCTGGTCGTGGAACGCGGCCTGGACGAGCTGTGCCTGGCAGCGGTCGCAGCGGGCGCCGACGCGACACGGACACTCACCCATGCAGAGCACAACTTGTCCGACGGCCGGTCGGTCGAGCTGGACCCGGGGTCGTTCGCAGCGCTCGTGAAGATGGAGCTGGACGGCTCCCTCAGCGCCACGCAGGCCAAGACGGTGCTGGCGGAACTCGTCGCGCACGGCGGCGACCCCACCGAGATCGCCGCCGTCCACGGCTTCGAGGCCATGGACTCCAGCGAGCTCGACGGACTGATCGATGCGCTCATCTCGAACCACCCCGACGAGTGGCAGCGGTTCTGCGACGGCGACGGCAAGGTCACCGGGTTCTTCGTCGGACAGGTGATGAAGGCCACTCAGGGCAAGGCCGACGGCAAGGTCGTCACCGGTCTGCTCCGCGACCGGGCCGGGTGAGCACATGGCTCGATCGGGCCGGCGTCGGACCACACAGCTCGCCGTGGCGGGCGCAGCAGCCGTGGTGTTCGCTGTCGCAGGATGCGGCTCGGCCACGGTGACCAGCGAGCAGGTCGAGGTGGCGGACGATCCGTCCAGGGTCACCGCTCCCGGTCCGTTGCCCACCGCGCCGCCACCGACCGAGCCAGGCGAGGGACTGACCGGCGAGGCCGCTCGTGTGGTCGCCGACCTCGACGCGCTGCGGGCCCAGGACGACCTGTGCGAGGTGCTCACCGACGACACGCTCGCCCGGCTCGCTGCCAGCGACGTCGAGGCAGCAGGGCTGGTGACGAGCCCGGCGGGCATCGCACAGCTGATCGCGTTGGTGGACTCGACCTTCTCCCACCTCGTGGCGATCTCGCCCGAGGAGGTCCGACCCGCGATGGACACGATCCGGGACCTCTGGACCCAACTGGCCACGCTGGGTACGGCCCCCGACGCCGACGCCCGGGCCAGCGAGCTGCTGGCCCGACCCGAGGTGACCATCGCCATCGACCAGCTGGCCGGCTGGGCCGCAGTGAACTGCCCCGGTCTGGCGCCTGCGCTGCCCGGCCTCTGACCATCCGTCAGATCAGTCAGATCCGGCGGCGCCGGTCGGACTAGGTTCGCCGCCGTGGCAACGATCTGGCAGCTCATCGAGGATCGCGCCGGGCGCAGCCCCGACGCGACCATGCTCATCGGCGAGGACGACACCTCGCTCACCTACGGGGAGTTCCGCTCCCGCGCCGAGCGTGTGGCGGCGGGACTCGCGGCACAGGGGATCGGTGCCGGGACCCCGGTGACGTGGCAGCTCCCCTCGCGTATCGACTCGGTCGTCACCTCTGCGGCGCTCGCACGGCTCGACGCCGTGCAGTGTCCGGTGCTGCACCTGTACCGGCACAAGGAACTCGGGTTCGTGATGCGCCACACGGGCGCGGAGTTCGTGATCACCCCGGGGGAGTCGAAGGGATTCGACTACGCCGGAATGGCCACTGAGCTCGCCAGGGAGATGGACGCCGCTCCGACGGTGTTGAGCGTGCCAGACCTGGTCGAGGGTGAGCCGTCGGAGCTGCCCGCACCACCGGCCCACGCCGACGGAGCGGAGCCGGTGCGGTGGATCTACTCGACCTCGGGCACCACATCAGATCCGAAGGGGGTCCAGCACACCGATGCGACGCTGATCGCCGGTGGCCGCGGCCTCGCTGACGCACTCGAGATGAGCGAGGCCGACGTCGGATCCATCGCCTTTCCCTTCGCCCACATCGCCGGGCCCGACTACCTGGTCATGATGCTGCTGACCGGCATGTCGGCGGTCATCGTCGAGGCGTTCGCGCCCGGCCCTGCGGTCGAGCTGTACCGGCGTCACGGGGTCACGATGGCCGGTGGCGCCACCGCCTTCTACCAGATGTTCCTCGCCGAGCAGCGCGTGCACGGCGACGAGCCGATCATCCCGACGCTGCGGGCGCTCTCCGGCGGAGGTGCGCCGCTGCCACCCGAGCTGTACCGAGAGGTACGCGACGAGATGGGCATCAAGATCTGCCATGGCTACGGCATGACCGAGATCCCGATGATCACCCAGGGCGGCCCGGGCGACAGTGACGATCAGCTCGCCCACACCACCGGCCGGCCCGTCACCGGTGCCGTGGTCCGCATCGTGGGGGACGACGGGGCGGAGGCACCCACCGGCACCGACGGCGAGGTCCGGGTGAAGGGGCCGATGGTGACCGTCGGCTACACGGATCCGGAGCTGACCGCCGAGGCGTTCGACGCCGACGGCTGGTTCCGTACCGGCGATGTCGGCCACGTGCGCGCCGACGGGCACGTCGTGCTCACCGGCAGGCTCAAGGACATCATCATCCGCAAGGGCGAGAACATCTCGGCCAAGGAGATCGAGGACCTGCTCTACGCGCACCCGAAGGTGGGCGACGTGGCGGTCATCGGTCTGCCGGACCGTGAACGTGGCGAGCTCGTGTGCGCAGTGGTCGAGCCGCCCGACGGTGGTGCAGTGATCGGGTTCGACGAGATGGTCGCCCACCTGGAGGGGCAGGGACTGACGAAGTTCAAGACTCCGGAGCGGCTCGAGGTCGTCGACGCGCTGCCCCGCAACGAGACGTTGCGCAAGGTGCTGAAGTACCAGCTGCGAGATCGATTCGGCGGCTGACGACCCACCGAATCGTCACGACGCAGGGGGGCGACCCCACCTAGCGTCGATCAGGTGAGCCGCCCCACTGTGATCTCCATCGCCGACCACGAGGACCCCGAGGCAGAGCTCGCCACGTACCACCGGGTCGACGCCGCGGCCTTCGGCGCGACGAGGTCGTCACAGCAGGAGGCAGCGAAGCGGCCGCTGATCGAACCGAGCCGCTGGTTCCTCGCGACCCTCGACGATGAGCCGTGCGGGGGCGCGGGCTCGTTCGCGACCGAGCTGACCCTCCCGGGCGGTGCGACGGTGCCGGCCGCGGCCGTCAGCGATGTCGGTGTGTTGCCCACCCACCGCCGTCGTGGCGTGGCGGCGGCGTTGATGAGCCGCCAGCTGGAGGTCGCCGCGCAGGAGGGCGACGCGGTGGCGGTCCTGCACGCCTCCGACGCCGGCATCTATGGACGGTTCGGGTACGGGGTGGCGACCCGGTGGCGTCAGATCCGCGTCGACGCCCGTCGCGCCACGTTCCGTGCCGACCGGCCCACCGCCGCAGGCCGCACGCGCCTGGTCACCCGTGAGGAGGCCGCTCGGTGCTGCCCGACGGTCCACGACGCCGCCCGGCAGCACACACCGGGAGGTCTGGCCCGGTCGGCTGCGTGGTGGGACGTGGTGCTCGGCGACAGCGGGGCCTACCTCGGCGGCGATCCCGAACAGCTCGTGCTGGTGCACGAGGACGACGACGGCTCGCCGGACGGTTACGCGATCTACCGGGTGCACCAGGAATGGTCCGGCGGTCAGGCCGCGCACACCTTGGCGGTGTGGGAGCTGGTCGGGACCTCACCGGCGGTCGAGCTGGACCTGTGGGCGACGCTGGTGGCGCACGACCTGATCGACACCGTCACCGGGCCGATCCGGGTCGACCACGAGTTGCGCGACGTCGTGGTCGACGCACGACAGGTCGGGGTGCGGTGGGACCAGGATCTGCTCTGGCTCCGTCTGCTCGATGTCGAAGCCGTTCTCGGGGCCCGCTCGGCAGGCTCCGAGGACAGCGTCGTGGTCGAGGTCGTGGACGGGTTCCGGCCCCGCACCGGCGGTCGATTCCTCCTCGTCGGCGACGGGGACCAGCTGCGGTGTGCACGAACCGAAGCTCCCTCCGAGCTGCGGCTCGACATCGACGACCTCGGCGCGCTGACGCTCGGCGGTGGCTCGGCGAGGGCGCTGGCACGCGCCGGTCGGATCGAACTCGGGCATCGCGACGCGGCGACACGCCTCGACCGTCTCCTGGGCACCGATCCGATGCCGTGGTGCTGGGTACGCTTCTGAGCATCGCGGATGGGGGATCATCTGGACATGGGACCCGAGCCGACGCCCTCACTGCGGCCCGAGCTGCTCTCGGGCCGCTCGCTGCGACCGCCGTCGCGCCCCGGATGGCGCGACCGACTGCGGGAGCGACGTGGCGTGGCGATCGCCGTGGTGGTCCTCGTGATGGTGGTCGCATCGATCCTCGGGTTCCGTGCTGCGGCCGAGGCCGCAGCAGACCAGGCGCTCGATCGGCGGGTGGCCGAACTCGAGTCGCTGCTCGAATCGGCCGAGCCGCGGGACTTCCTGGCGTTCGGCGAGAGTGTCCAGCAGCCCGGCACGCTCGCCGAGGCGGTGCGCAACGAGGATGGCTTCGTGAACCTGCGCGCGACCGCCGGGCTCACCTTCATCCGCTTCCAACCATCAGGATGGTGGTCGGGGTTCACGGAGCGTTGTCTGGTCGCGCTGGTTCGCGACGACGGGGTCACCATCGAGGTGCCGAACACCAACTGCGTGCGGGTCAGCCAACCGGATTCCTGAATCCACAGCGCTCACCTATCGTGAGGGCATGAGCGACGAGCGCGACCTCAAGACCCGGTCCCACGAGGTCACCGATTTCCCGGACCGTGCCGCTGCGCGGGCGATGCTGCGCGCCACCGGCATGACCGATGACGACTGGGACAAGCCTCAGGTGGGTGTGGTGTCGTCGTGGAACGAGGTCACCCCCTGCAACATGCCGCTCGACCGGTTGGCCAAGCGCTGCAAGGTCGGTGTGCACGCTGCGGGTGGTTACCCGATCGAGTTCAACACCATCGCGGTCTCCGACGGCATCTCGATGGGCCACGAGGGCATGCACGCGTCGCTGGTGTCGCGCGAGGTGATCGCCGACTCGGTCGAGACGGTGATGCACGCCGAGCGGTTCGACGCCATGGTGACCTTCGCCGGCTGTGACAAGTCGCTGCCAGGGATGATGATGGCCGCAGCACGCATCAACCAGCCCGCGGTCTTCCTGTACGGCGGTTCCAAGCTGCCGGGGAACCTGAACGGCAGGGTGCTCGACATCGTGTCGGTCTTCGAGGCCGTCGGCGCCCACGCGACCGGCGGGATCGAGGACGACGAGCTGCTCGCCGTCGAGAAGAACGCCTGCCCCACGATCGGATCGTGTGCCGGGATGTTCACCGCGAACACGATGGCGTCGGTCGGGGAGGCACTCGGCCTGTCGCTGCCCGGTTCGGCCTCTGCTGCTGCGGTCGACCGCCGGCGTGACGAGTACGCCTTCGCGTCCGGTACCGCGGTGCTCGAGCTGCTCCGCCAGGACATCCGCCCCCGCGACATCCTGACCAAGGGCGCCTTCGAGAACGCCATCGCGGTGGTGATGGCCCTCGGCGGCTCGACCAACGCAGTGCTGCACCTGCTCGCGATCGCGCACGAGGCCGGGGTCGAGCTGGAACTCGACGACTTCAACAAGATCGCAGCCCGTGTGCCGCACGTGGCCGACACCAAACCGCACGGCAGGTACCACATGATCGACGTGGACCGCATCGGCGGCGTGCCCGTCGTGCTCGCGATGCTGCTCGAGGAGGGGCTCATCCACGGTGACGAGATCACCGTGACGGGCAGGACGATGGCCGAGAACCTCGCCATGATCAACCCGCCCGGCCCCGACGGCGACGTCGTCCGTCCGCTGTCGGACCCCATCCACGACATCGGCGGCATCGCGGTGCTCAAGGGGTCGCTCGCGCCGAACGGCTCGGTGGTCAAGGTCGCCGGAATCGACTTCGACCACTTCGAGGGACCCGCCCGCGTGTTCGACGGCGAGGACAGCGCCAAGGAAGCGGTCATGGGCGGCAAGATCCAGGCCGGCGACGTCGTGGTGATCCGTTACGAGGGCCCCAAGGGCGGTCCCGGGATGCGCGAGATGCTCGCCATCACCGGCGCCATGAAGGGCGCCGGTCGTGGCGGTGACGCGGCACTGATCACCGACGGGCGATTCTCGGGAGGCACCCATGGGTTCTGCATCGGTCACGTCGCCCCCGAGGCGGTCGACGGCGGCCCGATCGCCCTGGTCGAGGAGGGCGACCGCATCCGCATCGATGTGCGGACCCACAGCATCGACGTGCTGGTCGACGAGGCGACGCTCGAGGCCCGCCGTGCCAACTGGAAGCTCCCCCCGCCCCGCTACACGAGAGGCGTGATCGCCAAGTACGCACTGCTGGCCCAGGGTGCCGACAAGGGTGCGATCACCCTGCCCTGACCGTTGGAGTGGCCCGTCGGGGGGATCGGTCGTGTCAGATCGAGCATTCCACGCAGCGGAGCGCGTCGGGTATGGCTTCGAGGCGTTCCGGTGCGATCGGCTCACCACAGCGCTCGCAGCGCCCGTAGTCCCCGGTTCCGATCAGTTCGAACGCGGCGCGAGTGATGGCGAGGCTCTCTCGTGCGCTGGTGAGCAGCACCCGCTGCGCATCGCGGTCCTCCTGGATGACGCCGGGATCGGCCAGCAGCGCGCGGTACTCCGCCTCGAGTGCATCGACGCGGGCAATTGCGGCATCGAGCTCCTCGCTGAGCCTGTCGGCCGCCGCGGCGGTCGTCGGGTCGTTCGGTGTCGAGGGCGTCGTCGGGGTCATCTCGGGCTCCGCTCAGTGCATGGGACCATCGGGTGCGGCCTGCGTGAGCCCCACCGTACCGACAGTGCAGGGGCGAGTCCCTTCGGATCGTCCCGGGGCCGCCAGCGGGTGCGTCAGCCCGCGGCCCATTCCCACCGTCCGGCACGCACGGCGCTCGATGACACCTGCGCGAGATCGGCGGGGAGCTCGAGTCGCAGCTCGTCCGGGACGGTATGGCCCTTCCGGGGGGCCACCGCGACCCTCGGGAGCCCCGAGAGTGCTGCATCGCGAGCGCGAGTGTCGCCGCCGTACCAGGCGGGATCGTTGACCTGGGACCACTTGTCGGCGCCCATGACGACCACGTCGTAGCCGCGGGCGATGTCCACGATCAGCTGGTCGGACACGACGACGACCGCCAGCCCCGCACGTCGCTCGACGAGTTGCTCCAGTCGATGGGCCCGCTGTCGTACCGTCGCAGCGAGGTGCGACTTGCCCAGGGTCACCTCGGACACGGCGAGGTCCACACGCTCTGCGCCCAGTTGTTCGAGGGCGGCGAGGGCGACCGCCTCATGGGCGATCGTCAGCGGGTCGAAGCTTCCGGGATACACCGCCACGGTCACCCGTGGATCCTGACACGTCGGTCACCTCGAGCGCTGGGGGAGCGTCACCTCGCAGCCGATGGGACAGACTGACCGACGTGCCCAGGACCGACCCATCACCCCGACCCGTGCCCGGATGGCCGGCCGTGGTCACCCGGGGCGTGCACCGCCGGTTCGGTTCGACCGTTGCGGTGGGCTCGCTCGACCTCGACGTGCCGGTCGGGAGCTTCTGTGGTCTGGTGGGTCCGAACGGCTCGGGCAAGACCACCACGCTGCGGATCGTTGCCGGGCTGTTGCGTCCTGACGCAGGACAGGTCTGGGTGGCCGGTCACGACACCTGGGCCGACCCGCTCGCGGTCCGTCGGCTGCTGGGCGTGGTCCCCGACCCGCTCAACCTGTTCGACCGACTCACCGCGCGCGAGTTGATGCGGCACCTGGGCCAGCTGCGCGCCCTCGACCGCGACGAGGTCGCCCGCCGCAGCGACGAGCTGTTCCTGGTGATGGACCTCGTGGACGCGGCGGACCAGCAGATCGGTGGGTACAGCCACGGGATGCGCAAGAAGACCGCCATCGCCGCAGCGTTGCTGCACCGCCCCGCGGTGCTGCTGCTCGACGAGCCCTTCGAGGGCGTCGACCCCGTCTCGGCGGTCGCGGTCCGGTCGATGCTCGACCGATACCGCGCTGCTGGTGGGACGATCCTGTTCTCGAGCCACGCGATGGATCTCGTCGACCGGATGTGTGACCACGTCGCCGTCATGGCGCGGGGCGGGCTGCTCGCGTCCGGGCCGATCGAGCAGCTCCGGGGCACCGGCCGCCTCGAGGATGCGTTCATCTCGATGGTCGGGTCGGCGCCGGTCGATCCCAACGTGCTGAGTTGGCTCGACGGCGGCTCGTGACCCCGCGTGTCGTGTCCCACGACCGGACCCTTCCGGCGGTCGGACCACTCCGTGCGGTTCGATCGATCGTCGCGATCAAGTGGCGCCTGTTGCTCGGCGGTCTCCGCGGAACGACCCAGCAGCGCATCCAGACCTGGATGGCGGTCGTCTTCGCCGTGCTCTTCGGCGTGCTCGCCGCAGGGCTGCTCGCGGCGATGGGGCGCGGCCAGACGGTCGCGGGCGATCTGGTCGTCGTCCTGTTGCCGGCCACGGTGCTCGGGCTCGCGCTGCTCTCAGCCGCCACCGGGGTGGAGTCGAGCCTGGATCCGCGACACCTGGCGACCGAGCCCGTCGGTCGATGGGGACTCGGGCTCGGGGTGCTGTGCGCTGGCGCGGTCGGCCCTCCGGCCCTTCTCGCGTTCGGCGCTGGAGTGGGTCTGGTCGCCGGGTGGGGCCGTGGCCTCGCCAGCACGGCGATCGTGGCGCTCTCGGTCGCTGCGTGGTGGGCGACGCTCCTGCTCGCCAGCCGCTCCCTCGCCAGCGTGCTGGGAGCGGTCGCCACCGGCCGATTCCGCCAGTTCGCCCAAGCGGCAGCGACACTGGCCGCGCTCGGCGCATGGATCGCGGTGCAGCTGCTCGCACGAGATCCGTCCGGGTGGGACCCGGCCCGCTGGCGGCAGTTGGCGGATCTCGCCGCCTGGACCCCGCCGGGTCAGCTCGGTCGGGCGATCGCCCGGGCCGACGAGCCGGGCGCAGCGCTCGTCCACTTCGTCGCGGGGTGTTGGTGGCTGCCGCTGCTGGTCTGGGCCGCCGTGGTCGCCACCCGTCGCCTCGCTGCCTCCGCGCCCCGCCCCGGCGGTGGCCGCCCCAGCCGCCGCCTCCG
>SKRR01000094.1 GCA_007118345.1 Microthrixaceae bacterium | reverse complement strand
GCCGTCGAGGGCGTGCAGCGACCGCTGCAGCACCGTCGCCGCCGGCCGACGCCCGGCACCGAGACCCTCACGGAACCGTTCTGCCGCCTCGTCCAACAGGGTCGGCACCTGTTCGTGTCGCCGCAGGGCCGCTTCGGCGTGCACCGGGTCGGGATAGGTCAGCTGTGCGGCGCTCATGAGCAGCTCGGCGTGCGGGCCGGTCATCTGGTCGACCGCCAGCTCTGTGCGGCGTTGTCCGAGCGCGGTGATGCTGCAGGCCAACTCGTGGTCGAGCAGGGCGGCGGTCACGACCGTCGGGTCGGTGGGCGGTGACTCGGGCCGGGCTTGGTGGAGCTCGGCTCGCAGCTCCACGAGCCGGTCCCGGTGGGCCGCCTCAGTCGCCGCGCTCACCGAGCCGAGGCGGTCGTCGTGGTCGTGGACACCGAGCAGCGACGCCGAGAGCGGATCGTGTGCGAGCTCGAGGCGCCAGAAGCGCCGGGCGAGTTCCCCCACCGAGACGGCCGCCGCGGTGAGTGTCGGGTCCTCCACTGGTCTCCTTCGATACGCTCGCCCCGGTGGACGACTCCGTCGAGCAGGATGCACCCGGAGCGTACCCAGCGTCATGGGTCAGCGACGTGGTGCTCAGCGATGGTCAGACCGTGCACGTCCGCCCGATCCGGCCGTCGGATGCCGAGGAACTCGAGCGTTTCCACGCCCGGCAGTCACCCGAGTCGGTGTACTTCCGCTACTTCTCGCCCCGGCCGCGACTGTCGGGACGTGAGCTCACCCACCTGACCACCGTCGACCACCACTCCCGGGTGGCGTTCGTCGCAACCCAGGCGACGATGATCATCGGCGTCGCGCGGTACGAGCGGTACCGGGGGACCGACACGGCCGAGGTGGCGTTCTTCGTCGACGACGAGCACAACGGCCGGGGGCTGGCCACGTTGCTGCTCGAGTACCTCGCCGCAGCGGGGCTCGAGAACGGCGTACGGAGGTTCACCGCGACCACGCTGCCCAGCAACCGACGGATGCTCACGGTGTTCCGCTCTGCGGGCTACGAGGTCGCCTCGCGTCTCGAGGACGGCGTGATCGAGGTCGCCTTCGACATCGACCCGACCGGCGCGTCGGTCGCAGCGATGGACCGGCGCGAACGGGTGGCCGAGGCCGCCTCGGTCCGGCCCATGCTGTGGCCGGCTTCGGTCGCGGTGGTGGGCGCGGGTCGCGACGGCGGCCTCGGCGCCGAGGTGCTCGCCAACCTCACGGCGAACGGCTTCACCGGCGCCGTCTATCCGGTCAACCAGCATGCCGACCATGTGGGGGGCCTCCCCTCGGTGCGCCACACCGACGACCTGCCCGCCGACGTCGACCTCGTGGTCGTCGCCACGCCCGCGGGGGACGTGCCCGCCGTGCTCGACTCGGCGGGGCAACGCGGCGCACGGACAGCGGTGGTGATGTCGGCCGGGTTCGCCGAGGCCGACGGCCCCGGCGCCGACCTGGAGCACCTGGTGGTCGAGACGGCGCGCCGGCACGGCATGCGGCTCCTCGGACCCAACGCGCTGGGTGTCATCAACGCCGATCCGTCGGTCCGCCTCGACGGCACGTTGGCACCGGAACTGCCCCGGGCCGGTCGTATCGCCATGCTGGCCGAGGCGGGCACCCTGTCGGCGGCGATCGTCGACCACGCACGGCGGATGGACCTCGGCGTGTCGACCATGGTCGCCGCCGGCAACCGCGCCGACGTCGGGGCGACCGATCTGCTGAGCTTCTGGAGCGAGGACGAGAGCACCGCCGGCGTGCTGCTGTACCTCGTCGCGCGCGACCTCCGGCCACGTTTCGTGCGCGCCGCACGTGCGGCGTCGATGCGCATGCCGGTGGCTGCGCTGCACACCTCGATGGGGTCGGGGACGGGGGAGCGTCCGCACGACGAGTCCCGACGCAGGGCGGCAGCCATGTTCCGCCAGACGGGGGTGATCCGAGTCAGCGCGCTCGAGCAGCTCTTCGACCTCGGTCGCATCCTCAGTGACCAGCCCCCGCCGACGGGTCGCGGTGTCGCGATCGTCGGCAACTCCGACGGTGCGGTCGCGTTGGCCGCCGATGCGTGCCTCGACGCCGGTCTCGACCTCGTGCCCCTCGCGGTTCCGACCTCTGACGGGCGGGTCCTGACCAACCCGGTCGACCTCCGCCACGTGGCCACCCCCGAGGACTTCGCTCTGGCGATCGATGCGGCAGCGAGCGCTCCCGGCGTGGCGAGTGTGCTGATCATCTCCGCGCCGCCCCGGCTCCGTCTGGACGAGGAGCTCGTCGAGGTGATCCTCGAGGCCTCCGCAACGCATCCCACGGTCACCTTCGCAGCGACGATGCTCGGTTCAGCGGGTCGGGCGAGGCTGTCGGGCGAGCGACACGGCCGCCCGGTCGGGGTGCCGATCTACCGGTTCCCCGAGGATGCGGCACGAGCACTCGGGCGTCTCGCCCACCATGCCGACTGGCGCAACGCTGTGGGTACCTCTCCACCGAACGAGGAGGAGGTGGGCGACCCGCAGGCGGCCCGACGGGCGATCGACGCGCCGCTGACGCGGATGGCCGACGACCGATCGGTCGAGCTCGACCCGTCCGAGCAACAGGCGTTGCTGGAGTCGTTCGGTGTGCCGGTCATCGATCGCCGGGTGGTGCGCACCGTCGACGAGGCCGTCGCCGCTGCCGACGACCTCGGCTGGCCGGTCGCGCTCAAGGCGAGGACACGCAACCGTCTCACCCGATCGGCGTCGAGCGGTGTGGCGTTGGATCTGGCCGACGAGGAGCAGGTGCGCGCAATGTGGACACGCATGGAGGATCTGCTCGGCCCGGGCTTCCTCCCTGCGACCGTGCAGCAGTTCCTCGAGTCGGGGATCGACGTCGCGGTCGCGGCCCGCCGCGACGACGACGGGTCGGGGACCATCGAGGTCGGACTGGGCGGACCCGCGGCGATCGTCGGTGAGTACGAGTTGGGCGTGCTGCCGCTGACCCTCACCGATGCCTCGACGTTGGTGGCCGCATCACCGGTGGGACGGGTGCTCACCGATCCGTTGGACCGGGTGCCGGTCGTCGAGCTGGTGCATCGCCTCGGCGCCCTCGTCGCCGAGCTCGACCACCTCAGGTCCGTCGTCGCCGACCCGGTCGTGGTGACCACCACGACCGCGGCGATCGCCGACGTCCAGATCCGGCTCGGTCCACCGCCCGAGGACTTCCCGGTGCGGCGCCTGGAGTGACAGCGGACGCGGCGCGCCGTTCAGCGCATCGACGGTTCGCGCGGCAGCCCGAGGACACGCTCGGCGAGGATGTTGCGAAGTATCTCGGTCGTGCCGCCCATGATCGTGTACGCGGGCGCGTAACAGATGTTGCGTGACACCCGGTTCCAGCGGAGTGCCTCGGGCCCGGCAACTCGTGCGCAGAAGGCGGCGACACGTTGCTCGAACTCGGTGCACCAGGTCTTCGTCGCGGCGGAGAAGCCACGGGGGGCCTGTTGGAGCACCTCACGCAACACCATCAAGCGGCCGATGCGATAGCCCGACTCGAGGGCCGCTGCCTCGTCACGGAGTCGGCGGTCGAGGATCGGTGCGGCCGACTCGAGTGCATCGAGGTACAGGCGACGGTTCGACACGAGCCGGTCGATCCCACCCCGCTCATGCTCCATCTGTCGCATGACCTGGGTGAAGCTGCCGTTGAGCGCGCCGACGAGGTTGGCCGCAGGGACCCTGACTCCGTCGAGGTGGACCTCGCAGAAGTGCGCGTTGCCGGTGTTGTCCACGATGGGACGCACCTCGATGCCCGGCGTCGACATGTCGACGACGAACTCGGACAGCCCGGCATGCGGGGGCGCATCCGGGTCGGTGCGGGCGATGAGATAGCACCAGTCGGCCTCGGCTGCGCCCGAGGTCCAGACCTTCTGTCCGTCGACGACCCAGTCCTCGCCGTCGCGCACCGCTTTGGTTCGCAGCGACGCGACGTCCGAACCCGCGTCGGGCTCACTCATGCCGATGCACCATGCCGACGTGCCGGCGATGATGTCGGGCAGCCAGCGTCGCCGCTGCTCGTCGTTGCCGTACTGCAGCAGCGTCGGTCCGATCTGGCGGTCCGCGAACCACGAGGACGCCACGGGGGCGCCCTCGGCGATGAGGGTCTCGAAGATGACGAACCGCTCGAGGGGGTGACGACCACCGCCGCCGGCCTCGGTCGGCCAGGTGAGTCCCCACCATCCGAGCCCACCGAGCTCCTCGCTGAAGGCCCGTGAGGTCCCGATGAGCCACGCGTCCTCGGTCACGTCGAGCTGCTCGGTGGCGCGCCGCGCGACCCGCTGCGCCTGTTCGACGAGGGCGGTGGTCCCGGGGGGGAGTTCGAACTCCATCAGCCACCCAGCCCGGAGTCCGGCATCGCGGGTGGCTGGCCGCTCCGAACCCATTCGTGGAGCGACTCGAACGGGTAGATCCCGGTGGAGTGGCCGTCATCCCAGGTCACACCGAGTCCCCATGCGCCGACGAGCGCCGCGTCGCGCAGCCCGAGGCGCTGCTCTCCGGTGGCCGTGGTCGGCCAGACCGCACGCCCCTGTTGCCGCAGGGCTCGGCAGGTCGCACACGGGCAGTGGAGCCGCAGGGCCATGAGACCGATCGATCCGTCGGTGCCGTCGTCGAAGACCAGATCGAGGCGCATCGCCGGTCGATCGACGGTGACCCGGGTGACGTCGGCGCTGCGCTGGGGTTTCATCGGTCCATGCTGTCAGCGTCGGACGCTGCGCACGTAGCCGGGGCCGGTGGTTCGGCGACGTGGGCGAGCCGCCCGAAGCAGTCGATGAGCCGCGTTGTGGCGTCGTACTCGTTCTCAGCGGACGACTGGGGCGCGGACGCCTCGGCGGAACCCGTCGCAGCAGCCGGTGACGTCGGCCGCGGGTCGCCGCCGTGACGGGTCACCGGTGCTCGATGGGTGCGAACTCCCTCACCGGGTGGCCGGTGTAGATCTGGCGGGGACGGTAGATGCGTGAGCCCTGCTCGAGCAGCTCCCGGTAGTGGGCCAGCCACCCGGCGGTGCGTGGGATGGCGAAGAGCACCGTGAACATCTGCATCGGGAAGCCCATCGCCTGATAGATCAAGCCCGAGTAGAAGTCGACGTTCGGGTAGAGCTTCCGGCTGACGAAGTAGTCGTCGTTGAGGGCGACCTCCTCGAGCTTCAACGCGATGTCGAGCAGCGGGCTCTTGCCGGTCACCTCGAAGACCTGGTCGGCGGTCTGTTTGATGATCCGGGCACGGGGGTCGTAGTTCTTGTACACGCGATGACCGAAGCCCTGCAGGCGGGTCTCGCCCCGCTTCACCGCGTCCACGTAGGGCTGTACCTGGTCGATCGAACCGATCTGGGTGAGCATGCGGATGACGGCTTCGTTGGCGCCGCCGTGTCGCGGTCCGTACAGGGCTGCGGTGGCGGCCGCGGTGGCGATGTAGGGATCGGCGTGCGAGGAGCCGACCGTGCGCATCGCGGTGGTCGAGCAGTTCTGCTCGTGGTCGGCGTGCAGGATGAACAACACGTCGAGCGCCCGGGCCAGCACGGGGTTGGCGTCGTAGCGGGGCTCGGCGGTCTTCCACATCATCGACAGGAAGTTGGCGGCGAAGTCGAGGGAGTTGTCCGGGTACACGAAGGGCATCCCGACGCTGTGGCGGTAGGCGCCGGCAGCGAGCGTCGGCATCTTCGCGATGAGGCGCACGATCTGCTTCTGCAGCACCTCGGGGTCCTCGATGTCCTTCGCCTCGGGGTAGAAGGTCGACAGTGCAGCCACGGTCGACACGAGCATGCCCATCGGGTGGGCGTCGTGGTGGAACCCGTCCATGAACCGCTTGCGCACGTTCTCGTGGATGAACGTGTGGTGGGTGATCTCGTAGCGCCAGTCCTCGAACTGCGTCGCGGTGGGCAGGTCGCCGTGGATCAGCAGGTACGCGACCTCGAGGTAGCTGGAATGCTCCGCGAGTTGTTCGATCGGGTAGCCCCGGTACCTCAGGATGCCGTTCTCGCCGTCGAGCTCTGTGACGGACGAGGCGGCTCCGGAGGTCGAGCCGAACGACGGGTCGTGGAACCAGATGCCGGGCATGAACTTCGCCCAGGTCGTGCCATCCACCCCACCGTCGATGATCGGGACCTCGACCTGCTCCCCGGTGCGGTTATCGGTGATGGTGATGCTGTCGGCCACGTTCAACTCCCGGCTGTCGCGTTTTCGTCATCCTACGGCGCGATCGTGTGCTGTCGGACCGCCCCTGCTGCACCGGAGGGAAATTCGCACCCAGTTCACATGGCGGGCCGCCGGCGGGCCGTGGCGGCCTCAGCCCGACGTGGCGTGCAGCCCCTCGGGGCGGACGGCGTCCGACGTCACGACCCGGCCGATCGCGTCCTCGACCACCCGCTGCGCGGCCGACGGCATCCCACGTCGTCGACGCACGAGGGCGACCGTGCGTCCCGGAACCCCCTCGAGCGCCACTCGCCTCCAGTCGCCACCGACGTTCGACGGCGCCGCCGAGGCCGGGACGACACCTGCACCGAAGCCGGCGAAGGCCAGCGAGGCGAGGAGGCGCATGCCGTCGAACTCCGCCTTGGGGCGCAGGGGCACTCCCTTCTCGGCGGCAACGCCGTCGAGCACGCCACGGAACGCGGTGCCCGGTGCCTCGAGCAGCAACTCGTGCTCGACGAGTTCCTCGAGCCGCACCGAGTCACGGTCATGGAGCGGATGCCCCGCGGGCACGATCAGCACACGATCCTCGTCGAACAGCGGCTCGACGAGCAGCTCTGCCTCGTCGACCGGGAGGTTCACCACGGCGAGGTCGACCGCGCCCGACAACAGGTTGAGCACCAGGGAACTGGTCGTGGCGTCGAGGACCACCACCCGCACCAGCGGGTGGTGCTCGGCCAGACGCTCGAGCAGGGGAGGAACCAGCCAGCGTGCGGTCGTCCCGATCGCTCCCAGCCGGACCTGACCCGAGATCTCGTCGTGCAGCGAGGCGACGTCCGAGTCGAGTGCCTCGAACTCCTGCTCGATCCGCCGGGCACGGGCGAGCACCGCCTGGCCCTCGTGCGTCGGCGCAGTGGTGGCGCGGTCGATGAGCGTCAGTCCGAGCTCCCGTTCGAGCCGGGCCACGTGGGCCGAGACGTTGGATTGCACCGTGTCGAGTGAGCGGGCCGCAGCGGAGAACGACCGATTCTCGGCGACGGCGACGAGTGCACGTAGCTGCTTGCGATCCATCGGTGATGACGATAGCCGATATCGCTGCAATATCCTTGCCAGATTGCTTGCAACTGGCTAACTTCCTACCTACAACACATCGCCGGGTGAGCGGACATCCCCCCTGTCCCGCCCGAGCAGCGCCGAAGAACCTCCCCCCGGTTCTCGGCGCAACTGCTGAAGGACTGGCTCCCCCCGCCAGTCCTTCGGCAGTTTTCGGGTAGCGTCGCCGTCATGGTGAGTTCGAGCCGTCCCGCCCCGGCCGCCAGCGACGACGGCCGCAGCGCAGCGGTGTTCGACCTGGATCGAACGCTGTTGTCGGGCGCGAGCGGACCCATCCTGAGCGAGGCGTTGCGGCACGTGGGGCTGCTGTCCGGCTCGACGAGTTCGATCGAATCGGTGGCGTTCGGCATCTTCAACCTGATCGGCGAGACATGGCCGTCGATGCTCGTGAGCCGCCAAGGCGCTCGTGCGGCGCGCGGGTGGTCGGTGGAGCTCGTGCGCGCGGCTGCGGATCGCGCCGCCGAGCCGCTGCGCGACGCGGTGCTCCCGTACGCCGAGAAGGTCATCGAGGAGCACCGCGAGGCAGGGCGGCTGTTGGTCATGGCGACCACCACGCCCGAGGACCTGATCCGGCCCCTCGCCGAGGCACTCGGGTTCGACGACGTGGTCGCCACCCGTTACGGACAGCGGGCCGGCCACTACGACGGCTCGATCGACGGGGAGTTCGTCTGGGGCAAGGGCAAGTCCAGGGCGGTGGCCGAGTGGGCGTTCCGCAACCGGGTCGACCTCGACGCCAGCTACGCGTACTCCGACAGCTACTACGACGTCCCGCTGCTGTCGATCGTCGGCCACCCCAGAGCGGTCAACCCCGACCCGCGGATGCTCGCGGTCGCCACCCTGCGACGCTGGCCCACGGTGCATTTCGACGTGCCCTCGGGTGTGCCGAAGTTCGCGGGCCTGGAACCGCAGCGCGTGCTCCTCATGTTGGCCCAGCCGCAGCTGTTCCCCTGGATGCGCCTCGACATCGCCGGCGACGAGCTGGTCCCGAGGACCGGGCCGGGCATCCTTGTCGCCAACCACCGCTCCTACATCGACCCGATCGTGATCGGGCTGCTCCTCGCCAAGGTCGGACGACCGGTCCGGTTCCTCGGCAAGAAGGAGGTCTTCGACGCTCCGGTCGTCGGCGACGTGGTGAGGGCGCTCGGCGGCATACGGGTGGACCGCGGCACCGGGTCCGACGAGCCGCTCAAGGCGGCTGAGGATGCGCTCGCAGCCGGCGAACTGGTCGCGATGATGCCCGAGGGGACCATCCCTCGCGGCCCGGCGTTCTTCGATCCTGAGCTGAAGGGGCGCTGGGGGGCGGTCCGCCTGGCGGAGGCGGCCGGCGTCCCGGTCATTCCCGTCGGGCTCTGGGGCAGCGAGGAGGTGTGGCCGCGCAGCTCGAAGCTGCCGAACGTCACGAACGTGCTGCACCCGCCGACAGTCCGGGTGCGGGTCGGTGAGGCGGTCGAGTTGAAACACCGCAGTCTCGACGCCGACACGAAGCGGGTCATGAAGGCGATCACGGAGCTGCTCCCGGCCGAGGCGCGTCGGCGGCGGGAGCCGACCGCCGAGGAGCTGGCACGGACCTACCCCGGCGGCGTCGTGCCGGACGACCTGGACGAGGCGGCGGGCCACGAGACCGAGCGCCGTCCCGGCACCGACTGAACCACCGTCCTCGTCGTCACCGGTGGCGGGGTCGGCTCACCCGGTCGTACGCGCCCGGATGATGTTCAACGCCGAACCGGCGCGGAACCACTCGATGTGCTCCGGGCTCATGGTGTGGTTGCACTCGAACGTCCGGGAGGTGCCGTCCGGCTGGGTGAGCAGGCATTCCACGGGGCGGCCCGGAGCGAGGTCGGCGAGGCCGAGGATGCTGATCCGGTCCCGCTCCTCGATCGCGTCGTAGACCTCGGGTTCGACGAAGGTGAGCGCCAGGACACCCTGCTTCTTCAGGTTCGCCTCGTGGATACGAGCGAAGCTGCGCACGATGATCGCACGGCAGCCGCGAAAACGGGGCTCCATCGCGGCGTGCTCCCGTGACGAGCCCTCACCCCAGTTCTCGTCCCCGACGGCGATCCAGTCCTGCCCCGCCTCGTGGTAGTGCCGGGCGATCTCGGGGTACGGCTTCACCTGCCCGTCGAGCTGGTCGAGGCCTTCTCCGACCTCGCCGTTGAACGCGTTGACCGCCCCGAGGAACAGGTTGCCCGAGATGTTCTCGAGGTGGCCGCGGTACTTCAGCCACGGCCCGGCCATCGAGATGTGATCGGTGGTGCACTTGCCCACCGCCTTGACCAGGATCGGCAGCTCGCGGAGGTCCTCCCCGTCCCAGGGGTCGAACGGCTCGAGCAACTGGAGGCGGTCAGAGTCGGGGGCCACCTGCACCCGCACCTCGCTGCGGTCCTCCGGCGGCGCGACGAAGGTGTTGTCGCCGGGGGTGAAGCCGGCGTCGGGCAGCTCCTGGCCGACCGGTTCGGGCAGGCGGACGTCGCGCCCGTCCTCGGTGGTGAGCGTGCCGGCGACCGGGTCGAAGTCGAGTGTCCCGGCAAGGGCGAGCGCGACCACTGTCTCGGGTGAGGTCACGAAAGCGAGCGTCTTGGCGGAGCCGTCGTTGCGCTTCGGGAAGTTCCGGTTGTAGCTGGTGACGATGGTGTTGGGCTTGTCGATCTCGTCAGCCGGGCGCGCCCACTGACCGATGCAGGGTCCGCACGCGTTGGCGAGCACGGTGGCCCCGGCGGCCTCGAAGGTGCCGAGCAGGCCGTCGCGTTCGATCGTCGCCCGCACCTGCTCGCTGCCCGGTGTGATCATCAGCGGGGCGCGCACCTTGAGGCCTTGGTCCGCAGCGAACCGGAGGATCGACGCCGCACGGGTGATGTCCTCGTACGAGGAGTTCGTGCACGAGCCCACCAGCGCCGAGCTGATCTGGAGCGGCCAGCCGGCGTCGGCCGCCTCGGCACCCAGGAGGGAGACCTCACGCGCCAGGTCGGGCGTGTGGGGGCCGTTGATGTGGGGTCGCAGCTCCGAGAGGTCGATCTCGATCAGCTGGTCGTAGTACGGCGCAGGGTCGGCCAGCACCTCGTCATCGGCGCGGAGGTGGTGCGCGACGCTGGAGGCGGCGTCGGCGATCTGCTCGCGACCGGTCGACTTCAGGTACCGGACCATGGCCTCGTCGAAGCCGAACAACGACGTGGTCGCGCCGATCTCGGCGCCCATGTTGCAGATCGTCGCCTTGCCGGTGCAGGAGATGGCGTTCGCCCCCGGGCCGAAGTACTCGACGATGGCGCCCGTTCCGCCCTTGACGGTGAGGATCTCGGCGACCTTGAGGATGACGTCCTTCGGCGAGGACCAGCCGTTCAGCTCGCCGGTGAGGTGTACCCCGATGAGCTTCGGCCACCTCACGTTGAAGGGGAAGCCGGTCATCACGTCGACGGCGTCGGCGCCGCCGACGCCGATCGCCACCATGCCCAGACCTCCGGCATTCGGGGTGTGGCTGTCGGTGCCGACCATCATCCCGCCGGGGAAGGCGTACTGCTCGAGCACGACCTGGTGGATGATCCCCGATCCCGGGCCCCAGAACCCGATGTCGTAACGGGCCGAGACCGACTCGAGGAAGTCGTAGACCTCCGCGTTGTTCTGCTCGGCAGCGAGCAGGTCGACCTTTCCGTTCTCCTTGGCCTGGATGAGGTGGTCGCAGTGCACCGTGGAGGGCACCGCGACCTCGTCGAGCCCGGCGGTCATGAACTGCAGCAACGCCATCTGTGCGGTCGCGTCCTGCATCGCGACGCGGTCCGGACGGAGGTCGTTGTAGGTGGCGCCGCGCTCGAACGACGCAGCGGGGTCGTCGAGGTGGGCGACCAGGACCTTCTCGGCCAGTGTGAGCGGGCGCCCCAGCCGCTCTCGTGCTGGTCCCACGTCTCGCTCGAAGCGCTGATAGGCGGCGTTGACGAGGTCGATCGGGGTGGAGGGGCTGGCGGCCATCTGGGCTCCTGTGGGGCGACGTGGGCAGTCCGGTGCGGGTCTGCCGGTGGGTGCGGCGGGCGACGGTCTCGTGCCGACACGCCAACAATACAAGTACACTACAAGTTCGTGAGGACCATCCGCTACCAACTGATCGCCGACGAGCTGCGCCGCCGGGTCCGCACTGGTGATTTCGAGCGGACCGGTGTGCTGCCGTCGGAGGCCGAGCTGTCGGTCCAGTTCGAGGCGAGTCGCGTGACGGTCCGTCGAGCCCTCGAGGTGTTGCGGGTCGAGGGCCTCGTGGACAGCCGGCAGGGGTTCGGGTGGATCGTCTCGGCCGAGCCGCTGCGCCAGGAGCTGTACCGGCTCGACACGATGGACGAGCGATTGAACGCGGTCGGTGTGCGCTCCGAGCGTCGGATCCTCTCGTTCGGATTCGTCCCCGCACCCGAACGTGTCCGCGAGCTGTTGGGGGAGCGGAGCGTGCTCGAGGTCCGACGCCTGAGTCTGGCCGACAGCGTGCCGTTCGCCCGCGTCACCGTGTGGTGTCCCGAGGAGCTCGGCTCGGCGCTCAGTCGCGACGATGTCGAGCGCGCCTCGTTCCTCGAGCAGCTTCCCGTCCGCCTCGGCGGTGCGACGCAGATGATCGGCGCCGCCCTCGCCGGCGACGACGATGCCGACCTGCTGGGGGTGCCGGTGGGCTCACCGGTGCTGGTGGCCGAGCGAGTGACACGCGGCGACGACGGGGTTCCGGTCCTCGTCAGCGAGCACGTCTTCCCGGCCCACCGGACGCGGTTCGCGGTCGAGCTCCCGGTCGACGACGGATCACTCAACCCCGCCGGACTCCGACTGGTCGACTGATGCGCTGGTCGACTGATGCGCTGGTCGAATGACGCGACAGTGGGGCCCGTCGGGCCCCACCGTCACCCTCCCATCGCTCGTCTCCCTCTCATCGGACGGGACGCGGCCGACGGGTCTCGTCAGCTGCTCGCTTCGACCGCGTCCTGGATCTTGTCGCTCGTGTCCCTGAGGCTCCCGTCGGTCGCCTCGCCGAGGAAGTTGATCGCGCCGATCATCACCACGGCGATCAGCGCGACGAGCAGCGCATACTCGACGAGGCTCGCGCCGCGTTCGGTGCCCCGGGCGATGAGTGACCTCATGTGTTGCAGCAGTTGGAACATCGTTCCTCCCAGTGCTGTGCGTCTGCCGCCGATGGGTCCGGCCCCGTTGCAGGGCCGGAAACGCACTGGGGCGGACCCGGAGGGCCCGCCCCAGCGGCGTCACGACAGCCGACGGATCAGCTGTTGGCGTCGTCCAGCTCGCCGGCCACACCGGTGAAGGTGTCCTCGACGCTGTCGGCGAGCAGCGAGATGGCGCCGATGACCACGACGGCGATCAGCGCAACGAGGAGTGCGTACTCCACGAGCGAGGCGCCTCGTTCGGTCTTGGCCTGGGCAGCGAGCCATGCCCGCAGGAAGTTGAGTTGCGTGATCATTGGGATCCCCTTGTTGCTGGTGCTTCGGTGTCGAAACCCGTCCGCCGGATTCCGTGCTGGTTGTATCGACCTTGGACGAATGACCTTGATAGGTCTTTTGGACCAATCGGTCCCCCGCCCGTCCCCGCCGCCGCCGCGTCCGGGGACTCAGTCGAGTCGGACGATGCCCATCCGCACCGCCTGGAGGACGGCCTGGGTCCGGTCCCGGGCGTCGAGCTTCTGGTAGATCGACGCCAAGTGGTTCTTGACCGTCTTCTGTGAGATGTAGAGGCGCTCGGCCACCTCGGGTGTCGAGCACCCGTCGGCGATCAGCTGGAGGACCTCCTCCTCACGCCGGGTCACGACCCGCTGCTCCTCGGGGGTGCGAGGCTCATCGAGCTTGCGGACCTCGGCCAGCATCGACCGGGCGAGCTGCGGTGACAGGACCGTGTCGCCGCCGGCCGCCATCCGGACCGCGTCGGCGATCTCCCGCGTGGAGCAGTCCTTGGTGAGGTAGCCGATCGCTCCCGCCCTGATCGCGTTGGTCAGCACCTCCTGGTCGGCGTGCATCGTCAGCATCACCACCCTCGACGACGTGCCGGTGGCCTTGAGTTGACGACAGGCCTCGACTCCGTCGCAGTTGGGCATGGTGACGTCCATCAGGACGACATCGGGCCGCAGCTCACCGGCGAGCGTGACGGCCTCGATGCCGTCGCCCGCCTCGCCGACGACGTCGAAACCAGCGTCGGTCATCGACCGCCGCAGGCCCTCGCGCAACATGCGGTGGTCGTCGGCCAACATCAGTCGGATGGACATCACTGCCTCCCGGTGGGGGGTGGTTCGCTGATCGATGCGTGGGCCGGAACGGGGTCGACCGTGGCGGGTGCCTCATGGGGTCGGACAGCCGGCGGCGCCGCTGCCCGATGGTCGGCGGCGGGACGGGTGTGCTGGTCGCTCGGCACGAGCGAGCAACGGATGCGCGTCCCGCGTCCAGGTGCGCTCAGGACGTCGAGGGTCGCGCCGATGCTCGAAGCTCGTTCGCGCATGCCCAACATGCCGTACGAGTCGAGTCGCCCGGCCCGCCCCTGTTCGAAGCCGACGCCGTTGTCGGTGACGTCGATGAGGGCCCGTTCGCCGTCGCACCGCCAGACGACGCGCACGGCCGTGGCCCGCGAATGGCGCTCGACGTTGGCAAGGGCCTCCTGGGCGATGCGCCACATCTCGCGTTCCTGGAGCATCGGGAGACGTGCCCCGTGGTCGACCTCGACCTGCACCTTCAACGCACTGCGTTCCTGGACCCGTTCGACGAACTGCTCGAGCACCTCGGCGAGGCTCTGGTCGTCCGAGACGTCGGTCCGCAGGTCATAGAGCGTGTCGCGAACCTCACGAACCACGCCGCGGACGTCGCCGCGCAGCTGGAGGAGGGAGTCGGTGATCTCCTCTCCGGACCCGTCCTTCTCGACGAGGCGGTCCAGTTCGAACCCGAGGTAGGCGAGGGACTGCCCGATGCGGTCGTGGAGGTCCCGGGCGATGCGCGTCCGCTCCTCGTCGGCACCCACCGTGCGCAGTCGCGAGAACCATCGTGCGTTGTCGAGTGCCAATGCCGCCGGGGCGACGAAGCCCTCGATCAGCTCCTGGTCCCGCGCGGTGAAGTGGTCGAAGTCGCCGTGTTCGATCGCGAGCAGGCCGATGATCGAGCCACGCGCGGCGAGCACGGTGTACACACCGGACCCGGCCCGGGACGACAGGCCGCCGCCGGACTCCCTCGACAGGTCGGCGAGGTGCACCACGCGGTTGTCAGCGATCGCTCGCCGGAGTCCGACGGGGAGGTCGGTGGGTCCGAGTCGCGAGGGTGCGGTCAGGCCGTGGTGGCGGACGACCTCCCACTGTGCATCGGTCTCGTCGAAGAGCAGGACCGCCACGCTGTCGTAGCTCACCAGCGACTTCATCCTGCTGAGCGTCGAGTCGAGGACCTCGCCGAGGTCGAGCGACGCCGGGAGCGTCTGGGTCACCCGGTGCAGCGAGAACAGCAACGCGTTGGCATCGGCGAGCCGCCCGAGCCGGTCCATCGCGAGCTCCCGCTCGCGGTCGGCCTCTCCCGAGATGCGTCGGGCGTAGCCGGCGACGATCGCCACGAGCAGCACGATGCCGCTCCAGGACGCGGCGACGATCAAGGCGTCGCGGTTGTCGGGCGCCTGCAGCACGAACGGGAACGTGACGGCGAGGACCGAGGCGATCGCGACCCGCAGCGAGAACCCGAAGCCCCGTGCCAGGCCGGCGACGGTGACCGCGGTCAGGAGGCTGAAGATCAGCGGTGAGTCCCACGCTCCCGTGGCGACGACCGCGACGACGTGCAGGGCCACCTCGATGAAGACCCGCAGCAGTGAACGGACGTCGTCGGAGTACGTGGTCGGACGGAAGCACCGGAACACCGCGTACGCCACGATGACCCCGGTCCAGATGCGCAGCGAGAGGCTCGTGTCGAGCGAGGTCGACACGAGCAGCAACGAGATCGCGGTGGTCGCCAGGCGCATGGCGGTGATGAGCCCTGCGAACGGGGCGACACGGTCGCCGCGACGGGGACCAGCATCCACCACGATGTCGAAGTCCCCCGATGGTTGTTGTGCGGGGTCGACGAGCGCCCCACGCAGATCCGACGCGAGGCGCTGCCGGAGGCGGACGCCGACGCCCTGGGGGGCCGGTTGGGGTTCCTCCGCAGGGGTCGCCCCGCTCGGGGCGCCACCAGCGGGATCGGTGGGCAGCGACATGTGGTCCTCGCGCGGTCGGGACGTTGGTTGCTGTCGTCATCGGCACCTCGGTGGGCCGACTTGTGATTTGGACGAGAGAAATTCCGTGCCCGAGGCGCGGCTAGCGTCGCCGCGATGCTGCTCATCGGCCTCACCGGCGGGATCGGCGCCGGCAAGTCGACCGTCTCGTCGCGCCTGGCGGAACTGGGTGCGACCGTGATCGACGCCGACGCGATCGTGCGCGAACTGCAACAGCCCGGCACCGTGGTGTTCTCCGAGATGGTGGAGCGCTTCGGACCGGGTGTGGTGGGCCCCGACGGGGAGCTCGACCGTGCCGCGGTCGCCGAGGTGGTCTTCACCGACGAGACGGCGCTTGCCGACCTGGGCGCGATCGTGCACCCCCGGGTGCACGATGAGATCGAGGCGCGAATCGCCGCTGCGCAGGGGACCGATGACGTGGTGGTCCTCGACGTGCCCTTGCTGGTCGAGTCGGGTCGGGAGGATCTCGCCGGCACCATCGTGGTGGACCTCGACCCCGAGGTGGCGGTCGATCGACTCGTGACGCACCGTGGGTTCAGCGTCGAGGACGCCCGCAACCGCATCGCTCGGCAGATCGAGCGGTCGGAGCGGTTGGCGCGCGCGGACTTCGTCATCGACAACCACGGTGAGCCCCACGACCTCGAGGACGAGATCCGCCGGGCCTGGCGCTGGATCGAGGAACTGCGCGACCGTCCGGGCTGATCTGGCGCTGATCACCCGCCGATCGGCTGTCAGCGGCGGTCGGTAGGATCCGTCCGTGTCAGATCCAGCGTCCACCAACGCCGTCGCGGGCTCCGCCGAGATCCTCGAGGTGGTCCGCCGCTCGCCGAAGATGGTGCGGCCGTTCGAGGTCGTGTCGGAGTTCTCCCCGTCGGGGGACCAGCCGACAGCGATCGCCTCGCTCGCCGAGGGCGTCAACCGGGGCGAGCGATTCCAGACCCTGCTGGGCATCACCGGATCGGGGAAGTCGGCGACCATCGCGTGGACCATCGAGCAGGTGCAGCGGCCCACACTGGTGCTCGCACCCAACAAGAGCCTGGCCGCGCAGCTGGCCAACGAGTTCCGCGAGTTCTTCCCGAACAACCGGGTCGAGTACTTCGTCTCGTACTACGACTACTACCAGCCCGAGGCCTACATCGCCTCCAGCGACACCTTCATCGAGAAGGACTCCTCGGTCAACGACGAGATCGACCGCCTCCGGCACTCGGCCACCTCGGCGCTGTTGACCCGGCGTGACGTGATCGTCGTCGCCTCGGTGTCGTGCATCTACGGACTGGGTTCGCCAGAGGAGTACGCCGGGCGGCTCTTCGCCGCCCGGGTGGGCGAGACCGTCGACCAGCGCGACCTGCTGCGGCGGCTGGTCGAGCTGCAGTACGAGCGCAACGACATGAACCTGGTGCGCGGCAAGTTCCGGGTGCGGGGCGATGTGCTCGAGGTCCATCCCGCCTACGAGGAGACGGCGGTGCGGATCGAGCTGTTCGGCGACGAGGTCGAGGCGATCGGTGTGGTCGATCCGCTCACCGGCGAGCGGGTCGGCGAGCTCGATGAGGTCGTGGTGTTCCCCAACACCCACTACGCCACGTCCGACGAGCGGATGCACGCGGCGATCGGACGCATCGAGACCGAGCTGCAGGAGCGGCTGGCCCTGTTCGAACGCGAGGGCAAGCTGCTCGAGGCGCAGCGGCTGCGGATGCGCACCGAGTACGACCTCGAGATGATGCAGGAGATGGGCTTCTGCAACGGCATCGAGAACTACTCGGCGCCGATCGACGGGCGGTCCCCGGGTGAGGCGCCCCACACGCTGCTCGACTTCTTCCCGACCGACTACCTGACGATCATCGACGAGTCGCACGTGGCCATCCCGCAGTTGCACGGTCAGTACGAGGGCGACCGGTCGCGCAAGGCGACGCTCATCGACCACGGGTTCCGGTTGCCGTCGGCGGCGGACAACCGTCCGTTGCGTTTCGAGGAGTGGGTGGAGCGCGCCGGTCAGACGATCTTCCTGTCGGCCACACCGGGCCCGTGGGAGCTCGATCACAGCTCGCAGGTGGTCGAACAGATCGTGCGCCCGACCGGTCTGGTCGATCCCGGGGTGTCGGTCCGTCCGACCAAGGGACAGATCGACGACCTCCTCGCCGAGGTGAACGATCGGGTCGAGGCAGGCGAGCGGGTGCTGGTGACCACGCTCACCAAGAAGATGGCCGAGGACCTCACCGACTACCTGCTCGAGATGGGCGTCCGGGTGCGGTACCTCCACTCCGAGATCGACACCCTCCAGCGGATCGAACTGATCCGCGACCTGCGTCTCGGTGAGTTCGACGTCCTGGTCGGCATCAACCTGCTGAGGGAAGGACTCGACATCCCCGAGGTGTCCCTCGTCGCGATCCTCGACGCCGACAAGGAGGGGTTCCTGCGGTCCGAGACCTCACTCATCCAGATGATCGGCCGCGCCGCCCGCAACGTGCGGGGCGAGGTGGTGATGTACGCCGACCGTGTGACCGACTCGATGAAACGGGCCATCTCGGAGACCGACCGGCGCCGCGGGCTCCAGCAGGCGCACAACGCGGAGCACGGGATCGACCCCACCACGATCGCGAAGGCGGTGACCGACATCCTCGCCGATCTGCGCGGCACCGGCGGCGGGACCCCGACACCGCGTGGTGGTCGGCGAGCGCAACGGGCGGGGGAGCGGGCACGAGCCGAGCAGTACGCAGAGGTGGCGCCCGAGGACCTGGGCCGCCTGATCGATCTGCTCACCGACGAGATGAACCAGGCCTCGGCCGACCTCCGCTTCGAAGAGGCGGCGCGCCTGCGCGACGAGATCAAGGAGCTCAAGCGCGAGGCGCGCAGTGTGTTGTGACGGGCGCCCGCCATCCTCTCGCCGGACTCCTCAGAGCAGATCGCGCGGGATCCTGCGGTCCCAGTTCTGACTGTCGACGCGTGTGTCGCCCTCGTAGGCATCGAGCGTGGCGCGCATACGGAAGTGCGTCGAGTCGGCCGTCAGGCGCGTCTCGGTGACCGTTCGCACGGACCAGTCGTCGCGCCGGAAGGCCCGAACGCAGTGGGTCGCGCCTTCGAGGGAGCTGAAGTCCGCGACGGTGCACCGGTACCACTCGGCGGTCGAGTCGGTCAGCTCGAGCGAGATGTCCTCCAGTCGGCGGGTCCCGTCGTCCTTGACGACCTCGAGTGTCGACTCGTTCGTCGCCAGGTCGTGGATGACACGCGAGCCGTGGCGCACGGGCTCGACCACCGACTCCGGGGTCGGGAGTGCGCCCTCTGGTTCGCCGAAGGGTCGCAGACCGAGGTCCTCTTCGCGAGCGGCCCTGCACGGGAGCGAGACGCAGCTCGAGCCGGTGCGAACGGTGAGACGCACCGGCTCCGGCGGCGGCCAGGCCAGGGGCCAGTACGAGCTCGAGATGGCCACCCTGACCCGGTGGCCCGCAGGGAACACCGCGGCGACCTCGTTCAGCTGCAGCGACACGCGGTAGATCTCGCCCGGCTCCAGTGGTCGTGGCCGCTCGTGTCCGTCGCGGTGGGTGAGGTTCAGCACGCCGTAGGTCACCCGGGTGACCGCATCGTCGGGCCCGACGTCCGAGAGCCGCGCGGCGACCATCGCGACGGGGCGGTCCGCGGCCACCTCGAGCTCGATGAGCGGAGAGCCGAGGATCTCGAGCTGCTGCTGGAGGGGGTCACTGTCGAACAACAGCGCTCCGCCGTCCTCCTCCCGCTGGTCGTGGGGGAGATCAGGGGTCGCCGAGTAGGAGCACCACTTGCCCGCGAACATGCCCAGCGTCACCGGCGACTGCACGGCGAGCTCGGCCTCCGGCAGCTCACCGCGCGCCGGAGCCGGGGCTTCCAGGCCGTGGAGGCGTCCGGGTGAGAGCCCGAGTCGTCGCATCTCGACGTTCGGCGACGGCCAACGGTCTTCTGCCACCCACCGTCCCGGCCGGGTCTCGTAGCGGGTCATGGGCGGGACGCTGTCCTGCATCCATGCGCGCAGCATCGGCTCGTGCTCGACACCGTTGGGGAGGCCCTTGAGCCAGCGGTCGAACCAGCGAACCACCTCCTGGAGGAAGCCGATGGCCGGTCCGGGGGCGCCCATGTGCGGATACCGGTGGCTCCACGGCCCGATGAGGCCCTGACGTGGGACGTCGAGGTGCTCCAGCATCCGGAACACTGCGTTCGAGTAGCCGTCGGCCCATCCGCTCACCGCCATGACGGGCACCGTGATGGCGGAGTAGTCCTCGCAGATCGACCCGTGGCGCCAGTAGTCGTCGCGGTGCTGGTGGCGCAGCCAGGTGTCGACCCAGTGGTCGACGTGTTCGAGTCGATCCCGCCACATCCCGCGCCACGCGTCGCCGACGAGCGCAGGGTCGGGTGGGCAGGCGTTGTAGGCGAACATGGTGGAGGCCCACGACAGGTTGTCGCCCAGCAGACAGCCGCCCATGTAGTGGACGTCGTCGGCGTAGCGGTCGTCGGTCGCGGCGACCGCGACGACGGCTCCGAGTCCCGCCGGACGGAGCGAGGCCACCTGCAGTGCGTTGAAGCCGCCCCACGACTTGCCCATCATCGCGGTGACGCCGTTGCACCAGGGTTGGGCGGCGAGCCATCGGAGCACCTCGATGGCGTCGCGCTGCTCCTGCGCGACGTACTCGTCGAGCAGGATCCCCTCCGAGTCGCCGCTGCCGCGCAGGTCGACCCGAGCGCACACATAGCCGTGCGAGGCGAGGTAGGTGTGGGTGATCTCGTCGCGTCGACGGGTCTTGTCACGCTTTCGATACGGGATGAACTCCAGCACGGCTGGCATCGCCTCGTTCCTGGCGTCATCGGGGATCCAGAGCCGTCCGGCCAACCGACACCCGTCGGACATCGGGATCCAGACGTGCTCCACCCGCTGCACCGGTCGTGGAAGCTCCCGTTCGTCGAGGTACCTCATGGGTCGACCATCCCCGGTTCGATCTCGATCTCGCAGTCGAGCTCGCCCTGGACACGTTCGAACGTCTCGCTGATCTCCTCCGGGTCGTCCCCCGCGAGGTAGACGTGGCCGAGCTCGTAGCTGTAGCTGTCCTGGTTCGGCAGCTCAGCCAGTCGATCGCCCTCGGTGACCGTGAGGTGGATCGCCGTGCCGCTCACGCTGCGCTCGATCGCTGCGACGCGTTCGGCGTCGGGGAGACGACGCACCGTTCCGTCCCGCCAGCTGCGCAGGAAGCACTTCGCGGCCATGCGGTGGGGGCCGCTGCCGGGCGCCACCGTCGGCTCGCGGCCCAGGGCGAGGTCGACCATCACCTGGTGGTGTGACACGCCGTCGACGCGTGCGAACAGCTCGCTGTGCGACTGCGAGATCCGACAGTTCACCTCGAGCAGCCAGAGGTCGTCCTCGTCGAGGAAGAACTCGACGTTGAACGCACCGTTGTCGAATCGCGTGGCGTCCATCATCCGGGCGGTGGCATCGACCATCCGCCGCTGCACCCGCTCGGGCAGGACCGACGGGTACCGGTAGCAGGCGAAGCTGCTGGCGCCGGGATGGTTGATCGAGTCGACGATGCCGTAGACACGTATGTCACCGTCGCGGACGAAACCCTCGAGGGTGCACTGCTGTCCTCCGACGAGCTGTTCGGCGATGCAGACCTCGGCGCTGTGCGAGGCAATCGAGGGCGGCACCCGCACACGTGCGAGCAGGTTCCCCAGTGGCTCGGAGAGGCTTCCGATCCCGTTGCGCAGCTGCTCCAGCGCACGGTCGAGCGCCGCAGGCGAATCGACGCGGTAGCCCAGGTGGGAGCGGAAGGACCGCACGGGCTTGATCCAGAAGGGGTACGGCAGGTCGATCGAGTCGGCATCGTCCGCGAACGGCTCGACGGCCCGGAACGCCGGTGTCATGTCCGGCAGCACCTCGAGCTGGAGCTGGCGGCTCCACAGCTTGTGCTGGCACTGCAGCACCGACTCGAGGCCGGGCGACACCAGGTCCCGCTCCTGGCACAGCACCGCCGCGACCTCGGTGACCGGAAAGTCCCAGAAGCTGACGATCGCATCAACGCTGCCGTCGAACGCGTCGAGTTGGGTCCTGCAGCGGTCGAGCCACTCGTCGATGGGGTAGTCCTGGCTGCCGCGCACGGTCTCGTGGTCGAGCAGCTCCTGGAACCGGTAGCGCTGACCGGCTCCGGGGAGCTGCTCGAGCTGTGCCCGGTTGAACGGGTCCGGACCGAGGACGAACACGTTCACAGGGACGTGCTGATGTGAGGTGATCGCAGGAGCCACCACCGTGACGTACCCGCGAGTTCAGGTGGCGATGACCGATCGGTCGGATCAGATGTCGACGGCTGCCTGGCGCAGCCAGGCGTCGGCGAGCGTGAGCAGCGTCGCCGCTTCCACGAGGGGCACGGCGCGGGGCAGCACGCACGGGTCGTGGCGGCCACGTGCCGCCAGGGTGGTGGCCTCGTTGTCGGTGGTGACGGTGGCCTGCTCGGACGAGATGGTGGCGGTCGGCTTGAACGCGACCCGCAGCACGATGTCCTCGCCGTTGGAGATTCCGCCCTGGATCCCGCCGGAGCGGTTGGTCGCGGTCCTGGGCCGTCCGTCGGGGCCGGGGACGAAGTCGTCGTTGTGCTCACGTCCGGTGAGGTCGACCGCGCCGAAGCCGGAGCCGATCTCGAACCCCTTCGACGCGGGCAGGGACATCACGGCCTTGGCGAGGTCCGCCTCGAGCTTGTCGAACACCGGGTCGCCCCACCCGGCGGGCACGCCGCGGGCGACGCAGGTGACGATGCCGCCGAGCGAGTCGCCGTCGCGTCGGGCCTGTTCGATGGCGGCCGCCATCTCCTCTGCTGCCTCCGGGTCGGGACAACGCGTCGGGTGGGCCTCCACGTGGTCGAACCCGACCGCCGACTCGTCGATCCGCGCACGGACGTGATGGATGCGCGACACCCAGGCGAGCACCTCGACCCCGACGCGTTCACGCAGCAGCTTCCGTGCGACCGCACCCGCAGCGACGCGTCCGACCGTCTCGCGCGCCGAGGCGCGCCCACCCCCGGCGACCGCCCTGACGCCGTACTTGGCGTCCGTGGTGAAATCGGCGTGCGAGGGACGGTAGACGTTCGCCAGGTGGTCGTAGGCGCCGGAGTTCTGGTCCTTGTTCCGAACGAGCATCGCGATGGGCGTGCCGATCGTCTGACCGTCGGCCACTCCCGAGAGGAACTCGACCCGGTCGGACTCGTCGCGTTGGGTGACCAAGCGGCTCTGACCGGGGCGGCGCCGGTCGAGGTCCGGCTGCACGTCGGCCTCGGACAGCGCAAGACGTGGGGGACACCCGTCGAGCACCACCCCGACGCCGCCACCGTGCGACTCACCGAACGTCGTCACGCGGAACAGGCGGCCGCTGCTGGAGCTCATGGGCGTCAAGTATGCCAGCGGTGTCGGCGGCGGAGGTCACACCGGACGAACGCCTGTTCGGCGGGTAGTGTCTCGGGCAATGCCACGCGCTGCTTCCCCCCGAACCAGATCGCACCATCCGTCCGACCGGATCGTCATCAAGGGCGCCCGGGAGCACAACCTGTGTGACATCTCGATCGACCTCCCGCGCGACCAGCTGATCGTGTTCACGGGCCTGTCCGGCTCGGGCAAGTCGTCGCTCGCGTTCGACACGATCTACGCCGAGGGTCAGCGGCGGTACGTCGAGTCGTTGTCGTCCTACGCCCGCCAGTTCCTCGGTCAGATGGACAAGCCCGACGTCGACGTCATCGAGGGGCTGTCACCCGCGATCTCCATCGACCAGAAGTCGGCGTCGCGCAACCCGCGCTCGACGGTGGGCACGGTCACCGAGGTCTACGACTACCTGCGGCTGCTGTTCGCCCGCGTCGGGGTGCCCCACGATCCCGACACGGGCGAGGCGCTGGTGCGCCAGACCCCCCAGCAGATCGTCGACCGCATCCTCGCGCTGCCCGAGGGCACCCGCTTCCAGGTGCTCGCCCCCGTGGTGCGGGGCCGGAAGGGCACCTACGAGCAGCTCTTCACCGACCTTGCCGGCCAGGGATTCGTTCGTGTCCGGGTCGACGGCGAGGTCCATGACCTCCCCGTCGACCTCGACCTGGCCCGGTACGAGCAGCACACGATCGAGGTCATCGTGGACCGGCTGGTGCTGCGTGACGGCATCGAGCGCCGCCTGACCGACTCGATGGAGACGGCGCTGCGGCTGGCCGAGGGGATGGCCCAGATCGAGCTCGTGCCGGCGCGCGAGGCGCCCGAGGGAACCGAGCCCGAGCTGCTGACCTTCTCCGAGAAGCTGTCGCGGCCCTCCGACGGCAAGTCGTTCGAGGAGCTGGCGCCCCGCAACTTCTCGTTCAACTCGCCGTACGGCGCCTGCAGCGCCTGTGACGGACTGGGCACGATCTTCGAGGTCGACCCCGAGCTGATCGTGCCCGACCCGGAGCTGTCGGTCGGCGAGGGAGCGCTCGCCCCCTGGGCATCGGGGCACGCGAAGTACTTCCACCGGCTCCTCGAGTCGGTGTGCGAGGAGTACGACATCGACCACGACGCGCCCTTCGAGTCGCTCACCAAGAAGGAGAAGAAGCTGCTGCTGTACGGGGTTGGCGACGGCACCCGTGTCGGTGTGCGTTTCCGCAACCGCTACGGGCGCACCCGCAGCTACTCGGCGAAGTACGAGGGCGTCATCCCCTACCTCCAGCGGCGCCACGGCGAAGCGGAGTCCGACGGCGCACGCGAGGCGATCGAGGGCTACATGCGCCTGGTGCCCTGCGCCACCTGCGAGGGTGCCCGGCTGAACCCGCTGGCGCTCGCCGTCACGATCGACGACCTCAACATCCACCAGCTGTGCGAGCTCTCGATCGCCGAGGCGGCCGAACGGCTCCTCGACCTGCACCTCGACGACCGCCAGGCGATGATCGCCGAGCGGATCCTCAAGGAGATCAACGTCCGTTTGCGGTTCCTCTGCGACGTGGGCCTCGAGTACCTGTCGCTCTCGCGCTCCGCGGCGACGCTGTCAGGCGGTGAGGCACAACGGATCCGGCTGGCGTCCCAGATCGGCAGCGGTCTGGTCGGCGTGCTCTACGTGCTCGACGAACCGTCGATCGGCCTGCACCAGCGTGACAACCACAAGCTGATCGAGACGCTCGAACGCCTGCGCGACATCGGCAACACCGTGCTGGTCGTGGAGCACGACGAGGACACCATCCGCGTCGCCGACCACGTGGTCGACATCGGTCCGGGCGCGGGTGAGCACGGCGGGCGCGTGGTGCACAGCGGCACGGTCAAGGGGCTCCTGCGGGCGAAGGGTTCGGTCACGGGGCAGTACCTGGCCGGCAAGCGCTCCATTCCGGTGCCCGAGACTCGCCGCGAACCGGGCGACGAGTGGCTCCGGATCCGTGGAGCGCGTGAGCACAACCTGCAGAACGTCGACGTCGACCTGCCGCTGGGCTGCTTCGTCGCGGTGACCGGCGTCTCGGGCTCGGGCAAGTCCACCCTCGTCAGCGACATCCTGCTGCGGTCGCTCATGCAGCACGTGTACGGCTCGCGCGTCCCGCCGGGGCTGCACAAGCGCATCGAGGGCCTCGAACACCTCGACAAGGTCATCGACATCGACCAGTCACCGATCGGACGAACTCCCAGGTCGAACCCTGCGACGTACACCGGCGTGTTCGATCACATCCGCAAGCTGTTCGCCCAGACGAACGAGGCGAAGGTCCGGGGCTACCTCCCGGGTCGGTTCAGCTTCAACGTCAAGGGTGGCCGGTGCGATGCGTGCTCGGGCGACGGGAACATCAAGATCGAGATGCACTTCCTGCCCGACATCTACGTCCCCTGTGAGATCTGCAAGGGCGCCCGCTACAACCGCGACACCCTCGAGGTCACCTTCAAGGGGCTGACCATCGCCGACGTGCTCGACCTGCCGATCGCCGACGCCCTCGAGTTCTTCTCGAACCAGCCGACGATCGCCCGGCACATGCAGACACTGGTCGACGTGGGCCTGGGGTACGTGCGGCTCGGTCAGCCCGCGACGACGTTGTCCGGTGGTGAGGCGCAGCGCGTCAAGCTGGCGTCGGAGCTGGCGAAGCGCTCGACGGGGCACACGATCTACCTGCTCGACGAGCCGACCACCGGCCTGCACTTCGAGGACATCCGCAAGCTGCTGACCGTGCTGACCCGTCTGGTCGAGCAGGGCAACACGGTGCTGGTCATCGAGCACAACCTCGACGTGATCAAGACCGCCGACTGGGTGGTCGATCTCGGCCCGGAGGGCGGCCGGGGCGGTGGCACCGTGGTCGCCGAGGGCTCACCGGAGACGATCGCAGCGACGCCGGAGTCGTTCACGGGTCAGTTCCTCGCGCCGCTACTCGGCGCCAGCTAGGGCGACAGCTCGGCCGGAACGGCGAGATCTCGGTGGTCCTGGTCGCTGGGCGACCGGGACCACCGAGATCTCGGCGTGTGCAGATGGGGCTCAGACGCTGAGCAGGTCCTTCGCGCCGGTGTCGGCGCTGGGATGACGCAGCTTCGACATGGCACGGGCCTCGATCTGACGGATCCGCTCCCGTGTGAGGTTGAAGTGCTCTCCGACCTCTTCGAGGGTGCGGGGCTCACCACGGTCCAGGCCGAAGCGGAGCCGCAGGATCTCGCGTTCGCGCTCGTCGAGCGGCGAGAGCAGTCGACCGATCTCGTCGGGCAGCAGCGATACCGCTGCGGCGTCGAACGGCGACTCGGCGCCACGGTCCTCGACCATGTCGCCGAGCTCGGCGTCGCCGTCCTCGCGCAGCGGGGTCGACAGCGACAGCGTGTCGGCGGCGAACCGCAAGGTCTCGGTGACCTTGGCCTCGGGCATCTCGAGGTCGGTGGCCAGCTCCGACAGCGTCGGGGGACGGCCGAGCGAGGTCTCGAGACGCACCCGGGCCTTCTGCAGACGAGAGAGCGTGTCGCCGGCGTGGACCGGGAGCCGGATCGTGCGACCGGTGT
>SKRR01000092.1 GCA_007118345.1 Microthrixaceae bacterium | reverse complement strand
CGAGCGCGCCCCAGCTGACGTCCTCGAGGAAGTGCTGGACCGCACGGTTGAGCATCAGGCCCCGCCACATGATGGCCTCGGTGTCGTTGGCGCCCTCGACCGCACCCATCGACACCACCCGGATCGACCCGGCGCCGACCTGGCGCTCGACCGGGGCCATCACCGTCCGGCCGGACTCGGTGCGGCTCGCCTCGATCCGCTCGTCGATCCCCAGCAGTTGGGTCATCGAGTAGCCGCCCACGTCGGCGTCGAGCACCCCGACGGTCAGGCCGGTCCCGGCGAGCAGCACTGCGAGGTTGGCGGTCAGCGAGGACTTGCCGACGCCGCCCTTGCCGGATGCGACGGCGAGGATGCGGCAGGTCGCCGGGATGTCGGTCTGCAGCGCGCTGTCGCGTGCCACCCACCGCGCCCGCGACATGACGTCGCTGCGTTGCTCGGAGGTCATCTCGCCGAAGTGGATCTTCACCTCGTCGACGCCGGGCAACGAGCCGACTCGCGCCTTCGCGTCGCGCATCAACTGGGCCCGCAGCGGACAACCGGCGGTGGTGAGCGCGATCGTCACGTGCAATGCGTCGTCGCCGTCCTCCCGCTCGAGCCGGCGGACCATACCGAGGTCGACGACGTTGTCGCCCAGCTCGGGGTCGATCACGCCACGCAACGCGTTCACGACGGCGTCGGCGTCGACGTCGCCCACGACCACGGGGGGCGCGAACTCCGGGACCGGTGGCGCCTCGGGTGCCGTCTGGTCGCTCACATCATCCCCAGTTCGAGTCGGGCGACGTCGGAGAGCCTCGAGACGTCCCACGGCGGATCGAACACCAGGGTCACGTCGACGTGCTCGACACCCGGCAGCGCCGCAACGGCGTCGTGGAGATCCTGGCGGAGGATGTCACCCATGCCGCAGAAGGGCGCGGTGACGGACATGTCGATGTCGACGTGCCAGCCGCCCTCGTCGAGCTCCTCGGCGTCGACCCGGTAGACGAGGCCGAGCTCGACGATGTCGACGGGGATCTCCGGGTCGTACACCGTCCGAGCCGCGCCCCAGACCGCGTCGAGGCTGAACGCCTCCTCGGCCCCGGCAGGGCCACCGGGCGCCGGTTCGCTGTCGTCGGAGGTGATGAGCCCGAGCTCGCGCGAGTCCGCAGGACTCAGACGGGCCATCTCCCCCTCGGCGGTCGTGATCGTGGCGGTCGCCCCGAGCGCCTGCAGGAGCGTGACCCGCTCGCCCTCGGCGAGCACCTGACGGTGCCCCGCCGGCACGATCGTGACCTCGAGGTCGCGCGGCAGCGCGAAGGACCGGTTCGAACGGATCCGCACCGACCGTTCGGACTCGAGCCGTTCGGCCTCGGGGAGCTGCTCAGTCATGGTCGTGCCCCAGTCGTCGGGACAGCCAGTCCCGCACGGCGTCGTGGCGCACCTCTTCGACGACCTGGTCGGCGAAGGCGTTCACCAGCACCCGGCCGGCCTCGTCCTCGGTCATGCCACGCGTGCGGAGGTAGAACAGCGCCGTCGGGTCGAGCTGACCGACCGTTGCCCCGTGCTGACAGGCGATGTCATCTGCGAGGATCTCGAGGCGGGGCTGCGTGTCGACCTCGGCCTGCCGCGACAGCAGGAGATTGTCGTTGGACTGCCGGGCATCGGTTCCGTCCGCGCCGGGACGGACGTCGATCCCCCCGCTGAACACCCCGGTGCTCGAGTCGTCGAGCACCCCGCGATAGGCCTGCCGGCTGGTGCAGCCGGGGGCCCGGTGCACCACGGTGGGCTGCTGGTCGAGCACCTGGTCGCCCGAGCCGGAGTACAACCCGGCGAGGTCGGCCTCGGCACCTTCGCCGACGAGGTCGACCTGGCTGGCGATACGACCGTAACGTCCGCCCAGGTTGAACGAGCGCGCTCGCAGCCGGCTGCGGGGGTGCTGGTTCACCTCGATGCGGGCCAACAGCATCTGCTGCGCGGACAGGTCCTGGAGCACCAGGTGCTCGAGGGTTGCGTCGGCCTCGAGCACGATGGACGTACGGACGCTGGCGCCGCCGGCGAGGTCACCGACGCTCACGTGGGTCTCCACCACGGTCGCTGCACTCGCCTCGCCAAGGGTGATCCGGACCCGACCGCAGACCGCGTTGGGCGCGTCGCCGGGGTGGAGCAGATGCGCGACGTGGATCGGAGGATCGATCTGCTCGCCTGCGTCGACGAGCACCGAGACCCCGTTGCCCGAGAGCGAGCGGTTCAGCGCGTCATAGGCGTCGACGGGCGCTGCTGCGTCGAGCTCGGTGTGCGGGGCCAGCCGGCTGTCGCCTCCGTCCGCTCCGCCGCCTGGGTGGACGGTGAGCCCCGCAGGGAGCGACTCGAGCTGTGACAGCTCGCTGTCGACGACGCCGTTCACCATCACCACCAGCGGTCCACCCAACTGCGGGATGCCCGCGAGGACGTCCGCTGGGACGTCGACGGCCTGCGGGGCCGGCCCGAAGGCCAGCCGCGCCAGGTCTCGGTGAGGGGCATAGCGCCACGCCTCGTCGCGCCGGGTCGGCAGCGGCATCGCGCCGGCCGGGTCGTTCCCGTCGGTGCGCGTGGTGATCGGGGTGCCGGTCGCGGTCGTCATCCTCACACCCCGCTGAGCCGTTGGCCGGCACCGTCCTGCTCGCCGAAGTCGCGGTAGCCGTGCTCCTCGAGGTGCAGCGCAAGGGTGTGGTCCCCCGACTCGACGATTCGTCCGTCGACGAGCACGTGGACGACATCGGGACGGATGTGCTCGAGGAGCCGCTGGTAATGGGTGATCACGATCATCGAGCGATCGGGACCCCGGAGGGCCTCGACGCCCGAGGCGACCACCCGCAGGGCATCGATGTCGAGCCCCGAGTCGGTCTCGTCGAGCACCGCCAGGCGCGGCTGCATGACCGCCATCTGGAGGATCTCGTTGCGCTTCTTCTCGCCCCCGCTGAAGCCGGCGTTCACCGATCGTTCGAGGAAGTCGGGCTTCATCTCGACCAGCGCCATGGCCTCGCGGGCCACAGCCAGGAACTCACGGGCGCTGATCTCGTCCTCTCCCCGCGCGCGCCGCACCGAGTTGAGCGCGGTGCGCAGGAAGTACATGTTGTTCACACCGGGGATCTCCACCGGGTACTGGAACCCCAGGAACAGCCCGGCGGCCGCACGCTCCTCCGGTTCCATCTCGAGCAGGTCCGCCCCGTCGAGGGCGACCGAGCCGGTCACCTCGTAGCCTTCGCGCCCGGCGAGCACATGTGCGAACGTGCTCTTTCCCGAGCCGTTGGGCCCCATCACGGCATGGACCTCACCGGACCCGACCGACAGGTCGATCCCGTTGAGGATGCGGTTGCCGTCGATCGACGCGTTGAGGTTCGTCACCTCCAGCATCAGCCGACACTCCCTTCGAGACTCACGCTCAGCAGTCGCTGGGCCTCCACGGCGAACTCCATCGGGAGCTCGTTGAACACCTCACGGCAGAACCCGTTCACGATCATCGCCATCGCGTCCTCTTCCGACAGCCCGCGTTGCCGGCTGTAGTAGAGCTGGTCCTCACCGACGGTCGAGGTCGACGCCTCGTGCTCGACCTGTGCGGTCGGGTTCTTCACCTCGATGTAGGGCACGGTGTGCGCGCCGCAGTCCGAGCCGAGCAGCAGTGAGTCGCACTGGGTGTAGTTGCGGGCGTTCTCGGCGGACCGCAGCATCTTCACCAGGCCGCGGTAGGTGTTCTGTCCGCGGCCGGCGGAGATGCCCTTCGACACGATCGAGCTGGTGGTGTCCGAGCCGATGTGGACCATCTTGGTGCCGGTGTCGGCCTGCTGGACCTTGCTCGACAACGCCACCGAGTAGAACTCGCCGACGGATCGGTCGCCCTGGAGGATCACGCTCGGGTACTTCCAGGTGATCGCGGAGCCGGTCTCGACCTGGGTCCAGGAGATCTTCGCGTCCTCGAGTGCGCGACCCCGCTTGGTCACGAAGTTGTAGATCCCACCGACGCCGTTCTCGTCGCCGGGGTACCAGTTCTGCACGGTGGAGTACTTGATCTCTGCACGGTCCTTGGCGACCAGCTCGACCACCGCGGCGTGCAGCTGGTTCTCGTCGCGCTGGGGAGCGGTGCACCCCTCCAGGTACGAGACGTGCGAGTCGTCCTCGGCGACGATCAACGTCCGTTCGAACTGCCCGGTGTTCTCGGAGTTGATGCGGAAGTAGGTCGACAGCTCCATCGGGCAGCGCACGCCCTTGGGCACGTAGCAGAACGAGCCGTCGGAGAACACCGCCGAGTTCAGCGCCGCGAAGAAGTTGTCGCGCACCGGGACCACGGACCCCAGGTGCTCCCGGACCAGGTCCGGGTAGTCCCGCACCGCCTCGGAGAACGAGCAGAAGATCACGCCCGCCTCGGCGAGGGTCTCCTTGAAGGTCGTGGTGACCGACACGGAGTCGACGATGGCGTCCACCGCCACGTTGCTGAGCATCTTCTGCTCGTGCAGCGGGATGCCGAGCTTGTCGAACATGTCGCGGATGTCGGGATCGACCTCATCCAGGCTGTCGAGCTGGGGCTTCTTCGTCGGCGCCGCCCAGTAGCTGATCGCCTGGTAGTCGATCGGGGAGATGTCCAACTTCGCCCAGTCGGGCTCGTCCATCTGCTGCCACGCCTCGAACGCCGCCAGACGCCACTCGAGGAGCCAGTCGGGCTCGTTCTTCTTCGCGGCGATGAGTCGGACCGTGTCCTCGGTCAGGCCGGGAGGCGCGATGTCGGTGTCCAACTCGGTGGAGAAACCGAACTCGTAGCCGGCTTCGGCGAGTCCCTCGAGCTCTTCGCGGAGCATTCCGCTCATCGGGGGTCCTTTCCATCGTCGTGGGGGGGGGACGTGCGACGCAGATTACCCGCGCCGTTCGGCATTTCACAAGTATCCCCTGTCGAAACTCGACTAACCATGATTTCTTGCTATCCTGAGATCATGGACGTCGCCGCAGCAGCCGTATCCCCGGCCCGGCACAACGTCCTGGTTGCGCTCAAACGACGGGGCGAGGCGTCAGCGGACGAGCTCGCCACAGAGCTCGACATCAGCTCGAGCGCCGTGCGCCAGCACCTCGGCTCGCTCCGTGCCGGCGGACTCGTGGAAGCCCGCAAGGAGCGGGGCCGGCGGGGCCGCCCCGCCGAGATGTACCACACCACCGAGCGAGCAGAGACCCTCTTCACCTCCACCGACGCCTCGCTCGTCGCCGAGTTCCTCGACGATCTGTCGGGGATGGACCCGGCGCTCGTCGACCAGCTGTTCGACCGTCGCCGTCGGCGACTGGAGGCAACGGCGGCCGACCGGCTCGAAGGAGCCGGCATCGATCAGCGGGTCCGAATCGCGACCGACCTGCTCGCTGCACAGGGCCACCTCGCCGACGCAGAGTGCATCGCCCCCGGGCGGTACCGGATCGACCTGCACAGCTGTGCGATGTGGAACGTCGCGAGCCGCCACCGACAGGTCTGCACCAGCGAACTCGAGCTGCTCAGGAACCTGCTGCCGGGCGCCGAGGTCGAACGCGTCAGTCACCGGACCAACGGCGCGCACGTCTGCGCCTACGAGGTGCATGTCGACGCCGACCCCGCCGCGGACAGCGCCCCCACCGGCTGAGCATCCCGACCGGCGCATCTGCCGGGGCAACTTTGCACGAACCATCACTGAGGTTCACAACCACCGCCCAAGGAGATCCGATGAACGTCGTCAAGCCAGTGCAGCTGAAAGACGTGGTGTCGCAGCCCCTGATGAGGATCAAGCTGATCTTCATGGCGGCAGGTTTCGCGTCGCTCGTGCTGTCGGTCAGTCTCTGGTTCAGCGGGAACGAACTGCAGGGGATCTTCGTCGGGTTGTGGGTCCCGGCGATCCACTCCCTCGGGACGCTGCTGCTGGCCGGAGAGAACTGGAGCAACAGATGAGCGAGACGCTGCTCATCGTCGCCGGCGTGGTCGTCTTCTTCATGACGGTCATCGGCGTGCTGATCTACTTCTACTCGGTCCTCATCGGGCTCGACAGCAGCGGGGACCCTGCAACGGTCCCGGAGACGCAGCCGGGCACCGCCGAGGACCACGGGTGACACGATCCCGAACCGAACGAGCAGCCCCTGACGACCGGGAGACCGCGACGCCGAGGGGCCCGGAGCCGGAACATGTCACCGGAGTTCTGATCGTGGGCGGCGGGTACGCCGGGCTCCACGCTGCCGCCGCCATCGAGCGGTCCGGTGTGCCCGTCACGGTCGTCGACCGCACCGGCCGGCACGACTTCGTCACCCGCCTCGCCGCCGTCGCAGGTGGGACCGCACCTGCCGAGGACGCCTCCCGCCCGCTCGAGTCGTTCGTGGACCGTGTCATGGTGGGCGCCGTCACCGAGGTCGCTGATGGCTCGGTCACCATGACCGACGGACGCACGCTCGTCGCCGACGCCGTCGTCGTCACCGCGGGCAGTGCGCCGTCGCGGCCTCCGGTCGACGGCATCGAGTTCGTCCATCACCTGCGCTCCGCCGAGGACGCCGTGGCACTGCGACGGTCCGTCGGGAACGCGTCGTCCCTGGTGATCGTCGGTGGCGGCGCCACCGGCGTCCAGCTCGCCGGCGCGGCCGCCGTCGCGCACCCGTCGCTCACGGTCCATCTGGTGGAGGCCACGCCGGGGCTCCTCCAGGGGTTGCCGGAGGCGGTCGGCGCCGGCGCGCGACGGATCCTGGAGCACCGCGACGTCACGGTCCATCTCGGGGCCGGCGTCGACCGCATCACTGCGCGCGGCGCTGTCGTCGACGGCAACCTGCTCGAGGGGCTCGTGGTCTGGGCAGGGGGATTCTCCGCCATGGCCGACCGCTACGACATGCCGACCGCCGCCGACGGCCGCATCCTGGTGGATTCGGCCTTGCGCGTGCACGGCCACGAGCGCACCTTCGCCGCGGGGGACATCGCTGCGCACCGGAACGGCCGCGATGACCACTTGCCGATGTCGGCGCAGATCGCCGTCCGTGCAGGTACCGCCGCCGGGCGCAATGCCGTGCGTGCCGTTCGGGGCGAACCGCTCGAGACGGTCGACCTCCGCCAGCTCGGTTGGGTCATCGATCTCGGTGGACGTCGAGGACTCGCCCAGATCGGTCCGATCAACCTGACCACGGTGGGCGCCGATCTGATCCCTCCGCTCCTCCACGACGCCATCGACCTCAAGGACCTCCTGGAGATCGGCGGATTCCTCGCGCTGCGGTACGCGTCGGCCCCCGTGCGTTCGTTGTTCGCCAACCCGCTCCGCTGCTGGCCATCGCGCACGCCGCAGCCGCTGGCGGATGTTGCCGGCTGAGCAGCGACCACATCGCGAGGTCGGTGCCGGCGCCGTCGACCTACCATGAACGGGTGAACGGGGGAACCGCACCGGTGTTCGTCGTGGGAAGCGGCCGTTCCGGCACGTCGCTCGTACGGGCCATGCTCAACGCCCATCCCCGCATCCACCTGACCCACGAGGCGTCGTTCTATGTCGATCCTCGGGCCAACCGTCTCAGCGGTGACGCCGACGCGTGGTTCGCCCGCTACCGCCAGCTCTTCCCGTTCCGGTTCCTCGAACTGTCGTGTTCGGCGCTGACCACCCGGTTCCGCAGCCGCCCGAGTCCGGAGCGGGCCGACGTGGTCCGAGCGGTGATGGCCGAAGCGGCCGACCGACGTGGCAAGGTCCGGTTCGGCGACAAGACCCCGTCCCACGCGCGGTGCCTCGACACGATCGTGACCGACTTCCCCGATGCGCGGATCCTGCACGTGGTGCGCGACCCCGTCGCGGTGGTCGCCTCGCTCGCCCGCATGCCGTGGGCGACGAGCAGCCACGGCCTCAACGCGCTCTTCTACGCCCACCAAGTCCGAGAGGTCGGCCGCTTCCGGGGCGAGGTGTGCACGCTGCGCCTCGAAGACATCCTGGCCGACCCCGAGTCGCAGCTGCGGCGGGCGCTCGCCTTCATCGGCGAGGACTGGGACCCGGCCGTGCTCGACCATCCGACCCACGGCGGCGGTGCCGACACTCCCCCGTTCCCCTGGTTCACCGACGCCGGCCGACCCGTCGCCGGCACGCCGGATGCGAACCGTTCCGCGACGTTGTCACCCGCGTGGACGCGAATCGTGGAGCGAACCGCTTCGTGGGCCATGCAAGCCCACCGTTACCACCCGGCCCGAATGGAGCTCGAGCCGACCGCACGCGCACGCGCCGCCGCCCATGCGGCCGATGCGCTGGAAGTGGCCCGAACGGTGCGCCGCAGCGCCGGAACCGCGTCCTTGTGGCTCCGCTCGACGCCACCGCCGGCCGACGAGGCGCTCGCGGCCGTGCTGTCCATCAATCCACGGGCATGGGCGCACTACCCGGGTTTCCAGATCCCGCCGGTGCCTGCCGAATCACCCTGAAGCGCATCACCGGGGTTCCCCTCACCCTCGTGCGGTGAGAACCCGTTAACGTGAACGCGTGTCGAACGCAGGGGCTCTGGATGGCGATGCGGTCGCCATCGTCGGCATGGCATGTCTCTTTCCCGACGCGCCCGACCTCGCGACCTATTGGGACCACATCGTGGGCGGCCACGACGCGATCCGCGACGCCCCGCCGTCGCGGATCGACGACGTCTTCTTCTCCGCCCCGGACGAGACCTCCGGTGAGGACCGTTTCCCGGTCCGCCGCGGGGGGTTCGTGGATGACATCGCCCGCTTCGACCCGCAGCGGTTCGGCATCATGCCGGTGTCGGTCGAAGGGGCCGAGCCCGACCAGCTCCTCGCCCTGTCCGTCACGGCCGCCGCCCTCGACGACCTGGCCGGCGGCGACATGGAACGAGCGTTGGCGGATGTCGACCGCAGTCGGGTGGGCATCATCCTGGGACGCGGTGGCTACCTGACCTCCGGTGTTGCCCGTCTCGACCAGCGGATCCGCACCACGAACCAACTCGTCGAGGTCCTCCGAACCCTCGCCCCCGAGTTGGGCGACGACATCCTCGACGAGGTGCGCGCCGAGTTCCGAGGCCAGCTCGGCCCCAGCCGACCCGAGGCGATGATCGGGTTGGTCCCGAACCTCGTGGCGTCGCGGATCGCCAACCGGCTCGACCTCGGCGGGCCCGCCTACACGGTCGACGCAGCATGCGCGAGTTCACTCCTGGCGGTCGACCACGCCGTGCGCGAGCTGCGCGGCGGCCGCTGCGATCTGGTGGTCGCCGGCGGGGTCCACCACTGCCACGACGTGACCTTCTGGAGCGTCTTCTCCCAGCTCGGCGCCCTGAGCGCCAGCGGCCGGATCCGCCCGTTCAGTCGGTCGGCTGACGGGCTGCTGATCGGCGAGGGCACCGGCATGCTGGCGCTCGAACGTCT
>SKRR01000060.1 GCA_007118345.1 Microthrixaceae bacterium | reverse complement strand
GCTGTTGCGCCTCGCCGGAGCGCTCGCCGCCCTCGACGCTGCATCGCGCCCGGCGGTGCTCGTCGTCGGCCGGGGGTCCAACCTGCTGGTGGCCGATGGGGGGTTCGACGGGCTGGCCCTGACCCTCGGCCCGGCGTTCGCCGAGCTGATGGACATCGCTCCGGCCGACCCCGACGGCCGGGTCCGCGTCCGGGTGGGTGCTGCCGCACGACTGCCGGTGGTGGCACGGCGGACCGTCGCCGCCGGATTGACCGGCTTCGAGTGGGCGGTGGGGGTCCCGGGCTCGATCGGTGGCGCCGTGCGGATGAACGCCGGTGGCCACGGCGCCGAGCTGTCGGGCCAGCTGCTCCGGGTCCGCCTGATCGATGTCGCAACGGGCGAAGATGTCTCGGTGCCGGCCGAGCAGCTCCATCTGGGGTACCGACGATCCTCAGTGCGTCCCACCCAGGTGGTGGTCGAGGCCGAGTTGGCGCTCACGCCGGGTGACCGTGTCCAGGGCGAACGGATCATCGACGAGATCGTCCAGTGGCGGCGGGCGAACCAGCCAGGAGGCCAGAACGCCGGGTCGGTGTTCACCAACCCGGCGGGGGACTCCGCCGGTCGACTGATCGATGCCGCCGGCTGCAAGGGCGTGCGTGTCGGTACTGCAGCCGTGTCGGACAAGCATGCCAACTTCATCCAGGCCGACCCCGGCGGATCCGCCGACGACGTCGCTGCGTTGATGGCCGTGGTCGTCGAACGCGTCGCCGCCCACTCCGGCACCGTCCTGCACCCCGAGACGGTGCTGGTGGGGTTCGCCGACGACGCGGAGTCGTTCGGATGAGCCGGCGTCGGGGCGTGTCGAAGGTGGTGGCGAGTCAGGTCGAGCCGCGTCTGGCCGAGCGTCGGCGGAGCGTCGCCGCTGCGGCGCATCGACGTCGCCGCCAGCGTTCCCTCCGCCTCCTCGCCGGGCTCGGCACCCTGATGGTCCTGGTGGCCCTGGCGTTCTCTCCGCTCCTGTCGGTCGACGAGATCCGCGTGGAGGGACTCGACCGGCTCGACGAGGAGCAGGTACTCGCCATCGCGGGCGTCGACCCCGGGGCGCCGATGCTGCTCGTCGACCTCGGCAGGGTCCGGGACGACCTCGTCGCCGTCCCGACGGTTGCGTCTGCGGCGGTCGATCGCGAGTGGCCCCGCAGGATCGTGGTCCGCGTCGTCGAGGAGCGGCCGCTCGCCCTGGTGGTGGACGACAGGACCGCAGCGGTGGTCGCCGAGGGTGGTCGCGTGCTCGACATCGACCGCGCACCTGAGGAGGCCCACGGCGAGTCGGACCTGGTGCGGGTCGTCACCGATGTACCGGTCGAGCGACGCGCCGGCGAGTGGCTCGAGGGGCCCACAGCTCGCGTCGTGTCGATGGTCGCCCAGATGTCGCCACCGTTGCTCGGACGCGTCGATTCGGTTCGACTCGCGTCGACCGGGTCGGTCGAGGTGAAGCTCGATGGCGGGGTCGTCGTGCTCGTCGGCCCACCCGAGGACGTGCCCACCAAGCTGCTCGCCGTCGAGACGGTGCTCGCGAGGGTCGTCGAGGAGTGCCTCGCCGTGGTCGACGTCCGGGACCCGATGCGTGCAGCGGTGAGCCGGGACGAGGGCTGTGCGGCACCGGCGCCGACGGACGTGCCGACGGACGAGTCGGTCGACGTGGGCGCCCCCGGGACGGTCGAGGACCCTGGAGCGGCGGGGTGATGCGCCCGGCCTGCGGGAGGATCGTTGCCCCTGGCAACGGCGAGGTCGTAGTCTCACGGTCCACACGAGGTTCACTCCGGCTCCACCTCGACCGTAGGTCGACGCCAACGGTCCGGGCAGCCGATGGTGTGGTTCGCATACCCGGGAGCATCGCCGCCCCGGTTCCTGGAGGTGGCTAGTCCCAATGGCGCACAACCCGCAGAACTATCTCGCCGTGATCAAGGTCGTCGGCATCGGCGGTGGTGGCTGCAACGCGGTCAACCGGATGATCGACGCCGGGCTCAAGGGAGTCGAGTTCATCGCGATCAACACCGATGCGCAGGCGTTGCTCATGAGCGACGCCGACATCAAGCTCGACATCGGCCGCGAGCTCACCCGCGGACTGGGGGCGGGGAGCGATCCCGACGTCGGCCAGCAGGCGGCGGAGGACCATCGCTCCGAGATCGAAGAGGTCCTCCGCGGTGCCGACATGGTCTTCGTCACCGCTGGTGAGGGGGGCGGCACCGGCACCGGCGCCGCCCCGGTGGTCGCCGAGATCGCCAAGACCCAGGGCGCGTTGACCATCGCCGTGGTCACGCGTCCGTTCAACTTCGAGGGTCGCCGCCGCTCGGTGCAGGCGGACCACGGCATCGGGACCCTGAAGGAGAAGGTCGACACCCAGATCGTCATCCCGAACGACCGCCTCATCGGCGTCGCCAACGAGAAGACGTCGGTGCTGAACGCGTTCAAGATGGCCGATGAGGTCCTGTTGCAGGGGGTGCAGGGAATCACCGACCTGATCACCACGCCGGGGCTCATCAACACCGACTTCGCCGACGTGCGGATGATCATGAGTGACGCCGGCAGCGCGCTCATGGGCGTCGGCTACGCCTCGGGCGAGGGCCGCGCCCTGCAGGCCGCCCGTCACGCCATCTCCTCCCCGCTGCTCGAGGCGGCGATCGACGGTGCCCGAGGGGTGCTGTTGAACATCTCCGGTGGCAGCGACCTGACGCTGTTCGAGGTCAACGAGGCCGCGTCGGTCATCCACGAGGTCGCTCACCCCGAGGCGAACATCATCTTCGGTGCCGTCATCGACGACGAGCTCGGTGACGAGGTGCGCATCACCGTCGTGGCCGCCGGGTTCGAACGCTGGGACGCCGACCGGCCCGCCCGCAAGACCGAGAGCGCGGCCGGAGAACGCTCGGCACCGGAGCGCAGCGCCGAGCCGAGCTCGGGCGGCAGCCTGATCAACGACGTGTTCGCCGAGGACGAGGACGACGAGTCGCTCTTCGATGGTGACGACGACTTCGACGTTCCTTCGTTCCTCAAGTGAGGCGTCGCCTGCAGGGCGCCCGCAGGTGACGGTCCGGTTCCGGTTCACCGGTCGCGACGAGGGGGACCTGAGCGTCGCGCTCGATCCTGCGGAGCTGTCCCACCGACGCGAGCAGGTCGCGCCGGGGCGGTGGACCTGGCTCGAACAGGTCCACGGGGCCGACGTGGTGACCGTTCGGATCCCTGGTGACCGTGCGGGTTCTCGTGCCGATGGTGCGGTGACCGACGCTGCTGGCGCGGTGCTGTCCGTCCACACCGCCGACTGTGCGCCGGTGCTGCTCAGGGGCGACGGCGGGGACGGACCGGTGGTGGGCGCTGCTCACGCCGGGTGGCGCGGTCTGCGCTCGGGGGTGCTCGGCGCAACCGTCCACGCGATGCGGGCGCTCGGTGCGACGTCGATCTCGTGGCGGCTCGGCCCCTGCATCTCGCCGCGCGTCTACGAGTTCGGCGAGGAGGACCTCGAACCGCTCGTCGCGCGGTTCGGCACCGAGGTCAGGGCGAGGACGAGCGAGGGCGCCCCGGCACTCGACCTGCGCGCGGCAGTGCGCGCCGCGCTCACCGAGGCCGGGGCGGACGAAGCCCGGCCCGGTGCGCCGATTCCCTGCACCGTGGCCGATCCCGGTTGGTTCTCGTGGCGACGTGACCGCACCGCGTCGCGCCAGGCTGCGCTCATCTGGATCGAGGCCGACGACGCCGACCCGGCAGCGACGAGCTGGTGGTCGTGACCGAGGTGGCCGGCTCCGCTCCGCTCCCGATCGAGCAGGTCGACCCCGATGTCGCCGTCGAGGAATTCCGGTCTCGGTGGGACCGTGTGGCCGAGCGGATCGCGACGGTGACCGACCGGCGTGTCGGCGTGGTCGCCGTGTCCAAGGGGCACGGCGCACGTGCCGTTCGGATCGCGTTGGCCGCCGGTGTGACGACGCTGGGTGAGAGCTACGCACAGGAACTGGTGGCGAAGCGCTCGGAGCTCTCCGGCGCGGCCGACCCGCTCCCGGCCACACCGAGCTGGCACTTCGTGGGACGCCTGCAGCGCAACAAGGTGCGCACCATCGCCGACGCGGTCGCGCTGTGGCACAGCATTGACAGCGAGCGTCTCGCCGGGGAGGTCGCCCGGCGGGCGCCCGGTGCAGCGGTGCTGGTCCAGCTCGATCTGGCCGGGCTCGCCGGTCGCGGCGGCGTCACGCTCGACGCGGCGCCCGAGCTGGTGCAGCACTGCCGCGGGCTCGGACTGGCTGTGGAGGGCCTGATGGGTGTCGGACCACCGGGCGATCCGCGGACGGCTCGGCCGGCGTTCACGTCCCTGTCGCTCCTCGCCGACCGGCTCGACCTCGAGCAGCGCTGCATGGGAATGAGCGGCGACCTCGAGGCGGCGGTCAGCGAGGGTTCCACGATGGTGCGGGTGGGGACCGACCTCTTCGGTCGGCGACCCGAACGCGAGGGCGCGGCGTGAGCACGCTCTGCGAAGGACCGTCGCGGCGCGTCCTCGTCTCGCGGTCCGGTGAGAACTACACTTCCGGGCCGAGGAGCTGACCATGTCCAACTGGATGAAGAACACTCGAACGTGGCTGGGGCTCGGTGACGAGCCCTACGACGACGAGTACGGCGACCCGGAGTACGACGATCCCGGGTACGACGACGCAGGCTATGACGATCTGCCCGAGGAGCGTCCCGCCGCGCGGCCTGCCCCCAGGTCGGCACCTGCACGACCGCAGCGCAGTGCCGTTCGCACCGTGGGCAATCCTCCGCCGGGCGAGGACTGGGAGGAGGGCGATGGCGGGGTCCGGGTCATCTCGGGCTCGTCCCCGGAACCCGAACCGGCGCCGCACCGTGGCGTCGTCCGCCCGCTGCCCACGGCGTCCAAGCCGCACGTCGTCTCCCCGTCGGGATTCAACGACGTGCAGCAGGTCGCCGACCGGTTCAAGCGCGACCAGCCGGTCATCATCAACCTCCAGGGCGTCGACCGTGATCTCTCACGGCGGCTCATCGACTTCGCGAGCGGGCTCTGCTACGGACTGGAGGGCGACATGGAACGTGTCGCCGACCAGGTCTTCCTGCTGACCCCGCGCGATGCGCAGGTCTCCGACGACGACCGCCGTCTGCTCCGCGAGGGCGGTCTCGTGGACGAGGGACGCTGATTCGCACGTGACTCCCCACCGAGAGATCGAGCAGCTGGTCGCATGGCGCTGATCTGCTCGCTCATCACAGTCTTCACCATCCTCATCTTCGCCCGGGTCATCCTCAGTTGGTTCCCCGCCGGCGACGGGCCCCTCATGTCGATCCAGCGAGTGGTCTTCTCGGCGACCGAGTGGGCAATGGGTCCGCTGCGTCGTGCGATCCCACCCGTGCGGCTCGGCGCCGCGGCACTCGATCTGTCGCCGCTGATCCTGCTGCTGGGGCTCAGCATCCTGCGTCCGATCATCTGCGGAGCCTGAACAGGGTTCCGGCCGCTCCGATGCGCTCGTCGTCGGCCGACCTCGTCGATACCGCGGGGGTGCAGGGTGCTCGGACTACCATTCGTCGCATGGAGCTGACCCCGGAGCTGTTCGAGAAGACCGAGTTCGCCGAGAGGCGCAAGGGCTACGACATCGACCAGGTCGAGACCTTCATGGAGCAGGCGGGCACTGCGCTCGCCCAGATGCTCGCGAGGGTCCGTCACACCGAGGAACGTGCGGCGCACGCCGAGTCGCGTCTCGCCCAGGCGGACGCTGCCATCGCAGCAGCCCAGGAGCGGGTGCAGCAGGCTGAGCAGCGCATGCAGCAGGCAGAACGTGCAGCCCAGCAGGCAGCTGCTGAGGGCGCCGGCTCACGTGCTGACGAGGCCGCCGAGGTCGAACAGGCGGCGAAGACCCTCCTGATGGCGAAGCGAACCGCCGAGGCCACCGTGAACGAGGCCAGGGGCCATGCTCAGTCCGTGCTCGAGGAGGCGCAGACGCGGTCCCAGCGCCAACTCGACGAGGCGCACGCCGAGTCACAGGAGCTGCTGCGTCGTGCGACCGAGCAGGCCGAGGCGGAGTTCGCGGATCGTCGCGCCGAGGCCCTCGACGAGGTCGAGCACCTCGAGCTCCGCCGGAGCCAGCTCTCGGACGTCATCGCGGGACTCGAGTCGCGTCTCGCCGGGTACCGCGAGGAGCTGGGCGAAGTGGCGGCCGACCTCACGCGACTCGCCGAAGACCCTGCACGCCTCGGGGCCCGCCCTGCCATCTCGCTGTTGCCCGACGAGGTGATCAGCGCCGAACCCGACAGCAGCGACCCGGACCCACAGGAGCCGGTTCGCGACGACGCGACAGCACCACAGGTCGTCGACGACGCGGGGACGAACTCCGACGACCCCGGCGGAGGCACCGACGAGGTCGTCCCGGCGGACCAGGTGGTCGAGGACACACCCGGCGCTTCGGAACCGACCGGCGACGGCGGAGCGACGGCGTCGGGTGGACCGTCCGGCGCATCGCCCACCGCCTCGGCCACGGTCACGACGCAGCCGGAGGAGGACCTCGGTGGCGCCACCGCTGTGGTGACCGAGGATGCCTACGTCGATCTCACCCGATCCGGCCAGGAGTCGACGGCGGCGGACGACTGGGGGCCGGGGAGCTGGGCCCAGGTCGAGGCACAGCTCGCTGACGAGCCCGAGGACGAGATGCCGCAGCCCCCCGAGCCCGATGACCGCCCGACCGAGGCCGTGTCGCACACCGGGGTCCGCCGGGACCGTTACATGGAAGAGCTCGACAGCGCCGTCAACGAGGCCGTCGACCTCGACGACGATGCGATGAAGGCGTTCTTCGAGGGGTCGACCGACACGCGGGCCCGGCGCTTCGGGTGGCGTCGATGAGGTACCGGCCGCTGAGGTGACCGACGTCGCGGGACGACGCGACTAGGGTGCTCGGACCCTCGGGTCGCTCCAGGTCCGGACGACGGGGGTGGAGGAGGCCTCACATGGCGACCAAGCGAGCCGGCGCAGCGACCTCGGGAACGTCCACTTCGGCCAAGAAGAAGGCTCCGGCGAAGAAGTCCGCGGCGAAGAAGCCAGCTGCGGCGAAGAAGTCGGCGCCTGCCAAGAAGTCGGCGCCTGCCAAGAAGTCGGACGCTGCCGAGAAGAAGTCCGCGGCGAAGAAGTCGGCGCCGGCGAAGAAGTCTGCGGCCAAGAAGCCAGCTGCGGTGAAGTCGGCGCCTGCCAAGAAGTCGGACGCTGCCGAGAAGACTGCTGCCGCGAAGAAGTCGGCGCCTGCCAAGAAGACTGCTGCCGCGAAGAAGTCGGCGCCGGCCAAGAAGTCCGCAGCGTCCTCGTTCGACCAGAAGTTCCTCGACGCGCAGCGGGCACTCCTGCTCGAGGAGCGCGACACCCTCGCGGCGCAGGCGGAGTCGCTGCGGGCCGAGGCCGACGCCCTTGCCAGGGACCGTGAGCCCGGGGACGTGCAGTTCGACGACGAATCGGGCGAGGGTGACACGCTGGCGGTGGAGCGGGACTTCGACCTCGCTCGCGCCGCAGCAGCCCAGCAGACGATCGAGGAGATCGACGCAGCGCTCGTCCGGCTGGACAAGGGCACCTACGGCATCTGCGAGTACTCCGGCCAGTCCATCCCCAAGGAGCGTCTCAGGGCCATTCCGTGGGCACGTGAGCGGGTCGAGTTCAAGACCCGCAGCTTCCGCTGAGTCAGCTCGCCGATGGAGCCGCTCCGCTGATGGGCACCACCACGAGCGAGGCCCGGCCACCGTCGCCGATCGTGCGCTGGGTTCTGGTCGGCGGAGTGGTCGCGGTCGTGCTGCTCGCCGATCAACTCTCGAAGGCATGGGCACTCGACGCGCTCGAGGGCGGGCGAGTCATCGAGGTGTTCTGGACGCTCCAGTTCAACCTGGCGTTCAACACCGGCATGGCCTTCTCCCAGGGGGCAGGCGGCGGGCAGATCATCGGAGTGATCGCGACGTTGATCACGCTCGTGCTGGTGTTCTTCGCGAGCCGGGTGCAGAGCCGGCTGCAGCTGGTGCTCATCGGTGCGGTGATCGGCGGAGCGCTCGGCAACGTGGTCGACCGCCTCACCCGGGTCGGCGAGATCGGCTCCGCAGAGGGTGGCGGGTTCATGTCGGGCGGCGTCGTGGATTTCATCGACGTGCAGTGGTGGCCGATCTTCAACATCGCCGACGCGTGCGTGGTCGTCGGTGGACTGCTGTTGGCCGTCCTCGTCGCCCGCACGCCCGAGGAGCCCCGAGCCGAAGCTGGCACCGAGGGCGATGACGTCGCCGGCGCAGCCGTCCTCGGCGACGCTGGCGACCCTGGCGACGACCGTGACCCCGATGGGTGAGGAGCCGACCGACGGCGCCGGGTCCCATCTGAGCGAGGTCATCCCCGCAGCGCTCGCAGGCGAGCGACTCGATCGTGCGGTGGCCTTCCTGTCGGGCTGCTCGCGTGCCGAGGCCAGCGCGCTCGTCGCTGCCGGCTCGGTGCTGGTCGGCTCCGGCCCGGCGGACGAGCGCCCCGTCACCAAGTCGTCGCACCGACTCGCCGAGGGCGACCACGTCTCGCTGCTCGCGGATCCTGTTCGTCCGCCCGAAGAGGTACTGGCTGATCCGGCGGTCGAGGTGGACGTGATCCACGTCGACGCGGACGTCATCGTCGTCGACAAGGCCGCAGGGATGGTCGTGCACCCCGGAGCGGGACACCGTGCGTCGACCCTGGTGCACGGCCTGCTCGCACGATTCCCGGAGCTGGCCGAGGTGGGCGAGCCGGAGCGTCCGGGCCTGGTGCACCGACTCGATCGGGGGACCTCGGGGCTGCTGGTGGTCGCTCGCACCCCCGCCGCCTACGAACACCTCGTCGCACAGCTGTCGACGCACACGGTGGAGCGCATCTACACGGCGCTCTGCTGGCGGCACTTCGAGCACCCGAACGGTGTGGTGGACGCGCCGATCGGCCGATCGCGACGGGACCCGATGCGAATGGCGGTCGCGATGGACGGTCGACCGGCGAGGACGCACTACCGGGTCGACGAGTCGTTCCACGAGCCGATCGAGGCCTCACTGGTGACCTGTGAGCTCGAGACCGGCCGGACCCACCAGATCCGCGTCCACCTCGCGTCGGTCGGCCACGCAGTCATCGGCGACGACGTCTACGGGGGCCGGCGACGGAGCTTCGACTGCCCACGGCCATTCCTCCACGCCAGGGAACTCGCCTTCGTGCACCCCGGTACCGATGAGGTCGTTCGTTTCCTGTCGCCGCTGCCGTCGGACCTCGTGGCCGTGCTCGACCGGCTGAAATGAACCTGTCGCGTCGAGGACCGGCGTCAGTCCTCTCCGGGCCAGGGGTGGTTGCCGGTGGTGATGTCG
>SKRR01000226.1 GCA_007118345.1 Microthrixaceae bacterium | reverse complement strand
TGTCGACACGGGCCAGCCGCTGCTCGGCGCACTCGACGAGCTCGACCGGCGGATCGGACCCGAGGCGGCGCCGCTGCGGGCGGCGCTTGCCGCCACCCTCCGGTCAGGAGCGCCCGCAGGGCCGCTGCTCGCCCGGCTCGCGGACCGCGAGCGCCACCGTGCGCGCCGCCGTGCCGAGACCCGCGTGCGACGACTCCCCGTCCTGCTGCTCGGGCCACTGGTGGTGCTCGTGCTGCCGTCGTTCGTGCTGCTCACCGTGGTGCCCGTCGGGCTGACGACCGCCCGCGCGGCTCGAGCCGTGATGGACCAGGACCTCCCCGCTCGAGGGCTCACCCCCTCTCCGTCCGCCGAGACCCAGTGGAGCCCACCATGAACCGTCCTTCTGTCCGAGCCCGCCTGCGACCGGTGGCGAGCAGGTCGGCCTCGGCCATGGCCGCCGTCGCCGTCGCCGTCGCGAGCCTGATCGTCGCCGTGCCCGGGCCCGCCGAAGCATGGCCCCGTCGGAGCTCGCGCGACGAGGGCGGCCAGAGCACCGTCGAGTACGCGCTGATCCTGCTCGGCGCCGCTGCGATCGCCCTCGTCGTGGTGGCATGGGTGACCCGGACCGACGCGATCGGCCGGCTCTTCGACACCGTGATCGGCCGTGTGCTCCAGCAGGCCGACTGAACCGCTCCGTTCCTGGCGCACCGGGCGCCGGGGCGACCGGGCGCAGGCGACCGTCGAGCTGGCACTGGTGCTGCCCGCGGTCGTGCTGCTCCTCGTGCTCGTGATCCAGGTCGGCCTGGTCGCACGCGACAGGGTCGCGGCAGTGGCCGCGGTCCGGGTCGCGGCCCGGGCCGTGATCGTCGAGCCCAGCCCCGAGGCGGCGCAGCGCGCACTGCGGAACCACGGTGGTCCCGTCGCGGGAGCGCGGGTCACCGTCGGTGGGCAGCTGCATCCCGGCGGGTTCGCCCGGGTCACTGTCGAGCTCGAGCCCACCCGGTTGCCGCTCACGGGCAGGTTCCTCGGCGGGGTGGTGCTGCGTGAGCAGCTGACGGTGTTCGTCGAGGGCTGAGCCGTGTCAGCCCTTCAGCACCTCGGTCAGCAGCTGCAGCGCCGCGTCCTTGGCGAGCGGTTCGTTGTTGTTGCCGCACTTCGGTGACTGCACACAGCTGGGACACCCGGCCGCACAGGCGCAGTCGGAGATGACCGTTCGGGTGGCGGAGAGGTGCGAGCCGGCGGCATCGAACGCGAGCTCGGCCACGCCGGCGCCGCCCGGGTGGGCATCGTGGATCACCACCGTCGGCGCTCCGGTCTCAGGGAGCCACTCGGTCGACACGCCGCCGACGTCCCAGCGGTCACAGATCGCGAACAGCGGCAGGATGCCGATCGCCGCGTGTTCCGCTGCGTGCAGCGCACCCGGGAGGTCGGCACGGTCGATCCCGCAGCGGTCGACCAGCCCGTCGGGGATCGTGTACCAGATCGCTCGGGTGGAGAGTTGGCCGGGTGGCAGGTCGAGCGGGTGGGTGCCGAGCAGCTCACGGGTGCGCACGTCGCGCACCCGGTAGCCGGTGATCTCGGTGGTCACCTCGACCTCACCGAGGTGCAGCACGGCGCCACCGACCTCACGCACCGATTCGGCCTCGTCCAGGATGATCGAGGTGGTGGTGCGGGGCTGGGTGTAGGTGCTGCCGTCGTGGAGCTCGACCCGGGCGACCAGGTCGTCGAGATCGAGCTCGGTGACCCGCCACGACCGTCCCTGGTGCAGGTAGACCGCGCCCGAGTGGACCGACGTGGTCGCTCGCGCCTCGTCGACGGTGCCGATCACGTCGCCGGCGAGGGTCGTGATGCGCACCACCCCCCGTGATGCGGAGCGCAGCCCGATCGTGCCGGCAGGCGCACCCCGACCGGTCCACGCTGCGATCACCTCACCGCGACGGCGACGCACGGTGGCCCGTTCCCCGGCGACGAGTCGCCGCACCCCCTCGTCGAGCTGGTCGGGCCAGTAGCGGTGGTCGGCGTGGCGCAGCGGCAACTCGTCGGCGGCGCACCCGAGGTGCGGTTCGACGACGTGCGGGTTGTCGAGGTTGATGACCGCCCGCTCCGGTGGACGCGAGAACAGTTCGTCGGGATGGCGGTTCATCCACTGGTCGAGCTGGTCCTCGCCTGCGACGAGCACCGCGAGTGACGGGCGTCCTTCGCGACCACATCGGCCGATCTGCTGCCAGAACGAGGCGATGGTGCCCGGGAACCCGCACAGGACGACCGCGTCGAGGCCGCCGATGTCGACCCCGAGTTCGAGCGCGTTCGTGGCGACGACGGCGGCGAGCCGGCCGCTCGCGAGCTCGGCCTCGATCTGCCGCCGCTCCTCGGGGAGGTAGCCCGCTCGGTAGGCGCGGATGCGGGACGAGGCGCCGGCGGTCACCGATCGACGGAGCTGGTCGGCGACCAGCTCGGTCGCACGTCGTGAACGACAGAACACCAGGGTCCGCAGGCCGGCGTCGACGAGGTGCGAGGCGAGCAGGCCGGCTTCGTTGGTGACCGACCAGCCGCCATCGGCACCGGCCTCGAGCGGGTTCCAGAGCGCGACGGTCCGCTCGCCGACCGGTGCGGCGTCGCCGGTGACCGCGGTGACCGGCAGACCGCAGAGCTCCGAGGCGAGTCGTTCGGGTTCACCGATGGTGGCCGAGGTGAACACGAAGGTCGGTTCCTGCCCGCCGTAGTGGGCGACGAGTCGCCGCAACCTGCGCAGCACCTGGGCCACGTGGGTGCCGAACACCCCGCGCAGCAGGTGGAGCTCGTCGACGACGACGTGGCGCAGGTCGTGGAGGTACGGCGCCCACCGGCGGTGGTTGGACAGGATCGAGTGGTGCAGCATCTCGGGGTTGGTCAACAGCACCCGGGCGTGCTCACGGACCCAGAGCCGCTCCTCGGGCGTGCAGTCACCGTCGAAGGTGGCCATGGCCACCTCGTCGGGTGCCCAGGACCGGAACGATCGCAGCTGATCCTGGGCCAGTGCCTTGGTGGGGTAGAGCGTGAGTGCGGTGCCACCGCCGAGCACCGACTCGACGATCGGCACCTGCGAGCACAGGGACTTGCCCGACGCCGTGCCGGTGGCGACCACGACCGACGCGCCGGTGCGGACCAGGTCGATCGCGGCGGCCTGGTGGCGCCAGAACGCAACGTGGGGCACGGCGGTGCGGACGGCGTCGGGCAGGGGGGCCGACAGGTGGGCGGTGGTGCCGGAGGTCGGGCTGAGTCGCCGGACGTGCACCAGCCGCGTGTCGCCCCGGAGCGCGTCGACCGCGGCCGCCACTGCGTCGACCTCGACCTGGGAGGCGTCGAGGGGTGGGGGACCGACGGCAGCTGCGTCGGGTGGGAGATGGGCCAGATCGGTCATCGTGACGATGACGCTACGGGACCGCTCCGACATCCTCGGGTCGGCACCGTCGTTCGTCAGGGGGCGACGCAGATCGGCTCGAACCCGTAGCCCATCGCATCCAGTTCCACGATGATCTCGGCGAGCGCGGCGAGTGTCTGTGACCGGTCGCCCGAGCCGTCGTGCAACAGGATGATGTCCTGGTCGCCGGCTCGTGTGGCGGCATCGACGATGGCCGGCACGCCCGGTTGCGCCCAATCGCGCGTGTCCACGTCCCACAGGAGCATCTCGAGGCCCTCGGCCTCGGCCAGGGAGGTGATCCGCTGGTCGTAGGAACCGTACGGCGGGCGGAGACACACCGGTGCATCCGCGCCCGCTGCGACGATCGCGTCGGTGGTGGAGCGCAGCTCCTGTCGCACCGCGGCGTCGCTGAGCGTGGTGAGGTCAGGGTGGGTCGCCGAGTGGTTCTGGACCGAATGGCCGCGCCGCTGCATCTCGGCGACCAGCTCCGGGTACCGCTCGACCTCGTCGCCGACCACGAAGAACGTGGCGGGCACGCCGACGAAGTCCAACACGTCGAGGATCTGTGGTGTCCATTGCGGGTGAGGGCCGTCGTCGAACGTCAACGCGACGTTCCCCGGGGAGGGCTCGTAGCGGAGACACCCGGCGGCCAGCGCGACGAGCAGGGCCAGTGCGCCCACCAGAAGGGCCCGGCTCCGGCGCAGCTTGCGACGACCCGGTTTCACGGCTCCTCACCCACCACAGGCTCCTCACCCGCCACAGGCTCCTCACCCACCACAGGATCGCGGATGACGTCGACGACGAGGCGCACAGGATCGGGGATCACCGCAACTGCGAACCCCGCTGCGCGCCGGAGGCCCACCACGACGCGCAACTCGTCGTCCACGACCGACGGGACGAGCACGGTCTCTTCGACGACCGCCCCACCGGCGACGGGGACCCGGGCGGGACCTTCGTAGGACCGCTCGCCGTCGTGGTCGAACAGCGCTGCGGGGGAGATGGTGATCTCGAGGTACTCGTCTCCCTCGACCGGGATCCCCGCCTCGTCGAGCATCGGCACGTCCGCGAGTGGCGCCACCCGGTAGTGCGGTTCCTGGTCGCCGTCGAGCTCGACGACGACCCGGTCGAACCCGTCCTGCGCCGCGGCCCGCAGGTCGGTCAGCAGCTTGGTGCGGGCGTCGGGTTCGTCGGGCCGGCCCTCGACGACGTCGTCCACGGGGGCGCCCACCGGCTCGAGTCCCTCGCCCGAGGACCGGGGGTCGATCCATCGCAGCCGCTCGGTCATCCGGTCGACGACGGCGTCGAGCGTCGCGGCGTCGACGGTGGGACCGGTCCGTCCGGTGAGCTCGAGCGTACGTGCGTTGCGAAGGTCGATCACCCACCGGACCCCGTCGGTGTCGTCCGGCTCGATCTGGGCGGCGCCACGACGATCGAGGATCGAGGTGCCGACGAGTCCTCCGTCGTCCTCGGCCTGGGAGATCAGCGTCCTGACCGGCTCATCGAGGACCTGCAGCTCGACCACCGGTCCACCCGGGTGTCCGGGCGGATGGAACGCGCCACAGGTCGCGTCGGCGCTGTGGGCGGTGCCGGTGGTGTCCCACCCGGCCGGGTGGGACAGGACGAACCCCTCGTCGCGGTTCTCGCACTCCGTCCAGTCGAGCTCGTCCACCTGCACGGGTTCGACGGGGCCCGCGTCGCCGTCGCCGGGGTCTGCGGGTTCCCCGTCGTCGTTGCACGCGAGCAGCCCGAGCGTCATCAGCACGCACCCTGTGAGCCACGCACTCCGGCGTCCGAGGATGGAGATTGTTCCCGTGGAGCTCATCGAGCAGCGATTCCTCTCGTCCTGCCGTCGTGCTACCCGCCGCTCACCGTTCGCCAAACGGCGCGCGTCTAGCGTGATCGGGTGATCTTCGACGTGCGGACCGACCGCTCGGACAACTGGCACGTCGTGCGGGTCGTGGGCGACGTCGACCTCGCCACCATGCCGGCGCTCAAGCAGCAGGTCGACCTGGTCCGGGAGGGCGACGTCGCGCTCGATCTCGGGTCGGTGGAGCTGTGGGACCCGGTCGCGTTCGGGATCGTCGTGGCCGCTGCGCTGCGCGTGCGTCGCAGGGGCGGCCGCTTCGTCGTGCTCGCCGGCCCGGGCCGCGTCCGCGAGTTGTTCGCCGAGGCGCAGGTGGACGAGATCGTCGAGGTCCGCCCGTCGCTCTGAGCGTTCGCTACTGCGTTCTGTCCCGCAGATCGCGGCCATCAGGGCCGATTTCGCAGGACAGAACGGGCCCGTAGGCTCAGCCGGAGTAGCGGCCCAGTTCGGTGCGGGCGATCTGGCGACGGTGGACCTCGTCGGGACCGTCGGCGAAGCGCAGCGTCCGGAGTCCCGCGTACATGCGCGCCAGGGGGAAGTCGTCGGACACGCCGCCGCCACCGTGGGCCTGGATCGCCCGGTCGACGACCCGCAGCGCGGTGTTGGGCGCAACGACCTTGATCGCGGACACCTCGACAGCAGCCCCCTTCGCTCCCACGGTGTCCATCAGCTCGGCCGCCTTGAGGGTGAGCAGGCGGGCCTGTTCGATCTCGATGCGCGAATCCGCGATCCACTCGCGGATGACTCCCTGGTCGGCGAGGGGGCGGCCGAAGGCCACGCGGTCGGTCACCCGGCGACACATCAGCTCGAGGGCGCGTTCGGCCACACCGATGCACCGCATGCAGTGGTGGATGCGACCCGGGCCGAGCCGGGCCTGGGCGATCGCGAACCCGCCGCCCTCCTGGCCGATCAGGTTCGACGCGGGGACCCGGACGTCGTCGAACCGCAGCTCGCAGTGGCCCTCACGGTCCTGGTACCCGAACACGGGCAGTTCGCGGACCTTGGTCAACCCGGGGGTGTCCATCGGCACGAGGATCATCGACTGCTGCAGGTGACGCGCCGCCTCGGGGTCCGTCTTGCCCATCACGATCAGGATCTTGCAGCGCTCCGACGCCGCACCCGAGATCCACCACTTTCGGCCGTTGAGCACGTAGTCGTCCCCGTCGCGTTCGATCCGCAGGGAGATGTTCGTCGCGTCCGAGGACGCGACGTCGGGCTCGGTCATGGCGAACGCCGAGCGGATCTCACCCTCGAGGAGCGGGACCAGCCACTCCTCCTGCTGTGCTGGCGTTCCGAAGAGCGCGAGCACCTCCATGTTGCCGGTGTCGGGTGCCGAGCAGTTCATGGCCTCCGGTGCCAGGTGACCTGCGCGGCCGCTGATCTCGGCGATGTGGGCGTAGTCCAACACGTCGACCGGCTCGGGTGTCCACGGCGTCTCGTGGGGCATGAACAGGTTCCACAGGCCCCGCTCCCGGGCGGCGACCTTGAGGTCCTCGATCACCTGCGGGTGGCCGTGCGGGTCGCCCAGCTCAGCCATCTGGGACTCGTACACCGCCTCGGCCGGGGCGACCTCCTCGTCCATGAAGGCCAGTGCTCGTTCGCGCAGGTCGGCGCCGCGGGCGCTCGGTTCGAAGCTCATGTCGACCGACGCTACCGGGCCGTCCGACCCGGACGCTGCGCCCCCAGGTGTTTGACATCCACCGGGGCGACTCGTTAGCTGTCCCCCGTGGGTAGCCCTCTGGTCATCGTCGAGTCGCCGGCAAAGGCGCGCACCATCGCGCGCTATCTCGGTGACGAGTTCCAGGTGGAGTCGTCGATCGGGCACATCCGCGATCTGCCTCGCAACGCCGCCGATGTGCCCAAGCAGTACAAGGGGGAGAAGTGGGCGCGACTCGGTGTGGACACCGAGAACCACTTCAAGCCGCTCTACATCGTCAGCCCCGACAAGAAGGACCACGTCCGCCACCTCAAGGCGCTGTTGAAGGACGCCGACGAGCTCTACCTCGCGACGGATGAGGATCGTGAGGGCGAGGCGATCGCCTGGCACCTGCTCGAGGTCCTCAACCCGAATGTCCCGGTGCGGCGCATGGTGTTCCACGAGATCACGCCGGAAGCGATCCGCCACGCGATCGAGAACCCCCGCGAGCTCGACCGCCGGCTCGTCGACGCCCAGGAGAGCCGCCGGATCCTCGATCGGCTCTACGGCTACGAGGTCTCGCCGGTGCTGTGGAAGAAGGTCATGCCGAAGCTCTCGGCCGGCCGGGTGCAGTCCGTGGCCACCCGTGTCGTGGTCCAGCGTGAACGCGAGCGCATGGCGTTCCGCACCGGCACGTGGTGGGACCTGCAGGCGACCTTCCGTCACGAAGCGGCCGACAAGGACCCGACCGCCTTCCCCGCGACGCTGGTCGAACTCGATGGCGGCCGGCTGGCCACCGGCAAGGACTTCAACTCGACCGGCAACCTGACCGGCGACGCGGTGCTGCTCGACGAGTCGACCGCCAACCAACTGCGCGAGACACTCGAGTCGCGGCCCGTGACCGTGCGGTCGGTCGAGCGAAAGCCCTACACCCGCAAGCCGGCGGCGCCGTTCATGACCTCGACCCTGCAGCAGGAGGCCGGCCGCAAACTCCGCATGTCGTCGTCCCAGACGATGTCGACCGCGCAGCGGTTGTACGAGAACGGCTTCATCACGTACATGCGGACCGACTCCACCACGCTGTCGGACACCGCGGTGAACGCCGCACGGGCGCAGATCCGTGAGCGCTACGGCGACGCCTACCTGCCCGACGCTCCCCGTCGCTACCAGAGCAAGGTCAAGAACGCCCAGGAGGCCCACGAGGCGATCCGGCCCGCGGGCGACAGCTTCCGCACCCCCGACCAGGTGGCGGGGCAGCTCAACGCGAGCGAGCTGCGGCTCTACGAGCTGATCTGGCAGCGCACGGTCGCGTCGCAGATGAGCGACGCCCGGGGCGAGTCGGTCCAGGCCCGCCTGGTCGCCACGACGGTGCCCACCGCCGATGTCGGCGAGCGAGAAGCGGTGTTCGCCGCGTCGGGGCGCACCATCTTGTTCCCCGGCTTCCTCCGGGCCTATGTCGAGGGCTCCGACGACCCCGACGCCGCGCTCGACGACCAGGAGCGGGTCCTGCCCGACATGGCCGAGGGCGACGCGATGGCCACCGAGGCGCTCGACGCGGTGGGCCACGAGACCCAGCCGCCGGCCCGCTACACCGAGGCGTCGCTGGTCAAGCGGCTCGAGGAGCTCGGAGTGGGCCGCCCGTCGACGTACGCGTCGATCATCTCGACCATCCAGGACCGGGGCTACGTCTGGAAGAAGGGCTCGGCACTGGTGCCGAGCTTCACCGCCTTCGCCGTGGTCACCCTGCTCGAGCAGCACTTCCCGTCGTTGGTCGACTACGCCTTCACCGCACGGATGGAGGAGGAGCTCGACGACATCGCATCGGGCAGCGCCGACATGGAGCCGTGGCTCGCTCGCTTCTACTTCGGGGTGGCTGACGTCAACGGCGAGGTCGACGGACTCGGCCTGAAGCGGCTGGTCGAGGGCAACCTGGGCGAGATCGACGCACGCGAGGTCAACTCGATCCCCCTCGGCGAGGACGAGCAGGGTCGACGGGTCGTCGCTCGCGTCGGTCGCTACGGGCCCTATCTCGAGCGTGGCGAGGGTGACGACCACCAGCGAGCGTCCATCCCCGAGGACATCCCGCCCGACGAGCTCACCACCGAACGTGCCGTCGAGCTGCTCGAGGCCCCCTCGGGTGACCGGGTCCTCGGCCAGCACCCCGAGTCGGGGCTCGACGTGCACCTCAAGGCCGGCCGGTTCGGCCCGTACGTGCAAGAGGGCGTCCACGACGACGAGACCGGCTTCAAGCCCCGCACCGCGAGCCTGTTCCGGGACATGGACCCTGCGACGGTCACCCTCGAGGACGTGCTCCCGCTGTTGGCGTTGCCCCGCGAGGTCGGCGTGGACCCGTCCGACGGCGAGATGATCCTGGCGCTCAACGGCAAGTTCGGCCCGTATCTGAAGAAGGGGACCGACAGTCGTTCGCTCGAGACCGAGCAGCAGCTCCTGACGATCGACCTGGACGGCGCGCTGAAGGTCTTCGCCGAACCGAAGCGCCGTCGTGGTCAGGGCGCAGCGAAACCGCCGTTGCGCGAGATGGGTGCCGATCCCGACACCGAGAAGCCGATCGTGGTGAAGGACGGCAGGTTCGGACCCTACGTGACCGACGGAGAGACCAACGCCAGTCTCCGCAAGGGCGACTCGGTCGAGGAGCTCACGATGGAGCGGGCATTGGAACTGTTGGCGGACCGGCGCGCCCGGGGCCCGGCCAAGAAGAAGGCCACCAAGAAGAAGGCACCGGCGAAGAAGAAGGCCAAGAAGAAGGCCACGAAGAAGAAGGCACCGGCCAAGAAGACGGCCGCCGAGAAGAAGGTGCCGGCGAAGAAGAAGGCTGCCGAGAAGAAGGCGCCGACGAAGAAGCCGTCGTGACAGGGCGACGCGGCCGCTTCGTGGTGCTGGAGGGGGGCGAGGGCGCGGGCAAGTCCACCCAGGCGGCCCGCTTGGCCGACCACCTCGGCGCCGTGCTCACCCGCGAACCGGGCGACACCGAGCTCGGCGCCCGCCTGCGGGAGTTGTTGCTCGACACGCCCGGCCCGATCGACGACCGGGCCGAGGCGCTGCTGATGATGGCCGACCGCGCCCAGCACGTCACGCAGCTCGTGGAGCCGTCGTTGGCGGCCGGGCGCGACGTGGTGTGCGACCGGTTCAGCGGCTCGACCGTCGCCTACCAGGGGTACGGGCGCGGCCAGGACGTCGGCATCGTCGAGGCGGTGTCGGCGTGGGCGGCGAACGGGCTCGAACCCGACCTGGTGCTGTGGCTCGACATCGATCCCACCGTGGCGGCCGCCCGGGTGGGGACGCGCCCCGACCGCATCGAGGCGGCGGGCGACGAGTTCCACCGGCGGGTCACCGAGGGGTTCGCGCAGCAGTGTGCCGACGACCCGGAGACGTGGGTGCGCATCGACGCCGGCGGGAGCGAGGCCGAGGTCACGGAACGCATCGAGGTCGCGATCGAGCTCCATCTGGGGCCCGCCTGATGCCGGTGTCCCTGCATCCCGACGCGTCCGGCGACCTCTGGGGCGAGGTGGTCGGTCAGGAGCAGGTGGTCGCGCAGCTGCGCGCGGGGGTCGCCAACCCGGTGCACGCCTACCTGCTCGTCGGTCCCGAGGGGTCCGGCAAGCTCGCTGCGGCCCGAGCGTTCGCCGCCGAGCTGTTGGCCCACGGTCTCGACGAGGGGGACGCCGCTCGGGCGCGGCGACTCGTCGCGGTCGATGAGCACCCGTCGCTGCTGCACTTCCGACCGGCGGGCGCCAAGTTCCTCCTCGAGCAGGCCCAGCAGGTCGCGCTCGCCGCGTCGCGCAAGCCGCCCGAAGGGGCTCGACAGGTGCTGGTGCTCCACGGTCTCGAGAATCCGAGCGAGGGGACCTTCGAACGCATGCTCAAGGCCGTCGAGGAGCCGGCACCCGGAACGTTCTTCCTGCTCCCGGTCACACGCGTGCCGGCCGAGATGGCGACCATCGCGTCGCGATGTGTGCGCCTCGATCTCGGCCCGGTGTCCGAGGAGCTCCTCGAGCGGCGCCTGGTCGATGAAGGAGTGGCGGCCGACCTCGCCCGTCTCGCTGCTTCGCTGTCGGGCGGGAGCCTGCTCCGGGCGCGGCTGCTGGCCGACGATCCCGAGGTCGGGCGGCGTCGGCAGCTCTGGCGCGACGTCCCGCTGCGTCTCGACGGCACCGGTGCCGCTGCCGCGGGCGCCGCCGACGAACTGCTCGACGCGATCGACGGTTTGCTCGAACCGCTGGCGGCGCGTCACGCCGAGGAGCTGGATGCCTTCCACGCCTCCTATGAGTCCATCGAGGCGACGCCGCCGAAGGGTCGCACCAAGGAGCTCATCGACCGTCACAAACGTGAGGTCAAGAAGGTCCGCCTGGACGAGCTGCGTTCCGGGCTCGCGACCATCATCGAGGTGTACCGCGAGCGGCTGGTCGACGGCGGATCCCACGAGGACTTCCTGCATGTCGCGAAACGGGTGCAGCATCTCTGCGACGCGCTCGACTTCAACCCGAGCGAACCACTCCAGCTCCGGGCGCTGCTGCTGACGCTCCCGCCCTTGCGCTGACGGTCAGGCGGTGCTCGAGCCGTGGCGACGCGACAGGCGGAACACCCGCAGGTCGCGTCCGCTGCGGGCCACGTACAGATCGAACAGCGGCCACTGTTCGACGAGGCGCGGCCAGACGCGTTCCTTCGACTCGGCGTCGAGGAGCACGGCCTCTGCCTCGTACTGCTCCCCCTCGAACGAGACCGTCGCCCGAGGGTCCGCGAGCAGGTTCCACGTCCACGCGGGGTGCTCGGGCCGGCCGAAGTTCGAGCCGACGACGTAGAGGTCGCCGTCGAGTGGGACCGAGGCCAGCGGCGTCGGCCGGTCGGTTCCGGACCGTCGACCGGTGGTGGTGACGATCGCGCACGGGAGCATCAGTCGGCTCATGAGGAGCCGGCCCCCCGAGACCCGGTGCACGAAGCGGTCGAGCGGGGGCGCGACGCGGGGACCGATGCGGGCGAACCAGCGCGAACCGGCCATCGCCTGCACGGCACGGCCGGTCCGGCTGTCGGGAGCGATCGACATCAGCGGGACGGTAGCGCCCGCTCCGGCGGCGACGCGCCGAGTCGCCGGTCGGTCAGAGCGCCCGACGTCGATTGCCGAGCAGGATCATCCCGCCGACGAGCACGAGCAGGATGCCGGCGCCACCCACGAGGAAGCTCGAGGATCCCGTCAGTGCCAGACCTGACGGCGCGGGACGGCTCTGCGTGGTGCCCGCGACCTGCACCGGTGAGTCGCCAGCGGTGGCGACGGTGGCGCCACCCACCTCGGCCACCTGTGGTCCCGGGGTGTCGGGCGGGGTCGCGACGGTGGGCAGCACCTCGACGGGTACGTCGTCGGTGGTCGTCGGCGCGACGGTGGTGGTGGGTGCTTCGGTGGTCGTCGGCGCGACGGTGGTGGTGGGTGCTTCGGTGGTGGGTGCTTCGGTGGTGGGTGCTCCGGTGGTGGTGGGTGCTTCGGTGGTCGTCGGCGCGACGGTGGTCGTCGTCGTGTCGCAGCCTGTCCGACCCCAGTACTGCAGCGTGGTCGCGGTGTCGAAGGCGAACAGCAGTGGGCCGTGCCACGGGCCGACCGGCGAGATCGTCGCGGGACTCGCCCCGGTGATCAGATCGAACTGGAGTGGCTCGCATCCCTTGTCGAAGCGGATCTCGGTCACACCCGGTTCCCGGAGCTCGAAGTCGACCCGCTCGACGAGCTGCTGGGGCCAGGCGACGCCGTTGCCGGGCATCGCATAGACGACCGCTGCGGCGTCCACGCGGCTGCAGAGCGCCGCGGCCACCGTGATCCTGACGGTGAAGTGCTCGGCGACGTTCTCCACCGAGCGGGACAGACCGAGCACCGGGGGACGGCACGGCTCGTCGTTCTCCGCCGGGGTGAAGGTGATCTGCACCGCCGAGGCCGTCTCGGCGGGCGTCTCCTCGGCGTCGGCGGCGACGGCCAGCGCCGGGAGGCCGACGAGCACGCAGCCAGCGAGACAGAGTGCAACAACGGTCCGCAGGGACCGACGGAGGGGATGGATCGACGACATGGCACAGCTCCTTGCCGGTCGTCCGGAGCATCGCGGACGAGTGTGGCGGCGGGGTACCCCAGACTGCCCCGCGGCAATCACCCACGGGTGGATTCACCTCTGCGGGTCGGTCAGAGGCTGTGAGCAGGTCGACGAGCGCTGTGAGCGGAGTTATCTCCTGTCGCCATCTCGTGAGTCGGGTGCACCGAGCTCCTCGGCAACGGTCCGCAAGTCCTCGTTGCCCGACCTCGCTCGACCTACGAGGCGACCTTGACACACATCTCACGGATGTCATCGAGCCGCTTGTCGTCGCTGCGGCTCACAGCCAGACCGCCTCCTGGCGGACGTCGTCGCGAGGAAGTAAGCCGCCGGTTGGGACCACGTCGACGCTGCAACCCAGCAGTTCCCCGAGTTCCTCTTTCAGCCGCACCAGGTCGAACAGTGAGCTTCCCGAAGCAAATTCCACCAAGAAGTCGATGTCGCTGTCCGGCCGCTCCTCGCCCCGCGCCACGGAACCGAAGATGGCAATCGACCGGCCCTTGTGACGCGCCGCAGCAGCCTTGATGTCGTCACGCCTCTGCTCGACCAGCTCACGCATCGGCTGGGCAACAGCTCGAGCCATGGCCACAGGCTACGTGCCGGATTCCAAGGTGACACGGTCCTCGTCGAGGAGCGGAGCAGCTCACGACCTCCTCGTCCCTCGACCACGGAGGAGGGCCGTCGACACGGGCTGGGTCCAGCTACAGTCCGCATGATCGCAGTCGTCAGCGTGCTCATTCCTGTCCTCGACGAGGAAGCTCATCTGCGTTCGGTGGTCGCCCGCATGCAGACCCAAGACATCGACGAGGACATCGAGTTCCTGTTCATCGACGGCGGCTCCGTGGACTCCAGCCGAGTGATCCTCGCCGAGCTGGCGGGGAGCGACGACCGCATCCGCGTGCTGGACAACCCCCGGCGTCAGACGTCCTCGGCACTGAACATCGGGCTGCGGGCCGCACGCGGCGAGTTCGTGGCGCGCATGGACGCTCACGCGCTCTACCCGACCTGCTACTTGCGGCTGGCCGTCGAACGCCTGCGCACCGGTGGGGTCGTGCACGTGAGCGGGCCGGCATTGGCCGTCGAGGACCGCTGCTCCTGGTCACGCCGGATCGCGCTCGCGCTGTCCACCCCGCTCGGCGTGGGAGGCGCGACGTTCCGTAGCTCCGCAGACGCCGAGTTCGAGGTCGACACGGGCTTCACCGGAATGTGGCGCCGCGACGTCCTCGTACGTGCAGGCGGATGGGACGAGGACTGGCCGACGGATCAGGACTGCGAGCTGGCCTTCCGCCTTCACGCGACGGAGCCAGGTGCGCACGTGTGCGTGCCCGGCCTGGCGGCTGAGTACTTCCCACGTGACTCACTCGAGGGGCTCGCCCGTCAGTACTGGCGGTACGGGTTTCACAAGGCCAAGACCTTTCGCCGCCATCCTGCCGCCATGCGCCCCTCACACCTGCTGCCGCCGGCACTCGCAGCCGCCACCGCGCTGGCACCGGCCAGCCGCTTGGCGCGCGCCGGGCTGGCCCTGTACGGACTCGCACTCGGTGCCTCTGCCGCACGCGCAGCCATCGATGGGGCAGCCAGGACGGACGCAGCCGCGCTGCCACTCGTCTACGTGACGATGCACCTCGCCTACGGCTTCGGAGTGCTGGCAGGGGTCTCCCGCTACGGCCCCCCGGTCTCCGCCGTGCGCAGCGCGCTGCGACGACTCGCGTCGTGAGGCTCGCCGCCTACGAGGATGCGATCTATCGACGCGACGCCTCGGGCATCCTGACCGTCCACCGCACCTTCCCGCTGTTCATGTTCAGCCTGGCAGCCGATTGCGACGAACTCACTGTGCTCGGTCGCCTCGACCCCGATCCGGGGCGCTCCCACAATGTCGTACCGGACCCGGCGGCATTCGTCGCCCTGCCCTATTACGCGAGCGCCGCCGATGTGGGCGCTGTCGTGAGCGCGCTCGGCGGCACGTTGCGACGATTCTGGGCAGTGCTCGGCGACGTCGACACGGTGTGGATCAACGGCCCGAGCCCGATGGCCCTCGCCCTTGCCGTTCTGGCCCTCGTGCGGAGGCGTCACATCGTGCTCGGAGTGCGCCAGGACACGCTCGCCTACGCACGAAGCCGCTTCCCGGGGCGGCTCGGCCCGCAGGCGGCCTTCCACGTCATGGAAGGTGTCTGGCGCGCGCTGGCGCGCGTCAACGCGGTGTCGACCGTTGGACCGGCGCTCTCGAAGCGTTATGCACGAGCGCGGCGGCGGCACGAGCTCATCGTGTCGTTCGTGTCGGAGTCCGACCTGGAGCGACCGCGTCAGCCGCCCGGCGACGCGCCGTACACCGTGTTGAGCGTGGGTCGGTTGGAGACGGAGAAGAACCCCCTCCTGCTGGCCGACGTCCTCGCCGACCTCGGTGCCGACTTCCGCCTCGACGTCGTCGGCGAGGGACCACTGGAGAACGACCTGCGCGATCGCTTGGCCTTTCTCGGCGTGGCTCATCGCGCCGACCTGCTCGGCTACGTGCCGCTCGACGGCGGACTGATGGACCGGTATCGCGAGGCCGACGTGTTCCTCCACGTCTCGTGGACAGAGGGCGTGCCGAGCGTCCTGATGGAGGCCTTCGCATCTCGAGCACCCACCGTCGCGACCGACGTCGGTGGAGTGCGTGCCGTTGCGGAAGGTGCTGCGCTGTTGGTGCCCCCCGGCGACGCCCCCGCGGCGGCTGCGGCGGTGCGTCGCATCGTCGTGGACGACGCGCTACGCCAGAGACTCGTGTCAGCGGGGATCGAGAGGACTCGGCTGCGGACCGGCGACGCCGAGCGACGACGGTTCGCCGACTTCCTCCGCGCCCAGGAGCACAGCTCACGACGTCGACACCGGAGTGCTGCTCGCCGCAGCAAACCAGAACGACCCCGACCACCACACCGCTGGTGGCGACCGAGGCGGGCTACGTGATCGAGCGGCGCGCCGGCGAGCGATGTGTGCCGAGTTGTCTCCTGTGGGAACCGGGCCTTCGCAATGGCAACCTGGGAGCGACCGACCCTGTTCACCGCAGGTCCGGTTCTGTTCAGGGGTCGATGTCGAGGTAGAAGATCTCGACGGCGTCAGCTCGGTCCAGCTCCGCGTACACGACGAAGGCTCCGAGGAGCAGTCCTTGTGCGACCAGCACCCGCGTCTCGTCGTCGTGCCCGCTGGGGAGTGTCGACCGATGGAAGTCCTCGGCGAGGACATCGATCACGTTCGGTAGATCGTGCAAGAGGAAGTCCGTCGCGGACGGAGCGCCTTCAGCGGCACGTTCGCCGGGGAACAGTTCGTCGAGCCGCTCGAAGAACTGTTCGGAGACGCGAGCTTCGCGTCGACTCAACGGTCCGCACGAGCACGCGCCAAACGTTCTGCCGTCGAGCGAATGCGCTCACGCAATTCATCGGACAGCTGAGCCGCGTCTCGAACGACTCGGCGTTCGAACTCGTCACGCCGCTCGTCCGGAGTCATCGCATCAAGCTGCGCTGCGGTGAGGATCTCCTGCTCCGGCCTCACCCGGACGAGGGTACCTGCGCCGCGACCACCATGTGATGCGGCGTCATCGCTGAACACGCGCTGTGCTCCACACCACCACCGCCTGTTGGCGCGGTCCTGCACGACAGGACCCCGCCGACAGAGTGATCGAGCCCGAGGCCGGAACCGAACCGGCGACCTGCTCATTACGAGGTATCCGACCCTGAGCGCTGTGCGACGCCCCGCAGCCCCAACGATCGGGCGGCGGGGCCGCGAGCGCTGTGCGCCGAGTTGTCTGCTGTCACTGTCAGTCGGGCCAAGTGGACCCAACACCTCGGCACGCTCCGTGGTCCCGCTCTCGGTGCATCCCCTTGAACTCGGACCGGCAAAGGGACTCCCGTCGTACACTGGTGCCATGTCCACCGTCGAGCTACCCCCTCAAGTGGCCGACCGGTTCAAGGCCGAGGCGGCCCGCCGTGGCGTCTCGGTCGCGGACCTGTTGGGAGCCTTGGCCGACGACCTGCCGAACGCCGATCGTCCCACTGGTGCACGCCCGGGCTTCGTCGCGCTCGGGGCGTCGGCGTCGGGCCGCGCCGCCCGAGACGCCGACGACATGCTGGCCGAGGGCTTCGGTCGCTGAGTGCTCCTCGTCGACACCGGCGTGCTGCTTGCCGCAGCAGACCAGAACGACCCCGACCACCACGACTGCGCCCGGCTCGTCACCGATGAGGCGGGACCGCTGATCACCACACCGCTGGTTTTGACCGAGGCGGGCTACCTGATCGAGCGACAGCTCGGTCCAGCCGCCGAGGCGGGCTTCTACCAGTCCCTTGCAGCAGGCGACCTCACAGTCGAGTCAATGCGGGCCGAGGACTGGCGGCGCATCGCAGAGTTGGTCGAGCGCTACGCCGACCTCCCACTCGGCGGCACAGACGCCAGCCTCGTGGTGCTCGCTGAGCGTCACTCGCTGCGACGCATCGCCACGCTGGACCGTCGACACTTCTCGGTCGTCCGCACCGCCAGCGGCTCGGCGTTCGAGCTGCTCCCGAGCTGACACGACCACGTCACCTCACCGCGGCCAGGTCAGTGCCCTCTGACGGAGCGCTGTGCAGAGCTGCTTCTTGCTGTGGCGGGTGCGCGACGCGGCCGGAAGCCCTGTGTTGGCAGGGGCTTCCGGCTGTTGGAGCCCGAGGCCGGAATCGAACCGGCGACCTGCTCATTACGAGTGAGCTGCTCTGCCGACTGAGCTACCCGGGCGGGCCGGCGGCCGAGGAGGCCGTCGGATCGGACGATGATAGCCGAGACCCGTCCTCGTTCCGATTGTGATCGCGCAGGTCGGGTCCGTCGTCGTTCGTCGCATGCCCGTCGTCGCCCGGTCGTGCGGACCCATCGTCCACCTCCGGGTCGACGTCGCTGCAGGCCAGCGCGATGGCGTAGCCGGACAAGAGGATCACGTTGCTGAGGTACAGCCACAGCGCGAGTAGCACCACGGTCGCGAGCCCCGACCCCGCGACCCGTTCCTCCCAGTCGGCGCCCTGTTCGAGGTAGACGAGATAGCCCGCCGACATGATCGTGATGCCGAGTGCCGCAGCGCCGGCTCCCGTGGCGAGCGACCTCACCGACAGGTCGTCGGGGCCGAAGAGCACGTAGATGGCGGCGATGGCCGTGGCGGTGACGAGGGTGCTGACCACGATCGCGCCGGCCCATGCGGCCATGCGCACCGCCCAGCCGTCATCCACCAGGCCGGTGAACACCGAGGACACGGCGAGCCCGCCGAGGAGCAGCACCGGCATCGCGAGGAGCAGCGCGAGTGACTTCGCCCGTCCGCGGAGGCCCGTCGCCGGACGTCGTTCCGCTGGCGAGAGCTCGTCGAATCCGCGCATGAGCCCGCCCCCGTAGGCCGTGGCGGGCCAGAGCGCGGTGAGCAGCGCGACGAGGCCGACGCCGGTGCCGACCTCGAGCAGGTTCTGCACGGCGGGTTCGATGTCGACCTCCCCGGGGGCGACCGAGGCGACGTTCTCGGCGAGCGAGTCGATCCGGTCCTCGCCGGCCACTCCCGCCGCGGCCCAGAACCCGACCACGAGGAACGGCGCGACCGAGATGAGACCGTAGAAGGCGAGGCCGGCGCCGTAGAAGAGGACCTCGGCCCGTCGCAGGTGATCGATCAGGTCGTTGACGGCGTCGGGAAGCCGCTCGCGCCGTTGACGCTGCACGCTGTCCTTGAGTGCCGTGGCGTGCTCCGCCGGTGACGTGTCGCCCATCGTGTCGCCAACTCGCGATCAGCCGGACGCGCATCGCCACGTTCGGTCCGGCAAGCACTACCCACCCCAGCACCGGGTGAACCGATGACAGTCCGCCCCGGATTCGATTCTCGGACGGACGCGAAACGGCCCCCGGGTGAGCCCGGGGGCCGTCGGTCTGGTGGAACTGCTCGGTGTTACAGCTGCGGCGTCCGAGTGAGGTTGCCGGTGTTCACCCCGGCGTCGCGGGCACGCTGCACCAGCTCGGCGTAGAGCTCGTCGGACACCGAACGCTCCCGGGTCAACAGGAAGCCGCTCTGGCCGGTCGGATCGCTGACGATCGCCCACTGGTAGTCGTCGTCGAGGTCGACGATCCAGTAGTTGCCGGGTGGGGTGGGAGTGGCGGTCCCGGCGAAGCTCACGTTGAGACGGGCGTTCGATTCGTCCACCGGTGCGGCGGAGCCGACGATGCGTGACTCGGGACCGAAGGGAGCGAAGTACCTCCCGCTGTTCTCGACGCGGATCAGACCGTCGGAGCGCAGCGAGTACTCGGCCTTGGTGTTGACCAGGCCGATCGAGAAGAACTGCTTGATGCTGCCCACCTCGTACCAGGTGCCGAGATACCGCTCGACATCCACCTGGTCGACCGTCGAGGTGCGAGGCGGCGTCATCGGGGCGCAGGCCACCGCCACGGTGGCGACCAGCGCGACCAGGGCGACCAGCGGGAACTTGTTGATCCGGCGAGCGTTCATGGGCGGTAGTTCGGGTCGTGGCGCCGCCGCGGATGCAGGCTCCCGTTGTTTTCCCGGACCGGTTGTGACGAGCTTCACTTCTCCCTTGGAGAATCTCACCCAGTGACGTTGCAAACGGGTGACGATCTGTTTCACTGGTGTCGAGTACCAACGGCGACGACGAGGTCGCCGTCGACAACGGAGGAATTGGGCATGAGCAGCACAACGGAGTGCCGCCACTGCCGGGGCCTGTGCGCAGGCGCTGCCAGTCGGTGTCACCACTGCGGAACGTGGATCCGACGACAGGACTACTACTCCACCGAGGTGGGGCGACGCACGGCCGACGCCCGCTGAGCTGGCTGTCACCAGCCGGTCCGCCGTGCCTACACTGCGGCCATGCTGCTCGCAGAAAAGGTCTGGCACTTCTGGCTGGCCGTACCGATCGCGGTCGGCGCCATCGCCCTCGTCGTGGGCGCGTTCGCGCTGTACGCCTTCCGGGTGACCAAGACCCGCTACCCGAACTCCGACAGCTGAGCGTCGGGACGACCCGCACGTGAGCGACGCGGTCGACTGGGCGCTCGCCGAGACCGTCGCCGCACGGCTGTCCGGGAGCGACCCGTTCGCGTCGTCGTACCATGCCGCGGGCCTCGAGGAGGACTTCGAGGAGTTCACCCGGCGCGCGCAGCACTACGTCGAGGCCGAGACCGGTCTGCGGTCCGCGGCCGGTCCGGCGCGGGCGAGGGTCGTGCACCGCGACGACTGGGTGCGTGCCAACCTCGCGAGCTACCGGCGACTGCTGCGCCCGGTCCTGGGTCGCATGGAGGGCACGGGGCCCATCGGGGCGCTCTCTGGCAAGATCGCCGCAGCGGAGCTCGGGGGACTCCTCGGCTGGATGTCGACACGGGTGCTGGGGCAGTACGACCTGCTGGTGCTCGAGGACGAGGACCCCGAGGACCAGGACCTCGTCTACTACGTGGGACCCAACATCCTGGCCCTCGAGAAGCGCCACGCCTTCCCGCCGTCGGAGTTCCGCATGTGGGTCGCACTGCACGAGGTCACGCACCGGACCCAGTTCACCGGCATCCCCTGGCTCCGACAGCACTTCCTCGGGCTGGTCGAGGAGCTGATGGGTGCCGCCGAGCCTGACCCCCGGCGGCTGTTCGACGCCGTCGGTCGGCTGGCGGATTCGATCCGGACCCGATCCAATCCGCTCGAGGACGGCGGTGTGGTCGCGCTCTTCGCGAGCGCCGACCAGCGCGACGCGATGGACCGTGTCGGTGGACTCATGAGCCTGCTCGAGGGCCACGGCGACGTGACGATGGACCGAGCCGCGGTGGATCAGGTGCCGTCGGCGGATCGTTTCGCACGGGTGCTGCGTCAGCGACGCAAGGAGATGAACGTCGCCGCCAAGCTGCTGCAGCGGCTCATCGGCCTCGAGGCGAAGCTCGCCCAGTACCAACAGGGCGAGGAGTTCATCGCCGAGGTGGAGCGGCGCGGTGGCCCCGACCTGCTCAACCGTGCGTTCGCCCGGCCCGAGAACCTGCCCACGTTGCACGAGATCCGCGAGCCGGCCACCTGGGTGGCGAGGGTCGCGCCCGACCTCGAGGCCGCCTGACCCTCGGGTCCGCGACCCACCCATGTCGCAGCCCGGAGCCGCCGTGACGACTGCCGTCGTGCCCGCACCCGACGATCCGTTGGTCCGCGGACTGCTCGACCGATGTCGGTTCCCCGGGAAGGGCACGGCGGTGACGTGCGCGGTCTCGGGCGGCGCCGACTCGACGGCACTGCTCGCCCTGGCCATCGCCGCGGAGCTGGACGTCGAGGTGGTGCACGTCGACCACCGCCTCCGCGCCGGCGCCGCCGACGATGCTGCACACGTCATGTCGCTCGCCCGCCACTGGGGGGTGCCCGGTCGGGTCGTCACGGCGAGCGTCGCTCCCGGCGGTGATCTCGAGCAGCGGGCCCGCGAGGCCCGCCGAGCGGCGCTGCCGGAGTCGGCGTTGTTCGGTCACACCGCGGACGATCAGGCAGAGACGGTCCTGCTCCGGATGCTGCGTGGAACCGGACCGGTGGGTCTCGCCGCGATGCGCGCCGGGACCCATCCGCTGCTCGCGCTGCGTCGCTCCGAGACGCACGACCTGTGCGCACATCTCGGTGTGCGCCCCCGTCACGACCCGACCAACGAGGATCCACGCTTCACGAGGAACCGGGTGCGCGCCGAGGTGCTGCCGCTGCTCGACGACGTCGCCGAACGCGACGTGGTCCCCCTGCTCGCACGGCTCGCTGGGCTCGCGGCCGAGCACGCCGACCTGGTGGACGACCTCGCCACGTCGGTCGATCCGACCGACGTGGCGGCGTTGCGAGCGGTCCCGGCTCCGCTCGCCGTCGCGGCGTTGCGCGCGTGGTGGCGGACCGAGACGTCAGGAGCTCCACCTCCCGACCGTGCGGCGACCGAACGGATGCTCGACGTGGTGTGGGGCCGTCGGAGAGGGTGCGACGTGGTCGGCGGGTGGTCGCTGCGGCGCACCGCCGGGCGACTCCGCCTCGAACGTTCGGGCCCTGCAGTGCCGGACCACTAGGGTCTCGTCGGTGACTGACGAGTCCCCGTCCCGGCTGACCTCGGACGACCACCTGGGCCGTGTCCTGCTGAGTGAGGAGCAGCTCGCCCAGCGGATCATCGAGATCGGCGAACAGGTCACCGAGGACTACGCGGGCCGTCGTCCGTTGCTGGTGTGCGTGTTGCGGGGCGCCTACGCCTTCTGCACCGAGCTGGCCTTCTCGATCGACCTGCCCGTGGAGATCGACTTCATCGCCGTGTCGTCCTACGGGTCCTCCACGCGGACCTCTGGTGTGGTGCGCCTCGTCAAGGACCTCGATGTCGACCTGTCCGGGCGCGACGTCATCCTCGTCGAGGACATCGTCGACACCGGTCTCACGTTGCGGTATCTGCGCCGGAGCCTCGAGGCCCGCGGTCCCGCCAGCCTCGAGGTGTGCACGCTGCTCGCACGCGAGTCGGCCGACCTCGAGGGGCTGGGGGTGCGCTACGTGGGCTTCACCATCCCGGGCGACTTCGTCGTCGGCTTCGGTCTCGACGCTGCGGAGCGGTACCGCAACCTGCGGTACCTCGCGGTGTACGAGCCGGAGGACCACTAGACGCCGCCCCGGCGTCCCATCAGCGGTCCACACCGATACCCTGCGCAGCGGTGACGTCGAAGCTCGCTCGCGCCCTGCGCAACTGGAAGTTCCTGGTCCTCATCGGGGTGGTGCTGCTCGCGGGCGTGGCGACCACGACGGTGCTCACCGGCACGGACCCGGCCCGGCTGCGTCTCGACGAGTTCGGCGAGCGACTCGACGCAGGCGACGTGGCGTCGGCAACGATCCACAACGCGACCTCGACCGTCGAGGGCGACCTCGGCGACGGGACGGCCTACGTCGTGACGTTCCCGACCGACTACGGCGAGGCGCTCACCGAGCAGCTGCTCGCCGCAGGGGTGGAGGCCGACGCCGACAACGGCGACGGGTACACCCTCGCCGACATCCTCTTCACCTTCGTCCCCACGCTGCTGATCGTCGGCGTGTTCGTGTGGTTCGTCACCCGCATGATGGGCGGGGGTCGGGCGATGAAGTTCGGTCGGGCCCGCACCCGGCTCGCCACCGAGTCGGACGCCTCGGTCGACTTCGGAGACGTCGCCGGGGTGGACGAGGCCGTCGGGGAGCTGCGCGAGGTGGTCGAGTTCCTCCGGGACCCGGAGCGGTTCGCGCAGCTCGGTGCCCGGATCCCGAAGGGCGTGCTGTTGTGCGGTCCACCGGGAACGGGCAAGACCCTGCTCGCGCGGGCCGTCGCCGGTGAGGCCGGCGTGCCGTTCTTCACGATCTCGGGATCGGACTTCGTCGAGATGTTCGTGGGCATCGGCGCGAGCCGGGTCCGGGACCTGTTCCAGCAAGCAGCGGCGAAGGCGCCGGCGATCGTGTTCGTCGACGAGATCGACGCAGTCGGACGCCAGCGCGGCGCAGGGGTCGGCGGCGGCCACGACGAACGCGAGCAGACGCTCAACCAGCTCCTCGTCGAGATGGACGGGTTCGGCGACGCGACCGGGGTCATCCTCATGGCGGCGACGAACCGCCCCGACGTGCTCGACCCCGCCCTGTTGCGACCCGGCCGCTTCGACCGCCAGGTGATCGTCGACGCCCCCGACGTCGAGGGGCGTCACGCGATCCTCGAGGTGCACGCCCGCAACAAGCCGCTCGACGCGACGGTCGATCTGATGGTGCTGGCGCGGCGGACCCCCGGGTTCACCGGTGCCGATCTGGCGAACCTGCTGAACGAAGCCGCGTTGCTCGCCGCTCGCAGGTCCGCCGACTCGATCGGCCGCGCCGATTTCGCCTCGGCGGTCGACCGGGTCATGGCGGGCCCGGAGCGGCTCGGTCGGGTGATGTCACCGGTGGAACGCCGGACCGTCGCCATCCACGAGGCGGGCCACGCGCTGGTGGCCCATGTGCTGCCGAACACCGATGAGGTGCACAAGATCAGCATCGTGGCCCGGGGGGCGGCGCTGGGCCACACCATCGTCCTGCCGACCGAGGACCGACGGCTGCACACGCGGTCACAGCTCGCCGACATGCTGGCGATGACGCTCGGTGGTCGCACCGCCGAGGAGGTCGTGCTCGGTGAGATCACCACCGGCGCGACCGATGACATCGAGCGCGCCACCAAGGTCGCCCGTTCGATGATCACCGAGTTCGGCATGAGCGACAAGCTCGGTCCGCAGCGCTTCGCCTCGCGCGACGGCGAACCGTTCCTCGGACGGGAGAACACCCGCGGCGGTGAGCACTCCGAGGAGATCGCCGAGCGGATCGACGAGGAGGTCGCCCGGCTCCTCGACGAGGCGCACGAGCGGGCGCGTCGTATCCTCGAGTCACATCGAGAGGTACTCGATCGACTCGCCGCCGAGCTCCTGGTGCGCGAGACACTCGCGGAGGAAGAACTCGACGAGCTGCTCGCGGGGGTCGATGCGACCGGAACCGCCACCCCCGACGCCCTCCGGCCCGGCTGAGTCCGCCGGCCCTCCACGCCGAGCCGATCGAGCCGACGCGGTCGACACCAGGAAGGACCACCCACCCCATGGCCCGCATCCACGACGCCACCCACCGCAACGCCGACGAGGAGGCCCCCGGCGACCTGAACATCCCCGACGCGGAGCCGCTCCCGCCGGGTCTGGCCGCGGGTGTGGACCAGGCCCGCATCGAAGCAGCGGTGCGCGAGATCCTCTTCGCCATCGGTGAGGACCCCGAGCGGGACGGCATCGCCGACACCCCGGCGAGGGTCGCCAGGATGTACGCCGAGACGTGCGCCGGCCTGCACGAGGACCCGGGACGCCACCTCAAGGTCACCTTCGACGCGAACCACGACGAGATGATCCTGGTGCGCGACGTCCCGCTCTACTCGATGTGCGAGCACCACCTCGTGCCGTTCTACGGCCAGGCCCACGTGGGCTACATCCCCAACACCGATGGTCGTGTCACCGGGTTGTCGAAACTGGCGCGCCTGGTCGACGGCTACTCACGCCGGCCCCAGGTCCAGGAACGGCTGACCACCCAGATCGCCGACGCCATGGAGTCCACCCTGGAACCCAGGGGGGTGCTGGTGGTCATCGAGGCCGAGCACCTCTGCATGGCCATGCGGGGCATCCGCAAGCCTGGCTCGTCGACGGTGACCTCGGCGGTGCGGGGGGTCTTCCGCGCCGACGCCGCAGCGCGTGCCGAGGCGATGCGGTTCGTGGAGTCCCGCCGTTGACCCGCACCCGACCACGGGTCATGGGGGTGCTCAACCTGACGCCCGACTCGTTCTCCGACGGTGGCCTCCACATGGAGGCGGAGGTGGCGCTCGCGCGTGCCCGCGAGATGATCCGCGACGGGGTGGACGTCATCGACATCGGCGGTGAGTCCACCCGGCCGGGCGCGACGCCGGTCACTCCCGAGCTCGAGTGCGAGCGGATCCTGCCCGCACTCGAGCTCGTCGCCCCGATGGCCCGACTTGCGGGTGTCCGGGTCTCGGTGGACACCCGCCACGAGCTGACGGCCCGTGCTGCGGTCGCCGCGGGAGCCGAGCTGATCAACGACGTCTCCTCGTCGTTGTGGCGCGTCGCGGCCGAGCTCGAGGTGGGCTGGATCGCCGTGCACGCGCAGGGTGAACCCGCCACGATGCAGGATGCGCCCCGCTACGACGACGTCGTCGACGAGGTCCGGTCGGAACTCGCGCACGCCGCGTCAGCAGCTCGGGCGGCCGGGGTCAGTGAGGTGTGGGTCGACCCGGGGATCGGGTTCGGCAAGACGACGTCACACAACCTGGACCTGCTGGCCCAGCTCGACCGCCTCGTGGCGGACGGCACCCCCGTGCTGGTCGGGACCAGTCGCAAACGCTTCACCGGTGAGCTGCTCGCAGGGTCCGACGCCGGTCGGCGGGTACCCACCACGCTGACCCCCCTTGCCGTCGACGAGCGTCTCGATGCGTCCCTCGCCACCGCCACGTGGGCGATGGCGCTCGGCGCCGCGGGGGTGCGTGCGCACGACGTCGCCGCCACCGTGGCTGCGGCCACCGTGGTCGGGGGCGACTTCCCGACCCCCTGACATCCTCTACGATCGACCGCCGACCGGGCGCACCGCCGTGTGCCGATTCCGACGCGATGCGCACACCAGGACGTGACGATGGCAGCCAAGGGCAAGTGGGCGCAGGGCATCGAACCCCGGCACTTCCACTGGATCATCAAGGACCAGCTCGCAATCTGCGAGCGACCGGGTGGATTCGGGACGAACCACCGCAAGGTGCGCCGGCAGGAGGAGATCATCTGGATCCGCGAGCAGGACTTCGACCTGATCGTGTCGATGTCCTCGGCGCCCAACAACCTGCACAGCTACGACGAGCTGGGGCTCACCTGGCGTCACTGGCCCCTGCCGTCGAACGAGGAGCAGCCCCGGTTCCTCGAGCAGTCCTATGGCGAGCTGCGCCGCCTCCTGGCAGAGCGGCGTCGTCTCATCCTCCACGCCGACGAGCTGTCCGAGCGGCTCATCGGGTTCCTGGCCGGGTACCTCGTGTGGAACCAGATGGTGCCCGAGCCACCGCGCGCCATCGCGACGATGGAACACATCACGGGTCGTCAGATCGGTGCCGACGGCCGCGAGCTGGTCGGCGAGGCCGCTCGACTCGTCGAGCGGTCCTGACGGAGCGGCACGTGGACCACATCGAGCTCCGGGGCCTCCGGCTGACGGCGATCGTCGGCGTGTTGCCCGAGGAGCGTGAACGAGCTCAGCCGATCCAGATCGACCTCGACCTCGGCATCGATCTGAGCGCAGCGGCCGGGTCCGATGCGCTCGGCGACACCGTCGACTACGGCGCCGTGTGCGACCGGGTGGCCGCGGTGGCGGCCGACGCGGAACCGGA
>SKRR01000271.1 GCA_007118345.1 Microthrixaceae bacterium | reverse complement strand
TCGGGACTCGGGGATGTGTGCCGCCGCGGCGAGGATGGCGGCCCCTCCCAGGCTGTGGCCGACGAGGATCGTCGGTGCGGCGTGCTCGGAACGGAGCATGTCGGCTGCGTGGATGAGGTCCTCGACGTTCGACGAGAAGTCGGTGTTCGCGAATTCTCCGTCGCTCGATCCGAGCCCCGTGAAGTCGAATCGGAGCACGCCGATTCCCCGATCGACCAACCCATGGCTGATTGCCGACGCAGCAGCGACGTCCTTCGAACAGGTGAAGCAGTGGGCGAAGAGGGCGTAGGCGACCGGATCTGCCGCCGGGAGGTCGAGACGTGCGTCGAGGCGATCGCCGAGCGAGCCTCGGAACGACGTCCGTTCCCGTCGTGGGGTCATGTTCCTCCTCCGTGGGCAGCGCGGCGTGGCTGCCGGTCGAAACTGGAGAACCCGCTGTCATGCCCCGGGGCTTCCCTGCACGAGGCCAGCAACGGCTCGGGAATGTCGGCGAGGTCACGTCGGGTTGCCTCAAGATGCCGTTTCCGTTCCTCGCGACACTCACCGCCTACCACGACGGGGGAACCCACGGTGCCAGTACGAGCGTGACGGGGATGTTGGTGGTGCTCGGAATCCTGATGACCGTCGGCTGGCTCGTGTTCTCACAACTCGAGTTCCGTGCCACCGTCGGCCTCGCAGCGGGCGCCTGGGTGGTGGGCATCGCGGCGCTGGTGTTCATGTAGTCAGCTGCTCGGCTCGTCGCCGTCGGGTCGCCCATGTCACGCTCCGTTGCGGTCAGCGGTGTTGCCGGAGGTGCCGCGATCGAGGACGCCGGCTGCCGCCATGGCCTCGACGACGGTCCGATGGTCGCGCTCGGTGGGTCGCCGGTTGGCCCGGCCGCAGAACTGACGGATCGATCCGGTCGGGGTGAGCTCGATCACGTAGACCAACCGGCTCGCCCGCAGCACTCCGACCAGGACGCTGCGACCCGTGACGGTGGCGGATGCGAAGTCGGCGAGGCAGTTCGACAGCAGCCGCCCCCAGCGTTCGAGGTCGCCGACGGTGCGGGGCACCACGAACGCGAGATCCCCAGCCCGGCGCCCGTCGAGCGCTCGCACGGCGTGCGGGGTGGGGATGGGCGTGTGCGGACCCACGGCCCGGGATGCCACGGGCGGCGTCAGCACACGATGTGGTGTCCGGCGCCTGCGTGGAGCGGGTGGAGGGGCGTGGCCGGGGAGCGTCGGGCGCGCGGTGGCGGTGGCTGTGGCGGTGGCGGTGGCGGCGGTGGCGGTGGCGGTGGCGGTGGCGGTTCGCATGAGTGCGCGGTGCACGTCGTGCAGTTCGTCCAAGCGGTTGGGGAGGGGCTGCGCCGGGCCGTGATCGCCGAGCTGGCGTGCGTACTGGATGATCTCGAGCAGCACGGCCGAGCCGTCAGCGCGGCCGGCTGCCTCGGTGAGCACTCGCTCCGTTCGGGCCGGACCCCACCCGACGAGGACGAGCCGCGCGGCTCGCATCGTGCTGCGGTCGGGAAGCTGCGAGTTGGGCTGCGGCACTCGTTCGGCGCACAGCAGCCTGGCGAGCTGATCCGGTTCGAGGACGTCGCGCGCCATCAGTGCGAGGCCCAGCGCGGTCAGGTCGATCTCCCCGGTGGGAAGGGGGCGGATCGCTGCGACCAGCGTTCGGCGCACCGGTCGGGTGGCCGCCGCGCCGAACGCGACGACCGCCCCCTCCCCGATGGTCGTGGCCGCAAGGACCGGTTCGGCCCAGCGAGGCACCTCGCGCAACGGCGCGCCGCCCTGCCCGTAGGCAGCGGCGAGCAGCGGGAACGCCACGCCCCCGAACGCCCGCACCAGGCACATCTCGGCCGTGGGCGCCCAGGCGTCCGACCGGGCTGCGGCGTCGACGAGCATGCGGCGCGCCGCGCGTTCCACCGACGTCATCGGCGTCTGAGCACGTCGAGCGGCCTCTTCGAGCGCGATGGTGGCCGAGGTGGGTTGCACGCTGACGTCGACGACCCGGTCGACGACCGGCATCACCAACCCGACGCGGACCCGCCGATCTGCCGGCAGGAGGGCCACCACCGGCCGGCCGGCGACGGCGATGTCCAGCGCTTCGTCCCGCCTGTTCGCGGGGGCTGACGCGAGTCGAGGGGGCACCTCGACAGTGAAGCAGACGGGCCGCGAACGGTCGAACAAGTGTACGCTTCGCGCGATTCGGACCGCTCCTCGTGAACTCAGGGAGTGGGCGCGTCCGGAGATGGTTTCCCGGCTGCGGGGGTCGGCCCGCGGATATTCAAACCAAAGCTTGAATATGTGTCAGGATCGCCTCTACGCTCAGCGAATCCTTTGAACGCCCTGGAGGTTGGTCGTGTCAGCCGGAACCGGAACACCGAGCCGCCCGATCCGACTCGGGTTGCGGGAGAACCTCGGGCAGTTCCTGCTGCTGGTGGCGGTGAACGCCCTGGTGGGCGGCATGATCGGCCAGGAGCGCACCGTGTTGCCGCTGCTCGCCGAGGAGGACTTCGGCCTCGCCGCGGTGTCGACGACCTTGACGTTCATCATGGCGTTCGGGCTGGTCAAGGCGGTCACGAACTTCTTCGCCGGCACCCTGTCGGACCGGTTCGGTCGCAAGCCCGTCCTCGTCGCCGGGTGGCTCATCGGGGTGCCGGTGCCCCTGATGATCATCTGGGCGCCCACCTGGGGGTGGGTGATCGCCGCGAACGTGCTGCTGGGCGTGAACCAGGGACTGACCTGGTCGACGACGGTGATCATGAAGATCGACCTCGTCGGCCCGACCAAACGCGGCCTGGCGATGGGGTTCAACGAGGCCGCCGGTTACGGCGCCGTCGCGGTCGCGGCGTTGGCAACCGGGTTCATCGCTGCCGAGTACGGACTGCGACCCGAGCCCTTCTACCTGGGCATCGCGTTCGCTGCGCTCGGCCTGGGGCTGTCGGTGGCGTTCGTGCGGGAGACGCGTGGGCACGCCCAGCTCGAGGAGGCGGCCCACGTCACGACCAACCGCGACCTGCACGCGGCCTTGACCACCCGACGTGTCTTCATCCTGACCTCGTTCCGCGAGCGGGCCCTGTCGTCGTGCTCACAGGCCGGGCTGGTGAACAACCTCAACGACGGCCTCGCCTGGGGGCTGTTCCCGTTGTACTTCGCCGCTGCGGGGTTGTCGGTCGGCCGCATCGGAATCCTCGCCGCGCTGTACCCCGCGGTGTGGGGGCTCGGACAGCTGATCACCGGTGGGTTGTCGGACCGCATCGGGCGCAAACCCCTCATCGCCGGCGGCATGCTCACCCAGGCCGTCGCGATCGGCTGGATCGCCGCCATGGAGGGTTTCGGTGCGTGGGCGGCCGGCGCGGTGCTGCTGGGCGCCGGCACGGCGATGGTGTACCCGACACTGCTCGCCGCGATCGGCGACGTCGCCCACCCCCGCTGGCGGGCTCGGTCGGTCGGCATCTATCGGCTCTGGCGCGACATGGGCTACGCCGTCGGCGCGCTCGTCGCCGGTGTGCTCGCCGACGCGTTCGACATCAGCGTCGCGATCTGGGCGGTCGCCGCGCTCACCGCAGCGTCGGGCATCCTGGTGATCGTGCGCATGTACGAGACCCACCCCCGTCACGAACGCACCCTGCTGCCCGCCGACGTCGACCTCGAGAGCTGACTGCCCGCCGGATGACCGACGACGACCCCAGCCCGTTGGTGCGGGCAAAGGCCTACGACCAGCACTCGGTGTTCCGACCCGAGAACCTGCTGCGCGAGGGGCGCCGCCAACGCGGCCGTCCCGATTGCGCAGTGCCCGCAGTGTGCCTGCTGGACCCCGACGGCGACATCGTCCGCCACCTCACCAGTGCTGGCAGGGCGACCGAGCACCTTGGCTGGGCCTGCTACCACACCACCCTGTGGACCTTCGACGTCGACGGCACCGAGGTCGGCGTGATCGGCTGCGCGGTCGGCGCGCCGTTCGCGGTGCTCGTCGCCGAACAGCTCCACGCCTCGGGGTGCGAACTCCTCATCAGCATCACGTCCTCCGGATCGATCACTGCGGTGGCCGACCCGCCGTACTTCGTGATCATCGACCGGGCGTTGCGCGACGAGGGGACCAGTCACCACTACCTCCCACCCGCCGACTGGTCCCCGGCGCCCGCCCATCTCGTCGCCCGCCTCGCCGGTCGGCTGAACGGTCCCGCCCAACAGGTGGTCACCGGCGCCACCTGGACCACCGACGCCCCCTATCGCGAGACGCCGACCGCCATCGCCCACGCCGAACAGCTCGGAATCGTCGCGGTGGAGATGGAAGCCGCAGCCCTCTACGCCTACGCCACGGCGCGCGGGCGAGACGTGATCTGCTTCGCGCACGTCACCAACACGATGGCCTCCGACGGCGACGACTTCGAGAAGGGCGAGGCCGACGGTGCGCACGACGCCCTCGATCTCGTCGCGGCCACCATCCAACGGATCCGCACGGCGACGTCGAAGTGGTGACCGCCATCACGGGTCGGGCCACCCCCACCCCCGCTCACGCTCACGTGCGCGTTCGTCCGCACGTGCATCCGAGATGTCGTGCATGCGAGATGTCGTGCATGGGCACGACGGTCGGGTTCGAGGACGTGACCGCTCGCGCCTGGATCAATCCCGTCGCTCCCCGGTGGGCTCGTCCAGCATCGACTGGTGGTGGTCCGACGGCCAGTTCGGCTGGAACAGGTGCCACTGCTCGGGTGCGACCGAGATCAGCTCCTCGAAGGCGTTCGCGAGCTCCTGGGTGACCCGTTCGGCGTCCAGTGCACCCGTGGCATCGTCGGCGTCGAGCACGGGTCGCGCCACCCCGAGGTGGACGCCGTCGACGGCGTCATAGATCGCAACTGCGACGATCGGTGCACCGCATCGCCTCGCGAGCTCGGCGGGCCCCTTTGGGCAGGGTCGTCCGTTCGCCGAAGAACTCCGCCGGGATGCCCCGGCCGTGCAGGTCACGGTCGGCGACCAGTACCACGACCTCGTTCGCTGCGAGCGACTCGACCAGTCGGTCCCAGACGTCGGGACCGCGCACGATGACGCGTACCCCGACCCGGCGTCGCACCTCGATGAACCAGTCACGGAGCCGAGGAGGCTCGATCCGCTCCATCACGGCCGTGACCGCGATGCCCTCGGCTGCGAGCCACGCGCCACCCAGGTCCCAGCTGCCGAAGTGCGGCGTGGCGAGCACGACGCCGCGACCGAGCGTCAGCGCGTCGGTCAGCAACTCCATCCCGTGCGGTTCGACGAGCGGGCCGAGCCGGTCGGTGTCGACCCGCCACAGCCGGAAGGTGTCGAGCCAGTACGTGGCGGCGGAGATGAACGCGGCCCGGCTGAGCGAGCGCCGTGCACGGTGCTCGAGCCGGCGACCGGCCACCCGTTGCACGTGGCGTTCGACGAGGCGGCGACGCCGCGGCATGACGAGCCAGGCGAGCGTCCCCGCAGCGCGAGCTGCTCGCGGGACGAGCGGAGCGGGGATCGCCCACGCGAGCCGTTCACCGAGTCGATAGACGGGGTAGGCGAGGCGAGCGAGCAGGGTGACCTCCTGGTGGTGACCGTACTGCCCGTGCCGTCACCGGTGTGGACTGCCGGTGCCGTCACCGCTGCGGGCTCCGGTGGGGAGACGCCGCGCACCCACCAGTGCGATGAGCCACGCCATCACCACGAGCAGCGATGCAACGGGCACCCAGTCGCCCCACCGCACGTACACCGTGTCGACGGCGCTGACCGGCAGGTCGGCGCGGATGACCCCGGTGCGGTCCGACGGGAACCACGCCAGCAGTCGTCCGCTCGGGTCGAACGCAGCGGACGTGCCGCTGACCGCGACCAGCATCGAGGACCGGCCCGACTCGACGGCACGGATTGCCTCGTACGCGGCTTGCTGGGGTTGCGCCCACGACCCCTGGAAGGTCGTCGAGGCGCCCTGGACCACCACCACGTCCGGACCGAGTCGCGCGAGCGACCGGCGCAGGTCCGAGAAGGTCGACTCGTAGGAGATCAGCGGGCCGACCGCGGTGCCGTCGACATCGAACACGGTGAGCTCCCCGCCCGGCAGCCGGTCCTCCTCCGCCGCCTCCGTGAAGCGATCCACCCAACCGAAGAGCGATCGGAACGGCACGTACTCGCCGAACGGGACGAGCCGTTGCTTGTCGTAGGTGGCCACGAGCCCGGCATCGGGATCGATCAGCACCGAGGACTTCGCGATGCGCCCGTCGGCCCGCCGGTCGTCGACGTTGACGAGCAGCGGGGTCCCCGCTCGTGTGGTGAGGTCCTCGAGGCGGGTGCGCACCTCGGCGTCCTCGAGCAGGTCGAACCCGACGCTGCTCTGGCCCCACACGATCAGGTCGACGTCCTCGGCCGGAGTGCCGAGCGTGTCGGTGAGGTCTTCGTTCGCGGTGAGCCGCAGTTCGGGACCGACGATCCGGCCCGGCTGGACGCCCGCCACCCGCAGGTGGTCGTCGGGCTCGGGCAGGGATCGGTTGGCGCCCCACGCGACCGTCGCGACGACCAGCACCGCCGGGGCGACGAGCGCTGCGGCGCGTGCTGTTCGGGCCACGTCACCCCTCAGCGAGATCGTCGCCCCGACGTTCACCACGACGAGCAGCCAGCTGAGTGCCCAGACCCCGCCGACCGCTGCGAGCTGGCGAACCGTCCCGACCTGCCACTGGCTGAGCCCGAGCAGTCCCCAGGACCCTCCGAAGACGTGCCAGGAACGGACGAACTCGGTCAGCACCCACACCGAGGGCACCACCAGCATCGACAGGACGGATCCGAGCACGGGTCTCGCGGAGCGTCCACGGCCGATGGCGAAGTGGAGCGCGAGGCCGACCGGGACCCAGGTGAGACCCGATGCGATGATCGGGAACGGGGCGAACGGACCGAGCACGCCGAGCACCCAGTGGAAGACCCCGAGCGAGTACCCGACGCCGGCGGCCCACGACCGCCAGGCGGCGTCGCGTGCGTCCGATGCGTGCGCGACGAGCAGGAACGTCGGCACGAGCGCGATCCAGGCGAACCACCACCATCCCGCCTCGGGGAACACCAGCGAGGCGGCTGCCCCTGCCGGGATCGCAGCGCCACGCCAGGCCCATCGCTGCCAGCGGACGCTGGTTCGCGAGCTCACGAGATCGGCCCGCGTGGTCGTGCAGGCGCTGAGGACTGCTCGAGCTCGAGTCCCCGGGTCTCGGGCAGACGACTCACGAGAGCTGCGTTCACGATGGCCGGCGCGCAGACCACCGCGAAGGCCGAACCGAAACTGCCGAACAGATCAGCAGTCGCACCGACGACCGCCAGGCCCGCCGTCGCACCCAGCACCCCGCTCACGACGAGCCACCCGGCAGCCGAGGCGCGCACCTCGGTCGGGAACAGCTCGTTGCCGAGCGCCAGGGCGGCGGTGCCGAACACGGAGCCGAACAGCACACCCGCGAGGAAGCCCGCCACGAGTGCGGTCGCCGAGCCCGAATAGGCGACCAGCACGCTCGCTGCCAGCAGCGCGAGTCCCACGCCAGCGGTCATCCGTCGACCGAACCTGTCGGAGCTGAACCGACCCACGAGCAACCCGGCGAGACCCGTCGGACCGCCAGCGATGGTGAGCGCTGCCGTTGCGGTCGGAGTCAGGTCCAGCACGTTCTCCGCGTACACGAACAGGAGGGTGTTGGAGGGCCCGGTGACCGCAGCTGCGGCCGCGGTGAGCGAGGCGAGGACCGCGAGCCTCGGTCGGAGGCCGGGGCCGAGATCGAGCCGCAGCGGCTTCGCCACCTGTTCGGTGGCGCCGAGCAGGAACCGGTCGGACTCGACCACGAGCCGAGACGCGAGCAGCGTCAGGCACAGCGGACCGAGCACCATGAGCAGGACGCCGCGGAACCCGGCCGTGTCGAAGGCCGCACGCGCCACCACCACCGCGCCCGTGCCGAGACCGTAGGCTGCGATGCAGGTCGCGAGGGCCTTGGCCCGGTCGGCCGACGAGGTCAGCTCCGCGGCCAGTACCTGCGCGACGGTGTTCGTGGCGGTCAGCAGCGGCCGGGCGAGGGCGAGTGCGGCCACGAGCACCCAGTAACCGGGGGCGGCGGCCGCGGCGACGGTCACCGAGAGTCCGAGCGCCCCCCACCACAGCGCGGTGCGTCGGCGGCCGCGCCGGTCGGCAGCAGCGGCGAGGACCAGCGATCCGAGCGAGGCGATCCTCACCACGGCGAGTCCGATCCCGAGCACGGTCCCCGAGAGGCCGGCCTGCTCGGCAACGCTGTCCCCCGGAACTTGTTCCCCGAAGTGGTCGGCCACGTCGGCGAGGATCGCTGCGGGACTGAACTGGGCGAAGCCGATCGCGAAGAGCACGATCGCGATCCCCAGCAGCGGGCGCGACCGCCAACGGTGCAGCGTCAACCCCGAGCTGACGGCCGTGCTCATCCCGCGAGGGTAGGGGCCGCACGGCACGTCAGTCAGTGCTCGAGCCGATCGGACGTGAACGGACGAGACTGTCCGGATGGATCACTCGGAGATCCGACGCCGTCGAGCAGCTCGAACCCGGTCGCCCCGTGCTGTCACTCCTCGTGGAGTGACAGCACCCACCGCACACCACCCATTCGCGCCGAGGAAGGGGGAACGGTGTCGATCGGGGATGGCCGGACCCTGCCCTGGTCATACCCCATGAGGTATGACCTACGACCCTGTTGGTCGCCGTCCCCGAGCCGTAGTGTCCGATCGCCGACTCCGCACCGACGACGCGAGCCAGCTTCCGCAACAACCCAAGAGGACCACGCATGGGTCATCATCGAGATGTCGCCGCCGACCTTCGAGTTCCGACCAAATCCTTACGAGCCGCGAGCCCCCAGGTGTGGGCCGGTTTCGGGGCGCTTCACGAGGCTGCAGTCGACGACGGCGTGCTGCCTGCGAAGATCAAGGAGCTGATGGCGTTGGCGATCTCCGTCGTCAAACAGTGCGACGGGTGCATCGCCTACCACGCCAAAGCTGCGGTTGCTCGCGGTGCGACTGCGGAGGAGTGCGCTGAAGCACTCGGTGTCGCGTTGCTCATGGACGGCGGCACGGCATCGGTCTACGGGCCACGGGCCTTCGCTGCGTTCCACGAGTTCGCGGGAACGGGCCAGGCGGGAACCGGCGAGCGCGGCACCGGAACGTGAACGACACCGCACCCTGGTACGACCGCGAGGAAAGCAGCTGTGCTCATGAACCCGATCGAAACCACCACCAGTAGCCCGATGCCAGAAGCCGAGACGGCCGTTCGGGACGCCCTCGCTGCGCAAGGATTCGGGATTCTCACCGAGATCGATGTCGCCGCCACGCTGAAGGCCAAGCTCGATGTCGACCGCCCCGCCCTCAAGATCCTCGGCGCCTGCCATCCGATGTTCGCCCATCAGGCCCTGAGTATCTCGACCGCCCCGCCCTCAAGATCCTCGGCGCCTGCCATCCGATGTTCGCCCATCAGGCCCTGAGTAT